>NZ_CP156660.1:1217050-1521312 GCF_039851975.1 Desulfoscipio sp. XC116
GTTTTTGGAAACATATTTTTGGGCCTTTGTGGTTGGCGGGCTAATTTGTGTAATCGGCCAGCTGCTCATGGATGTGGGAAAGCTTACCCCGGCCCATACCATAAGCAGTATGGTTGTTGCGGGCGCTGTTTTAGCCGGTTTGGGGCTTTACGAGCCGCTGATTGATTTTGCCGGTGCCGGGGCCACCGTACCCATTACCAGTTTTGGCAATTCACTGGTGCACGGGGCAATGGCCGAGGCCGAGCGGACCGGGCTGGTGGGGATCCTGACGGGTATTTTTGAAGTAACCAGTGCAGGTATATCGGCAGCTATTATTTTTGGTTTTATGGCGGCGTTGCTGGTTAAGCCCAAAGGGTAGGCCGGGGTAAAACGGTTGGTATTTTTGATAATAGTAATGATGTGGATAAGAAGGATGATAAGTATGCATAAACTCGTAAAAGCTGCTGTTTTATCTTTACTATTATGCACCGTGAGCGGTTGCGCCATGCCGGACTCACCCCAAAGAAAGCCGCAGCCGCAGCAAGGACAGGTTAAAGGACAAGTTCAAATTAATCCTGAATTGACGGATCAAGTGAAGGAAGAGGTCCGCACAGCGCGGGGTGTGGAAGAAAGCCTGGCGTTGGTGATGAACGATCAGATAGCCGTAGCCGTTAAAGTTGCCGGATTTGACCGCCTGCGTTTAAAATCTATCAAGCAGGAATTACATGGTAAAGTTAAAAGTATAGCTCCGGAGTATGATGTGCATGTAACCACGGATAAAAAAATTTTTGCGGAGTTGCAAGAACTCATTGGGCAAATAAAAAATGCGCCGCCGGGTAATTTGCCGGTGCGCGTGAAAGATCAATTCAATATTATTATTGAAGATATGAATGGGTGAGAACCCGGACGGCGGCGGGCATTAGATGCTCACGCCGTTGGGGCGGTCAAGGTCTCAAAAGGTTTTGGAATGGTAGTTGGTTTATTTATCAGATAGAGATTTAATCAGCTCGACCATATTTCTGCCCAACTGTCGCGCTGCCTGCATGGTGGCCTCGTCTTCCTCTGCGCTTTTGCGCCAGATTACCTTGCCTTCCTTCACATCCGCAAGCAATGAGCCGGCCACTCCCGCCGACATTATGGCTCCGTTTTTATCCCGGGCATCCACCACATACAGTCCCTGGGCCATTAGGAAAAATTCCATAATGCGCAGAGCCGCTTCCTGGCCTCCGTTGCGCAGTCCGGCGTTGGTGACGGCAGCGCCTGCTTTGCCGGCCAACAAATTCCGGGTCATATGCATGTAGCGGGTACGGTCCATAAAGTTTTTCATTAATGTGGTCACATTGGACCAGTATACCGGTGAGCCCAGCACAATGCCATCGGCGGCCAATAATTTTTCACCGATGCTTGCCATGTCGTCATCTGTAATAGAGCATTGGGTCCGGCCCAAGCATTTGTTACAGGACAGGCAAAGCTTAATGTTGTAATCGGTTAATTCCAGGAGCTCAGTTGCGGCGCCCAGGGCGGCGGCCTCGCCCAGCACTGTTCTCAGCAATGCGGCGGTGTTTTTGCCTTTGCGGTGGCTCCCGTTAATGGCGATAATGTTCATTTAACAAATCCCCCTTGTGTGTTTATTAAGAGTTTTCTGAAAACGTTCAGGTGCAAACTTTTTTACCATTGGCCATAGTTATGTTGTAAGCTTGTTCTAATTAAATTATTATATCATAATAACTGTGTTTATAGGTTATTCAAAAGCAAAAACGCCCCATTAAGGGGCGCTAATTAGGGAATATTAAAAAGGGTAATTAGGAGAAGGGATTATTTACGTTTTTCTTTATATTTTACCCTAAAAACAAACAATTTCAGTCAAATACCTGACAATTTCACAAAAATTAAAAACTTATTACGCTTAAGTGTCCATGGGCGTATAAAGGTTATAAGCTGATAGGCTTTTTGTTTTATAATAGCCATCATCCATGATGTATGCCGGCAGCGCTTAGTTTCAGTTAGCTCATTTTTCCAGCCACACGCTTAGTGGCTTAAATATTATTTCTATATACGTATTAGGATTGGGAATCGGCATATCCAGCGTTTGTGGTATGCTAATAGCCATGCCGATAACCAGCAGCGCGGCGAAGGCGGTTAATTCCCGCCACATTTTTTTGCGTACCAGACCCGGCACTTCAATCCCGATGATGATTAAAAAAGCCACTGCGGCTAATAGGACCATGCCTTATCTCCCCCGGTCATCTTATTCGGAAAAATAATATTCAATCTCTGCCGGAACCGTTTATCCCGGCATGGATGTTATTGTATTATTGCTGACAATGGGATATTTCTCAACCGGCTATTGTTCGGAGATTCTATTGGTCGTCAGGCCGGTGCGCCGTATATAAGTTTTAACTTTTATATTGATGTCGGCGCCGATAAATACTTCGTTCCAGCGATCCTCAAATAACGGCCAGGCATCCTTATATTTTCTGTGAAAAGCCTGTCCAAAGCCAAATATGTCGACTCCGTAATCATATTTAGCCTGTTCAACGGCGGACCGGGCTTTGTCTTCAATACGGTGGGCCGCGTTTTTTTCAATGTTGTTGAAGATATGCGGGTTGGTTAACTTTTCTATAGACTGCTGTTCTAAAAGGGTTCCTTCCATTTGTATTTCTACATCAAACCAAATGTTTGCGCCGTCATAAAAGGGCTCGACCCGTGTACTGCCCCGGGTGATATCAATGGATATCTTTTTATTCGGTTCGGTGGGTGAAGGTAATGTGACCTCACCATCGATTATTTTGTCTTGAAGCCAGAGCAACCCTCTGGTTTCGTGGTAATCCAGCCAGCCCACCAGACGGTCGTCGTTAAATACCGCCGTGCCGGTGAGAGCGACTTCGGCATGAGTTGTGGCGCGTGACTGCCGGGTGTTTGTCTCAGTCAAATTTTCGGGCATACCCGGTCCCTGGGGCGTGCCGGACGGGGTTAATTCTATGCGGGGGAGTACCGGGTTTATACCTTTGTCGGCCAGCATCATGCTCAAATCCTTTAACATCACCGGCACGCCAATCCCGGCTCTGATCATGCGTCCGGCGGACTGGGCCGATGTGCTTTCCAACTCGGAATGGCTGTTTAAAACATCCCGGGCCTCGCCCCTGGCCGCCATGACCCAGATGGTTTCACGCGTGTGAGGCGAGCGGGAGAAAAAATTTATGCTCTTGCGAATACCTTCTCTGGCCAGCTGTTCGCCTAAAATCAATATTACGGTATGGCCCCAATAAATATGGCGGGGAACTTTACTTTCCAGGTATCTGGTGGCATCCAGTACCGATTCACCCTCCTGGGAAACCACCCAGACATTGTTCTGCTGGGCTCCCCCCCCTGACTGTTGGCCGCTCTGGGAGCCGCCAAGGGCACTGGGCCTGGCTATTTGTACCGTGAGCACGATATTGCCTTCCGGAGTACTGTCCAGCCCTGCGGCCAGCACTATGGCCAGCTCATTCAATTCTTTGCGGCTCCAGCATCCCTCCAGAGGTAATATAAGGCTTATTATTATCAGCAGGCAGATGGTTTTTTTAATCAATGCCCGTTCCCTCCCCGTTTTCTAAGCAATGCAATGACCAGCAGGGTCAGCGGTATGCCCAATTCAAAAGTTAACAGTGAGTAAGGCGGCCACACGTAGCCGATAAAATGCGTTACTTCCAGCATATTTTCGGCTACGGCTATGGAAAGGGCGACCAGTATTACTCCCACGGGCAGTACCAGTGGCCGGTAGTCTTTAAGGGCCAGCCATTGGGTGCAGCCCAGTACTATAGCATAATAAAAGACGGAAATTTTTAACAAACCACCGGTTATCCAAATAGCCATGATTAACGGTTCCGGGCGTTCGATGAAATTGGCTATATTAATCACCCGGGCGGTATTTAGCACGGGAAAAGTCATATTGCTGATGGCGGGGCCAAAGGTGGCCACAGTGGCTAATGCCAGCAGCGTAAAAAACAGTCCCACCA
The DNA here is from genome assembly GCF_039851975.1 of Desulfoscipio sp. XC116. Lineage (GTDB taxonomy): Bacteria > Bacillota > Desulfotomaculia > Desulfotomaculales > Desulfallaceae > Sporotomaculum. The sequence goes on from NZ_CP156660.1 coordinate 1,221,028, forward strand.
GGGATACGGTGGCAACAGCAATGCGCCTGGCTTGTCCGGGTTGTGCCAGAAAGGGGATTAACATGGCAAAGGTGCTTATTTCACCTATCCAGGCCCAGGGAGCGACGCTGCCCTTAAATATTTCCAGCGCACTGGATTCAAGAACCGGCAGGAACCGTTCTATCCTCATCTCCGGCAGGGCCAGCAGAAATATCAATATTACTGATATAATTATTAGCGGCAAAAAAATCTGGTTTACTCTGGCCAGCACTTCCAAGCCTTTTTTTACTGTATAGGCGGCCAGAATCGTTCCTAATATGTTAATAACGATCAGGGGAGTCTCGGGCATGATAGCATCTGCCAGAAAGCTGCTATATTCTCTGATCATTACCGAGCAGATTTGGATAAACCATAGCAAATATAATAAACTAAGCAGCTTACCGGGCCATTTGCCCAGTATATCCTCCGTATATTGCACAATTGTTTTGCTTGGAAATAAAGTACCCAACCTGGCTGTGATCCCGGCAATGGGCAGTGCCAGCAGCATGGCCAGCAGCATGGACAGCCAGGCGTCCTGCCGTGCATGCGCGGCGGCGATAGCTGGGGCGCCAAGCATTGCCGTGGCGATAATCATGGTGATATTTAATAAAACCGCCTGCCCGCCGCTAATTCGGCCTCTTTCCGGCAACTGCCTCACCACCTATTCATTATCCGGCTGCGGAGGACGTGGCTGCATGCCCGGTGCCTCCCGCTGCGGGTTTTTTTGGCCGATCAAATGCGGGCGTTTGTGCATGGCCCACCAGGGTACCCGTATTGCCGAATCCTTTAAATCCTGTGTGATAACAGGACTCAACGGTGCCAGATAGGGAACGCCGAAGGAACGTAAACTGGCCATGTGCACCACCAGGGCAATGATACATCCAATTATGCCGAACAAACCGAATGAGGCGGCCAGGAACATCATGGGAAATCTTAGCAGGCGAAAGCTGATACTGCCGCTGTAGTAAACAGTGAAGGAGGCCATAGCCGTTAAAGCCACAACGATAATGGTGGCTCCGGCCACCAGCCCGGCCTGCACTGCGGCCTGGCCGATAATTAGCGCGGCTACGATGCTCACTGCCTGGCCAACGTCTCTGGGCAATCGGATGCCGGCTTCCCGGATAATTTCAAAGGCCAACTCCATTAACAAAGCTTCCACAAACACCGGGAACGGCACTGCTTCCCGCTGAGCCGCGATACTTAAAAGCAGTGGTGTGGGCAGCATTTCGTGATGAAATGAAATAATGGCTATATAAAGAGAAGGCAGTGTCAGAGCGAGTATCAGGCTGATGATCCGCAGCAGCCGTACTCCGGACATAAAAAATGATTGTTCGTAATAATCTTCCGGAGACTGGATAGCTTCTATGAATAAGTAGGGTGCCACCAACACCATTGGCGTGCCGTCCACCATGATGGCCACACGGCCTTCCAATAAATGAGCGGCCACCCGGTCGGGGCGGTCGGTGTGTGAAAGAGTGGGGAATATAGAATAGGGGTTATCTCGAATCAGCTCCTCTATATAACCCGATTCCAGCACCGCGTCAATTTTAATGCCCGACAGCCTTTTTTTTACCTCCTGTACCAGTCCCTCATTGACAATATTTTTAATGTATATAACCGCTATATCGGTTTTAGTTATTTCCCCCAACTGCAGCATTTCGATTTTCAGGTTCTGATTTTTTATTTTGCGCCTGAGCATGGAAGTGTTGGTGCGAAGTGTTTCTACAAATGATTCCCGGGGGCCTCGCACCACCGTCTCGGTTTTGGAGTCTTCAATGGAGCGGGCCGCCCAGCCCCGGCTGCCGACAATTAGCGCATCAGCATGCCCGTCCACCAGTAACACGCTGTCTCCGGATAAAATAGCGTTAAGGACGTTGTCCAGCTCCGGACTATCCTGAAGCTGATGCGCGCAAAGGCCGTGCATTTTAATGTAGTGCCAGGCGTTGTCCTTGGTAATGGCAGCCCTATCCGTGGCCGCCGGCGCTTCCAGAGACAGGGTCCGCATAATCTGGTTGCTGATTAGATCTTTATCGGCCAAACCGTCAATATAGATTAAAGCAAGTTTTATTTGCTCTTGCCGGGCAAATAAAAATTCCCGAAAAACTACATCAGTACAGTCATGGAAAATTTCTTTCAGGCCGCGTAGATTATCTTCTATATCGCTGCTCAAAGTCCGGCTTTGGGAAGCATGACCGGGGTAGTTGGGGTCCTGGCCGTTGGGGCTGCTTCCGGACTTACCGGGCTTTTGGGCCGGAGCCTTTAAACGGCGGGGTCGCCTGAATTTACTAAAAAAAGCTGCCATATGACAACTCCTTGTATTTGGTTTTATTAGTCTATAGCATTATTTTGTGCGGTAGATGGTTTTTTATGAATTTTGTTTCATAAATTGCCACCTTTGTTTTTGAGGCGAGATCCATCATGTTTTGGCAGAAATAGCAGTGAATGTGCCTATGAATGGTGTGACACATATTTTAAACTTTTCCGGGAAAGATTGTTTTAGGTGCTGCAGATGATTGAAATAAATAAATTTAAAAGCATAATCAACAAAGGTGGCTTGGCAGCTTCTGAAGCCACCAACCAACTAGTAGGCAGTTTGCTTGCCGGAGATAAAAAAAAGCATCCTCCGGTGCTCTGGCTGGGTACCAATACCTGTGCGGGGGACAGCATATCTTTTTTAAATTCTCTCGACCCGGGATACCGGGCGATTATTACGGACTTAATTGATTTTCGTTATAACCATTTTGTCATGTCCGCCGAGGGGGATATGGCTACGGGTGTACTGCAGGATATCCTGGCTAAGTTTGCGGGCGAATACATATTAATTGTGGAAGGTACCGTGCCAACCCGATCCAATGGGCTTTATTGTGTGCTCGGTCAACGCAGCGGGGAGCCATATACCGCCCTGGCGGCGGTGCGGGAACTGGGCATGGCGGCGGGACATGTGGTGGCAGTAGGCACCTGCGCCGCCTTTGGGGGGCCTTATGCCGCTCAACCCAACCCTTCGGGGGGTAAAAGTGTTCAAGAAGTATTAAACCGTAAGGTTATTAATGTGCCGGGTTGTCCGGTAAACCCGGGCTGGATTGTTGGTACCCTGGCCCACCTGGTGTGGTATGGTGAGCCTGAGCTGGATAAGTATAACCGCCCCACGTTGTTTTACGGGGAAACCATTCACAACTTGTGCCAGCGCCGGCATTATTTCGACAGCGGTATATTTGCCAGCCAACCGGGGGAGCCCTGGTGCATGTACAAGGTTGGCTGCAAAGGCCCGGTAACCTTTGCGGACTGTCCGTACCGCCAGTGGAACGGGGAGCATATCAACTGGCCCGTTAAGGCCAATACCCCATGCATAGGTTGTGTAAGCCCCGAGTTTCCGGAGCACACTATGCCCTTCTTTGAACACCTGCCGGATATTCATTTGCCCGGCATTACCGTGAACGCCAATCGCATTGGAGCTGTCACAGGTACGCTGACAGCTTTGGGTATCGGCAGTCATTTGGCGGTCAGCATTATCAAGGGGCGGTTGCCCAAGACTGTCAAAATAGGTTTGGCTCCTTCCAAACCGGGTCTGGAGGTGTTGCAGACCACACCGGTGCAAGTGTTGGTGGATAGTATAAAAAAAAAGCTGAAGAAAAAGCACTAATGATTCAATGTTTTTTGAAGCTAAGACGATAATTGAAATGGTTAATACAGCTGTATTCATTGCACCAAGTTTTCTCCTCATATAAGGAGTGCCGGACATTTGAAAAAGATTACTATTAACCCGGTGACCCGGGCCAACAGTCCCTTTATGGTGGAAGCTGTGATATCTCAAGGAAAAGTGGTGGAAGCCAGGTGCAGCGTGCAGTTTTTCCGGGGCTTTGAACTGATCTTGCGGGATCGGGACCCCAGGGACGCCAGTTATCTTACCGAGCGGGTGTGCGGTATCTGCTCGTCCGCCCACGGCACGGCGGCGGCTTATGCTCTGGAGGACGCCGCCGGGGTGCGTCCGCCCCATAACGGTAATGTATTGCGCAATTTAATACTGGGTGCGGATCTGCTGCAAAACCATATTCGACATTTTTATTTGTTAAGCTTGCCCGATTACGTGCGGGGACCCGATATGCATCCTTTTGTGCCCGGTTACAGCAAGGACTTCAGGCTTGCGGGGCGGGACAACGAGGCTATGCTGCAAAATTATTATGAAGCACTGGAGATGGCCCGATTGGCTCATGAAATGGTGGCTCTGTTCGGTGCTAAAGCGCCTTTTCCCCACAGTATTCTGGCTGGAGGCAGCACTGTGGCACCTACGGCGGATGTAGTGCTGAATTTTCGTTCAAAATTAAAAAAAATTAATGATTTTATTGCTAACCGGATGATTGTTGATGTTCACACCCTGGCCGAGGTCTATGCCGATTACTATACAATCGGCGGACGTACTGCCGACATGCTTGTATTTGGCATTTTCCCCCGGGATCAAGATGATCGTGCAAGGTATTTCTCTTGCGGGGCGCTGCTGGAAGGGCAGGTGCATCAAGTAAACGCGCAGGCTATCAATGAGGATCTAAGTCACGCCTGGTATGAGCATAGCACCGCGGCTAACGATGGGGGAATAGGCGCCGAAAAGATCCCTAATAATAAAGGTATGCTCAATGAACAAACGGCACCCAATCGTGAGAAGAAAGGGGCCTATTCCTGGGTAAAAGCGCCCCGTTACAACGGCCGGGCGGTGGAGGGAGGCCCCCTGGCCCGGCTCTGGATAAGCGGTGACTATCGACATGGTGTATCTACAATGGATCGGATAATGGCCCGGGTGCTGGAGACCCAAAAGGTGGGGCAATTAATGGCGGGGTGGCTGGAGGAACTGCGCCCTGGGGAACCGGTATACAAACCATTTAAAGTGCCCCATGAGGCAATCGGAGTGGGATTGACCGGCGCTATGCGCGGCCCGCTGGGACACTGGCTGCGTATTGAAAAGGGGCGCATTGCCGATTACCGAATCATCACTCCCACAGCGTGGAATATGTCCCCCCGGGATGCGGAAGGACAGCCCGGGCCGATGGAACAGTCTCTTTTGAACACTCCGGTGGCGGATGAAAACGAGCCCATAGAAATCAGCCGGGTGGTGCGTTCTTTCGACCCCTGCTCGGCCTGTGCCACCCATGTGATAGCACCGGGCAAATCATTGCGGGAATTTATAATATCTGTGTGATCCGGCTGCAGACATAAAGCAGCGCCGAGGAACCTTATCTATAAGGGATCTCAGGCGCTGTTGTTCTTTGCGGGCTAAACCGCCGAGTTGGATATAGTCACTACCATGTTGACTTCGTTTTGAGCTCCGGCCCGGTTAAATAAATCTCTTAAACCGGCCCATACTTCCTCATCCGTACCCTGTAGCCGGGTAGACATGGAACCCACCTGGGTCTGTAAGTCATGCTGTCTCAGTGTGTCCAGTGAACTGTTGATAATCCGGCTGGCGTTAGTGGTTTTCTGCGGGTAGAGAGACACTTCAGCGGTTAACATTGCTTTCCCTCCGTTTAGAATATATTTCTTAGAGACTATATAAAGCTATACCCCGGTATGCTGCAAATTATTTGATTAAATTCCAGGACTCCTACTTCTACTTCTATAAGTGGGAGTCCCTTCAATTGGGGTAGAATCCCTATCTGAAGCCCCGATGTTCAGCTTTAGCTGAACGAGTACATTTGGTAGAATTTCCACAACTTATTTTTAAGTCCTCCTGCCATACTATATATGAATCTGGCTTGCTCGAACCAGTAAGCTTGGTTTAGCTAATCTTTAACTTTAACACACGGGTACCGGGGGGAGGAGGTAAATGAAATATTTATCTAAATCGGTATTAACAGCAATAGCCGTTTTGTTTATTCTTGGCAGCTTGGATTATAAACAAAATAGACAACAAAAACCAATCCCTCAAAGCAATCTTCCTATAGCACAACAGCCCGTTCAGCCGGGTGAAGGTAAACAAAAGGCTTCCCCGGCCCCCGAAGATGCCGAGTCCGGGCATGTTATATTTGAGAATGACAGGGTAACGGTCTGCCGTTTAAGCCATGCATCCGATATTATTAATAGGCTGACGGGACAAACTATAAGAGTAAACCATGTCGGTGCGGTATACAATATTTGTGGCAAGCTGGCCGGTGCGACCCCATTGGTGGGGTATGCTATAGCGGAGGGTATTAAGCTGGTTGGCAGTGACCAAATAACCGTCATTGGCATTGAGCCGGCGTTTGAAGTGCTGGCTGTCTATCCCAATCCCCGCACTGGACGGGATAGGATTATTATCAATAAGGGAACCAATACTTTATATTTATACAAAAAGGGCGAGCTGTATAAAAGTTATCCGGTAGCTACCGGAAAAGATCCGCTTTATACACCTGAGGGTGTTTTTAAAATAGCTAATAAGATTGAGGACCACGGCCGGGAGTTAAAGCCACAGTTGGGTGAACGCTGGATGGGCCTTGCCGTGCCTTTTGCACAGGATAACCGGGCCGAAAAAGACGCCAGGGCACCGGTGGGCAGCAAGTACGGCATTCATGGCACCGATGATCCGGAATCCATTGGTAAGAAAGCTTCGGGTGGGTGCATCAGGATGGACAATGGGCAGATTGCCGAGCTTTTTAAGCTGGTTGAGGTAAATACAACCGTGGAGATCAGGCAGCATTAGGTATATAGACTGGATAAAAAATCAGGTCCGTCCGCTGCGCGGCTGTTTATTTTGTCAATCTCAGGCAAACAAGTTTAAACCGAAAGGAGTGCAAGCCCGGTTATAGGGATATTGATTTTTTATTCCCAGTTTAACCGGCTGCTTATAAGCAGCCGGCAAATCATGTTAAATGGCCGGGATAGCAAATGGACGATAAGACAATTATAGCTAAATTAAACTGGTTTTACAGCCTGGAGCTGAACCAGGTGGATTTATACACAGCCCAGGCCCATGCGGTGGAGGACATTTACCTGGCGAAAACATTTGCCCGCATAGCAATGATTGAGCAGCAGCACGTGGATAACTTGGCCGAGGAGATTAAAAGAAGAGGGGAAATGCCCACCAGTCTGGGGGATGTTATTTCACCCCTGCTTGGAAAAGCCGCCGGTACATTAAGTGGCCTGCTGGGACCCAAAATGATGTTTAAAATGGATATCACCTTGGAGGAGAAGGCCATGCAGGATTATAAAAATATGATCATGCATGTAGGAAACGACAAGCACCTGTTCGATGTCTTATGGGATAATCTGATTGACGAGGATCTGCATACCGCCTGGTTTGCCAATAAATTAAAGGAGTTTGAAGATTAAAAGCCCGGTTAAGAAAAGGTTTAGGTGCGATTAAATCACCAACTATGCTAAAATACAGGGCACATAATAGATCATAGTGGAGCGATGGGTATGAAATTTACTAATAATCTATTAGGATTAAGAATAAAGGCTGTTAATACCCTCCGTCACAACCGGATTACCAGGGCTTTGCACTGGGTGCTGGCACCGTCTTTCTTTTTGCTGGCGGCCAGTGGTTTTTATATTCATAAACCCGGAGGTGTCCGTTGCTTTCGCAGTATGGATGCCGCTAGGAAAGTGCATTTTGCCGCCCAGTATTTCTTTGGCTTTTATTTTTTATCCCGGGCATATTATGCCGTGGTCAGTCGTGACTATCGGAAGCTTTTCCCCGGCTCCGATGATATAGCTACAGCTTCCGGGTTTGCCGCTTATGAATTGTTTTTAAAGAAAAAAGAGCCCAAGTATCCCAAATATAATCCCGGGCAAAAGCTGCTGTTTTCTCAAATGGCCATATTATTTATAACACAGCTGTTTACCGGGGCCGCTCTTTATTCCTCGGGCAAACTGCAGGTATTAACCCGCTTTTTCGGAGGGCTGCATAATACCCGCCTGGTGCACTACTTGGCTGCGGTGGCCTTAACCGGCACGGTTTCGGGACATATGTATTTTGCCTTTACCGACAGTCTGGAAAAACTTAAGTCAATTATTACAGGTTATTTTAGACCTAAATAACAATTTGTGGTGGTGACTGAAGTAGAGCAAATTGCCGTGGTGGGTCTGGGTAATCCATTAATGCGGGATGATGGTATCGGACCCCGGGTGGTGCGGGAGTTGCAAAAAAACGGTGTTCCGCCGGGTGTGCGGGCTGTTGAAGCAGGAGGCGGCATGTGGGGGTATTGGTGCTTACTGCAAAAATGTCGGCAGGTGATTGCTGTAGACAGTATGCAGGGGGGCGGACCGCCGGGGGCCGTTTATCTGGTGACATTGGAGCAGCTAAGCACAAGAGAGGACGGACGGAAAGCGGGGCCGGGGGGGTGGATAAACCACGACCCGCATTTTTTGGATGTGCTGCAGCTGGCTGCCCATTACGGGATAAAGCCGCAAGTGACCATCATTGGAGTGGAGCCCAAAGAAATTGGCTTTTCCCTGGAATTATCGCCGGAAATTGAGACCAGGCTGCCTGAGGTGCTCAAGATTGTACGGGAACAGTGTCGGAAGCGTTTGCATTAAACTGTTTTTTCGCTAGAGAGCGAAGACCCCCTTCTTTTGGAAGAGAAGGGGGTTCTAAATTAAGCAAACTGTTCCGGCGGGAATTTCTTGCAGCTTGTTTTTAAACCATAGCCAGCCTTTAGCTTGGCTGCGGCAGTATCTTGACGGGCTGGCGATGAATATCTTGTCGTATTGGTTTTCTACGCTCATTTCTTTTATTTTATCATCTTGATCCCGGCTGGTAACAATTATATGTGGCTCCATGCCGGCTTCTTGGAATTTGGGGATAATTTCGCTATCCAGTACTTTATTCCTTAGCCTTTCGGCAACCATTTTATATTCGAAGTCCGGCATCCAGAAGCAAAGACCGGGAACATCGGGGTACATTTGGTTGCACGGGGGATTGACGTATAAAACATCCAGTTGGGCATCCTCTACTTTGGACAGCCAAATCGCTTTATTAAGTGCTTGCGTTGAGTATTCGGCGCCGTTTATGGCCAGTAACATTCTAGTCATTTATATATACCTCCTTGTAATTGATAGACGAGTGTTATTCATTTATCATGTTGCGGCCGGCTTTGCTGGATAGCCGTGTTTGCCTGCCGTCTTTGGCCGGGCCCCTGTTGGTTGTTTTGCCTTCCCGGTAAGCACATGATATGCCTTTGCCTTCCGTTGTTCAACGAGTTATGGCTGTTTTAACTTTTTTGCAGTTTATCCGGCAAATTGGGTATGTCGAAAGTTTCACTTGAAGAATTGGTATGGACATAACAGATTAGTACGTTAAAATGACCGTTTATTTGCATTGTTACTGTTTCCGCAATGTTCTCCATGTTTTGACCGTATCTCCTTTTTTGTGTGGTATTTTGATTTGGTTTACATTAATGGTCATGTGTCTGATAAATTGTTTGCCGTTAAGTTTTTAAGTGGCTGCAGTAATTATGATGGCTGGCTATAACGGTTTTATAGGCTATAATAATAGGGAAAGATTTGATCAGGAGAGTTTAAACTGCTGATTAGCCGACCGGATATTTTTGATGGGAGTATATTAAGGGGGGACTAATAGTTAACAAATGGAATTATCGAAAAGATTAACTGCGGTGGCCCGGCACGTGCCGGCCGGTGCGGCGGTAGCGGATATTGGCACGGACCACGCCTATTTGCCGGTTTATCTGGTTCGTCAGGGTATATCCCGCCGGGTGGTAGCCGGTGACATAAATCGGGGACCGTTTGACGGGGCTTTAATCACCGTGCGGGCCAGCGGATTGGAGAATTATATCGACTTGCGTATGGGGGACGGTCTTAACATATTAAAGCCCGGCGAGGTAAATGTGTTGGTGATTGCCGGAATGGGCGGCAAAACAGTTTGTGCCGTTTTTGAACAGGGCCGGGCCGTTATGCGGCAGCTGCAGCGGCTGGTTATTCAGCCTATGCGGGATATAGCCTTGGTTCGCCGGTGGCTGATGGATAACGGCTGGCGGTTGGCAGATGAAGATATGGTTTATGAAGACGGACACTATTATGTGATTTTAGTGGCCGAGCCGGGCACGGAGAAGGTTATGGACAGCTTTGCCCTGGAGGTCGGGCCGTGCTTGTTGGAAAAAAGGAACGTTGTTCTGCGAGAATTTTTAAAAAGACGGTCGGTGGAAATTAATTCTATATTGGCGGCAATAACCCGTGCCCAAAGTGCTGGTGCAATTGAACGGGCCGAGTTTTTAAAACAAGAGGCGGAAAAAATAGAGGAGGTGCTGGCAAATTGGTAGACCGGACAAAGATAGTGCGAGGCAAAGATCTGGTACACATTATGGAGCGGCTGGCCCCGCCGGGATTGGCTGAAGAATGGGACAACAGCGGCTGGCAGGTGGGTGATCCTGATGCAGTTGTACAAAAGGTGCTGCTGGCTTTGGATGTAACCCCGGAGGTGGTGGGGGAGGCCGAGCAGCAAGATGTCCAGTTAATCATCAGCCACCATCCCATGCTTCTCAAGGGGATAAAAGCGGTGCGCCGGGATCACCCGGCGGGCAGTTTGTTCTTCCGTCTGATTCGGGCCGGCATTGGGGTTTATGCCGCCCATACTACCCTGGACAGTGCGGACGGCGGGGTCAACGATGTGCTGGCCGGGGTACTGGGGTTGGAGCAAACCGAGGTGCTGCACCCGGTACAATACGAACGGCTGCTTAAGCTGGTGGTATTTGTGCCCGTCACCCATGCCGATGCTGTGCGGGAAGCCCTGGGCCGGGCGGGAGCGGGCTATATCGGTCATTACAGCCGCTGCTCCTTTAATGTGAGGGGTACGGGCACATTTTGCCCGGATGAGGGGACAACCCCGTTTATTGGTGTTGCGGGACGGCTGGAGCAGGTGGAAGAGGTGCGCATAGAAACCATCATTAAAGAAAAAGCAACTAGCCGGGTGGTGCAAGCCATGCTGGATGTACATCCATATGAGGAAGTGGCCTATGATTTATACCCTTTGGAAAACAAAGGGGTGGCCCGGGGGTTGGGCCGGTTGGGCCGGCTGCCCCGGGTGGCTGTGCTGGGCGATTTTGCCCGTACAGTCCAAAAAGTGCTGCAAGCGGGCTGCCTGCGCTACGGTGGAGCTCCCGGCACTAAAGTACGGAGGATAGCGGTTTGCGGTGGGTCCGGCGGCGATATGTGGTCCCTGGCCCGGCAAAAGGGCGCCGACGTGCTGGTTACCGGAGACGTGCGCTACCATGCCGCGCGGGACATGCTGGCGGCGGGTATATGCTTTATCGACGCCGGTCATTTTGCCACCGAGCGGGCGGTGCTGCCCGCGCTGCGCGAGCAGCTTACTGCAGCTTTGGCCGAGGCCGAGCTGGCGGTACATATAGATATAGCCACAACTGAGGCCGAGCCTTGGGCTGGGTTATAGCAGTAAATTGCCAATCTTAGCGCTAAGAACCTGCGCATTAGGCTTGGTGATGCTTAACTGGTCGGGCGGGTTATGGAAGCTATCGGGTAAGGTTTATATTATAATGAAAAATAAGCGGTTACTGACTTAAGTACGGCGAAAATGTGCAATTTCTGGTTTATGAGGCGTTTGCTCTTCATTCCACTGCCTAATTTCAAACCAAGCCTCTTTATCCAATAAGGTCAGCATTGTCCGCGGATCAACTTTCCAGCTTGATTTTTTTCTGTTTTTCATACTAATGGTCATATTCTTTATATACTCCTTGTCTGAATTCTTGTAAACTACTCCGACATTTACTTTAAAGCTATTCCTTCCTTGATTCTCAATACTATTTATCCTGGCGGCTTCTATATCCTGAAGATTTTTAAGCAATTGTGTTGCGTATTGGGAATCATCGTCAATTAATCTCTTGGCGAGGCTCGTTTCACCCTGATTGACAGCGGCGAAGAATACCTCAATAATATCCTGAGGTCCCAGTGACCGTAACTGCTCGCTTACCCTGTTCGCCGCTTTCCACACCATTATCTGGTGGTCCATATTTATTGCCCCGGTTCCGTGGGTTTTACTGTCCTTGAAATGAATGCAAAAATGCCCGTTAAAATTATTACCCCGAACGGCGCCCGCACCATGAGGCATTCCATGCATGGAGGCGGCTATCTTGCGCCCGTTAGCCAGCTCAATTATGACGGCCCTGCGCTTCCAACTCCATTTTCCGTTGTATACCGCTTTCATTATAGCGGTATCCTCGGCTGTAAGCGGCTGGACATCGGCATGGTACTGTCCGGCCCTTCTTTGTACGTAAAATTGAAGTTTCGTTTCAAAGTCTATAACTTTAGCCTTGGCATATCTGGGAAATAATTTATCTGTTTCATCCCAGCTTAAAAATTCCCCATATAATAATGGTCTTTCTTTTTTCATTTCAGGCTTGGGCACTTCCTTATTGCTTCTGTTTAACAAGGCTATTTTACATAATTGAGGGGCTAACAAAAATAATAATACAATAAATACTATTATAGAATATTTTCTATAGTTATAACCTTTCACGCGAACACCTTCTTCTCCCTAGCTTTATGTATATGAGGAAGTAATTAACCTATTACCCTGTTTTGTTATAGGATAACCTTTGACCTGCAAGGGATAATAAAATCGGTGATATATAAGGGGAGGTAGCAATGTGAGGCAGGCTGGAATAATAATCATACTTGTTGCAGTCTTGCTGGGAGTTCCACCAATTTACAGGTGTTGTACAACTGCAATGAAAGATGCTGCTTTAATACCGGCGGACTTTAGTGCTTTATGGGTGACAGCGGCTAAAACTTATCTTTATGGTGAAGCTAATCTTGGTAATAAAGACATTCGGTTGGAACTTGGGGGTTACGGGGAATCTCAGGCCGGCTCGGAAGATTACAATATTTTTAAAAAATTTTCGGGTATGGAGAGATCGTATGAGGGTCCTCTGCCCTGGGAAAAGGATCCCCAATTCCTTTCAGCTATCAAGAAATATAACACTCCCGTGCTGATGGCTGCGTATAAAGCTTCTCTGCCGGATCCGATAAAGGCGGAAGGTTATAATATTGGGCTGGCGGCGGAGCAATTGGCTGGACAGGTAGTACAGCCGGGCGAAATTTTTTCCCAAAACAAATCTATCGGGCCGTACACTGAGTATCGTGGCTATCAAGCCGGCCCTACATATGCGGGTAATCAACTTGTTACCACCGTGGGGGGCGGGGTGTGCAAAATTGCCTCCATGCTGTATAACGTGGTAACTTTCAGCGATTTAAAGGTTATCATGCGCGACTCTCATTCCATGACCGTTCCTTATGTTCCGCCGGGTCAGGATGCTACTGTATATTACGGGGCCAGAGATTTTCGTTTTATGAATAATACCCAGGGCCCGGTGGTCATATGGTCTCAGAAGGTTGACTGTACACTTTATATGGCTCTGTACGGTTGTCAGAAACCGCCCAAGGTTACCTGGCATCATGTAATTAAAAAAAGAATAAAATACTGGACGGAATACCGCTATAACCCCAACCTGCCGCCCGGTGGGGAAAAAGTGACGGCACCGGGCCAAGACGGCTATGTAGTAAGGTCGTGGGTGACCGTGGAAACACCCGATGGTATGGTTACTTCCAAAAAAAAGGGCACCAGCTGGTATAACGCCAGCCCGCGCGTTATTGAGCGCGGGCCGCGTAAACCGCAGTAAAAGGTTTAATTTGTCAAAATTCCAATACTCTTACTTCTATAAGTGGGAGTTCCCATGTTTACTTCAGGTGGGGTAGAATTCCTATCTGAAACCCCGATGTTCAGCTTTAAGCTAAACGAGTTCACCTGACCACCCGCAGCGTGTAGACATTTAGGTCGCTGCACCCCTGAAAATGCACGCCCAGATTTCGTTTGGCGGTGAGGTAGTCTATAATCTCGCCGCTCACTCTTTCGCCGGGACAAAGTACCGGTATACCCGGAGGATAGCAAGCTACAGCTTCGGTGCTTATTCTGCCCACAGCCTCGTTCAGGGGTAAGGTGAGGGTAGGTGCTCCAAAAGCCTCCCGGGGTGAAATAACCAGTTCAGGTATCTCGGGCATAATATTTCCTTCTCTTAGAGCACGGGAGTGATATGATCTGATCGGGTTTTGGTCGATGTATTTTCTCATTTCATGTAATGCTTTGAGGAAATGTTGGGTGTCGGTACGGCTGTTCCCAAATCCGATAATTAACAGTAAATTAAATATATCCGACATCTCTATCTGGATATGGTGCTTTTCTCTGAGCCAACGTTCCGCCCAGAGCCCGGTAACTCCCAATCCCTTGACTGAAATAGTTATCTTTGTCGGGTCAAGGCCCCAAACCCCCTTTTGGCCTACAATATCAGGCCCCAAAACCGAAAAGCCTGTCATTCCAACGATTTCTTGCCTCAGGTAGTCAGATAGTTCCAAGGCGATTTGAATCAACTGTTTGCCACGGGCTGCTATTTGTGCTCTGGCCGCATCAAGGGAGGCCAATAGCAGGTAAGATGTGCTGGTGCTTTGGAGAAGCCTTAAGCAGGCTTCAAGTTTATACTTATCAATTATATTTCCCTTGATATGTAACATGGAAGCCTGGGTGAAAGCGGCCAGGATCTTATGGATTCCTTGAACAGAGGCATCCGCCCCCTCCTCCAGGGCAGTCCGGGGCAAAGCCTCATGAAAATGCAGGTGCGGGCCGTGCGCCTCATCAATCAGCAATGGAATATTACGGGCGTGAACAATTGCAGCAATCCGCGCAACATTTGAGGTAATACCGTGGTAGGTGGGGCTGACTAGAATAACAGCCTTAACTTCAGGGTGACAATCCAGGCTTCCGGCGATTGTTTCCGGGGAAGCTCCCAGGAAAAGACCATAGCCGTCATCGTATTCCGGTTTAAAGTACACCGGAACGGCACCGCTCAAAATTATCCCGCTTAAAATAGATCGGTGCATGTTGCGGGGCACTAAAATCCGATCACCCTGGTTGCATACCGCCATTATCAGGGCCTGCAGCCCACATGAACTGCCGTTGACAAGAAAATAGGAATGATCGGCGCCGAAAGCTGCCGCAGCCATTTCCTGAGCTTCTTTAATAACACCGTGGGTTTGGTGCAGATCATCGAGACCGGGAACATTGGTAACATCTGCTGCAAAAACCCGGCTTCCTAAAAGGTCATTCAATAAACTATCGGCAAGTTGTCTTCCCTTGTGGCCCGGCATATGGAATCTGATTACCTTGTCATTGATGTATCTCTTAAGTGCATCAATGATCGGTGCATTTTGCTGATTAGACACTAACAATTCACCTCGCATTTTAACGTTACCTTTTTGTTATGTCGGGACAGGATAACATGCCACGTTTAAATCCGAGGTAATAATTTACAGCAGATCAAAACTGATAAAAACCAGGCCAATACTAATAAAAGCAGCTCCAATGAGCTGAAAGTTTGTAATCATTTCACCGAAAAAGCAGTAACTTAATAGCATGGTAACAATGGGAGAACAAGATAAAATCAGCGTTACATCGTTAATGTTACCTCTTTTTAGAGCAGCAAAATAAGCCAGGTCACCCAACAATGTTGCCAGAATGGCCTCAATACCTATAAATACCCAGAATATCGGAGGCACTTGGAGGAACTGATGAAAGCCCCGGGAGCCGATTAACCAGCCCATCACCAGGGTAGCCGCAAAAATGGTGCGTAATGAAAGGGCGGTAACCGGGTTTACGTTGTACAAACCCAGTTTGCCGAACAATGGAGCCAGCCCCCAGCATAACATTCCTAAAATAGCATAAAGGATAGTCATTGGAACACCTTCTTCGGGTTGAGTAAGTAATTTCCAACAGTTATTCTTTATGCTTAATACTCTTGTAAAAGAATAGTTGAGTAAAAAAAACTTAAAGCTAAAAGTCTATGCTTGTTTCATTTTTGCCGCCGTAGACGGCAAAAAAACGGTCCGGGCAATAAAGGAAATGATGCCGGTAATGGACGCCAGAGGATTGAGTTTGTTTACCGGTCTGAATTGGTATATTAATACCGATCTCCGGGGGAATAATATAAAAAATAGCAATGATGGAGGTCCAATTATGCTCCAACAACAACCAAAACTATTGCAAATTGTCAGGCCCACGGAAGGCGGCATCGGAAGGCATGTTATAACTTTGGTAAATGGGCTAAAGGAAGAATTTGATGTTACGATAGCCTGTCCACAAAAAAGTGCCTTGGAAGATAAGCTTGTTTCAGAAAATATAAAAGTATTGCCGCTGCCTTTAACCGGAGTGGTTTCTCTGAAAGAAGACTATGCATCATTTAACCTTCTTCGCAAATTTATGCGCGGGGAACAGGTTCACCTGGTACACGCCCACGGGGCCAAAGCCGCCCTTGTTAGCAGGCCGGCGGCTCTTTGGGCGGGAGTGCCCGCCATATATACGGTACATAACTCTATTCATAATGAGCATTGGCCCGCTTGGAAAAATAATATCGCGGCTGTTATAGAATGTGCCCTTGCGTGGTCTACCGATTGCATCATAACTGTTTCGAACGCTCTAGGTGACGAAATTAAATATAAACAAAAAATTCCTCATTCCAAAATTAAAGTTATCCATAATGGAATCAATCTAAATAAATTTAATATTAGTCATATCCAACATGGTTCTAAAGAAAAGTGGCATATCCCCCCGGATCGAACTGTAATAGGAACTGTGGCCAGAATGGCTCCACAGAAGGGGCTCTCTGTGCTGATAAAAGCTGCGGAACAGCTTATTGAAAGATATAACGTACATTTTTTAATAGTCGGCGACGGACCTTTAAGGGGAAAACTTGAAGAAACAATACGGCTGTCATCAATTAATGATTACTTTACTTTTACCGGTATGATTAACGATATCACTCCTGCGTATTCTACAATGGATATATTTGTACTGCCGTCGATAACAGAGGGTTTACCCCTTACTATATTGGAGGCAATGGCCTTTTCTTTGCCCGTTGTGGCTACATCTGTCGGAGGGGTGCCGGAGATTATTAAACATGGTGAATGCGGTTTCTTGGTTTCACCTGGTGACCACAAGGAATTGTCCTCTAAAATAGCTTGCCTCCTTGACTGCCCAAGCTTGAGAAATGAGTTTGGATACAGGGGCAAACAAAGAGTATATGATGAATTTGATGCATCAAAAATGATTCAAGAAACAATAAATGTTTATTGCCGGCTATTAAAAGAACCAATGCTTAGAACTCATTTAGAATGTGGAGCTAACCCTAATTAAATATAAATAATCGCAATGTTCCGCGGGGAGCTTATAATTTTTGGGGAAAGAAGGAGAATCGACTTGTTTTAATTAATAAATAAGACGATAGTAAATGTGCGAGCGGGGTAGGTTTACCGGTTGTGCTTTGTATAGAAGGGCGGCGAGATATATTGCGTTTAACTGATCAGGTAACCGTGCTGGGCAACCGGCACTTTCGCATTTACGCCGTGGGCGATAATCCCGCGTTACTGCTGGAGGGTGCGGTCAGTGCCGTGGTGCCCACCGTGGCGGGGCAGATGCAAAATGATGTTGTGGCACCGTCAATCAGTCATTTGGTTATTATGCATGCTCATTTTGACCATGTATGCGGAATACCCGGGTTGCGGCAGCTATTTCCCGGTGTGCGTGTGGCTGCGTCGGCCCGGGCCCGGGATGTGCTGCAGCGTTCCAAAGTGGTGAAGCATTTCTTTGCCGAGGACGCCGCTATGACCCAAGTGCTGCGCAGTGAAGGCCTTTTAACAGGAACGCCCGGCACTGCCGCCGCAACCATTGATGTTGACGATGTTATAGAGGATGGGGTGTGCTGGAATCCGGCTCCCGGGGTGAGTCTGCAATTCTATCATGCTCCGGGGCATAGTCCCTGCAGTATTGTGGCCTATCTGTCCGAAAGGGAAGTGCTGTTCAGCTCGGATTGCGCTGGTTTTCCCATTAATGATAAACACTTGTTTCCCATATTTTTTGAAAGTTATGAAAAATATGTTGACACCATCAATAGACTGGCGGATTTACCGGTAGAAATATTGGCCGGTGCGCATGAGCAAATTATACAAGGGCGAAACCAGGTCAGGGAGTTTTGGGAGCTTGCCCGCACCGAGGCGGAAAGGGTACGGGAAAAGATTATCGGCCTGCTGCAAAAGGGGCTTGACGAGCAGACGGTTGCTGATAAGTTGTTTGCATATTATTATACAGGCAACCTGCGCATTTACTCGGAGCGGAATATTCGGCTTTGTTGCTCTTTGCTGCTCAGACGGGTCATGGAAACCACCGGGTAGTATTGGTCAACAGTCCGGTCGGGTATTTGCCGGCCGGCTAGCTAAATATTGACAATAAAAGACCAGGTCTGTAGAGTTATAATAAAAGAGGTGTTAGAGCCTGTTTTTATAAAAAATTTACGGAGCTGCTTATGAACGAATATAAGATTAGTCAAAAACTAAACAGTGATAAAACGGATATAATGGGTAAAAATAATTACTTAATATCGGAGGTGTTGCTGCCGCTGGTTGAGACCACCGGTGGTTTGGAGATATTATTTGAGGTACGTTCCAAGCACTTAAGCAGGCAGCCCGGAGAGATTTGCTTTCCCGGAGGCCGGGTAGAGGAAGATGAACTCGGCCGGCCAGGCTCCGCTGCGCAGCGGGAGGCTGCGGAGGAACTGGGATTGCCCACCGATGACATAACGTTGCTCGGTTCTCTGGATGTGCTGGTTACCCCCATGGGGGCACTGGTTTATCCATTTGCAGGGCGCATACTTTCCCCGGGTAGTATTGTGCTGAACCGGGGAGAGGTAGATAAAATTTTTACGGTGCCTTTAGCCTTTTTACAGTCCAACCGTCCCCAGGTGAGCAACGTGGAGGTGGCCACTCGCTACGGTGATGATTTCCCGCTGCACCGGGTGCCGGAAATATACAGGGGCGGCTGGACAAAACGCTGGTCTTTTCCTACCTATATTTACGAGTACAAAGATTATTTTATCTGGGGTATGACGGCCATTATATTACATCATTTTTTAACCGCTATCGGAAAAGAACAGTCGCAGATTTTCTTAAATCCACGAACGTAATTTATACTTATCCAGTATGGTTACCTGTCCTTTTTTAACGTCAATAGCCTTTTGGCGTTTGAAGTCATTAATGATACGGTTGGCGGTTTCCCGGGAGGTGCCGATTAAACTGGCCAGATCCTGATTGGTCAGTGAAATGTCAATTACTATACCCCGGTCGGTTTTAGTGCCTTGCTCGCCGGCCAGGAAAAGCAGCATGCTGGCGGCGCGGCGGGTGGTATCCATTAAAGCCAGCTCAATTAGCTGATTCTGAGATATGCGCAGGCGTCTGGCCATAATTTTTAATAATCCCAGGGCTATGTCGGGGTGAGTGCCAATGAATCTTTCCATATCGGTGTTTCTGATAAGACCCACGGTACAGTCTTCGATTACTTCGGCTGTTGCCGGGTAGGTGCCGTCGTCAAATAAAACCACTTCCGCAAACACTTCCCCGGGGTTGATAAAGTGTAATATATGCTCTCGCCCGTCTTTAGTGCGCTTGGTCACCTTGACCCGGCCTGATTTAACAAAAAATACTGCCTCTCCGGGCTCGTCCTCCATAAAAATAATCCGGCCTTTTTGATAGCTGCGCTCCAATATGAACTTTTCTATTTCCTCCAGCTGCTGCCGCTCCAGCAGTGTAAACAATGGTATTTTCTTTAATATTTCTAAATTTCCCGCCATAGAGAAACGCTCCTTGTTAAATTCTAAGTACTCCATTATTATAACATGTCCCAATGGTGTGGCGGGTAAGAAAAAAGCCGGATTTATTATCCGGCCCTGACCAGGCTAAAAAATTCGTCGCCCAATTTGGTAGCGCTGCAAATTTTACTTTTACCCTCGGTGGATATCTCTACCAGACCCAGGGCATACAGCTGCATGATAATATGATCCAGCACTGCTCTTTTAACGCGGGCCGACAGCGAAAGGTCCTCTTTATTCATATTTCCCTGCTCCAGCAGCGCCTGCAATACTCTCTCCGCTTCCTCCGGCAGTCTATCATTGGCTTTGCGCAGAAAATCAGCCAGGCTTGTTGTAGTTAGCATATAATTCCTTAACCTCCTGTTTAACTAGTTTTATTTAGATATAGTATGTGCACTTTTTGCTTGATTAATAAGTCAAAAAAGCCCGGTCGAAAAAAAATTCGACCGGGCCTTGAATTTTTAGAACCTAATCTATGCTGTCCGCAATCAATTCACTTATATCTTTGACGGCCATCTTTTCGTCCTTGTCAATATTTTTCAGGCTGTCTTCCAGCATAACAATGCAATATGGGCAGGCGGTGACTACGTAATCAGCTTCCTTGTCCATCGCTTCCTTGGCTTTGACATCCGAGAAACGCATGCCGGCTTCGGTTTCCATCCAGATACGGGCCCCGCCGCCGCTACAGCACATGCTGTCGTCTTTGGTTTTATCAAACTCTATAAACTTAAGATCCGGAATAGAGGTTATTATTTCTCGCGGTGCTTCAAATACTTTACTGTGCCTGCCCAGGTAGCAGGGCTCGTGGTAAATGACTTTTTTGTCCAGTCCTTTAGCGGGTTTGATTTTACCTTCCTTGAGCAGCTGGGCGTACAGCTCGGTGTAGTGAATTACTTCAAACTCGCCGCCAAATTCGGGATATTCATTTTTAAATGTCCAGTAGCAGTGCGGCGAGGTGGTAACAATTTTCTTGACTCCCTTGCTGTTGAACAGCTCAATGTTGGATTCAGCCAAGTTGGTAAATTCCTCTTCGGCACCGATTTTACGCACTGCTTCACCACAGCATTTTTCTTCATTACCAATTATGCCGAAACTGACGCCTGCTTTTTGCAGGGTGGCGGCGATGGCGCGGGCTATTTTCTGGCTGCGGCCGTCAAAGGCCGAAGTACAGCAGACAAACAACAGGTATTCCTGCTCACCGTTAAAAGTAGGAATATCCAGTCCCTGTGTCCAGGCGGTTCGTTTTTCACTGTCCTGGGACCAGGGATTACTGTTGCTGTTAATACTGCCCAGCACGGCTTTCAGGTTTTTGGGAATGCCACCGGTTTCACAAAGTACGGAGCGCATAGCACGGACAACATTAATAATGTTTACGCCGCGGGGACAGCGTACTACGCATTGCCCGCAGGTAGTGCAAGCAAAAAGAATATCGTCGCTTTCATAACCGTCGAGACCCAGCCGACCCATGTAAATCATCTGGCGGATGCTGAACGGGCTTTCCTTTTCCATCCTGCCCCAGGGGCAGGAGCCGCTGCATAAGCCGCATTGTTTACAAAGGGTAATATCTTGGCCGCCCATTTCAAGGACAACTTCTCTAACCTCATCAAAATAATTAACCGCTTCTGACATGATACTCCTCCTCTTCCCTTGCCAGCTTTAAATAAGGTTTTTATATATGGCCCGAAATTTTTACCTAAAACTTCGTCGATTTTGGCATGAAATCCTGCCTGTAAAATAAAAAGTTGCATAAATTTCTAAAGATAAAAATATAAAAATAAAACCATTTTTAGTATCTGATGGGCATGACCGAAATTGTCTTTTAATAAAAGTATATTGCTTTGCTATAATTAATCGTTTTATAAAAGGGAAAAGTGCGCAAGTGCAGAAATAAATATAGTAGAAGAGGTGATAAATCATGCGGCAAAAAAAAGAGAAAACTAAAAAAATAGCTATCTTGGGAGGACCCGGCACCGGTAAAACTACGCTTTGTAAACAGTTGGATGTGGAATACAGCTTGGCCGGGTATATTAGCGACGTGTGTCTGGAATATGCCCGTACTTATATTGCCCGCTATGGTATTCCCGCATCTATCTTTGAACAATTTTTGCTTTATGAGGGCCAGAAACGCCGGGAAAATGAACTTAAGCACTGTGATATCATTTTTTGCGATAACGCAACCATTCTTAATTATGTTTACGGTTTACTCAGCTGTGATTTTAAGAATCCCAAGGAAATGTATGCTTTGATGAAACTTTTTGAGTGGGCTATGAAAGATCTGCCGGGTTATGAGGTGTTTTATATTCCTCGGGAGTTTGCCTGTGAAAAAGACGGTATTCGCTATCAAGATGATGATTTTGCTGTAATAGTGGATCAAAAGATTAAAAACTTTTTAGACATTATGAATGTGCCTTATGTGGAAATAACCGGGGATTTGCCCGCCAGGGTGGAGAAGATGAAGCAGATTATTGGTTTTGAGCAAAAAAGACAGCCAGTGACCTTTATGTGTGACATTGATACTCAAAAGGTATTGGAGAACGATTAAGAAACTAACCTTTTGATATGTTATAACCGGAGAAATCCGGTTGTTTCTTTTTTTAGCAGGAAAAATAATCAGGAAGTAGAATTTTCAGTTAACTGCCATTTAATCTGTGATTTAACTTTCCAAGCTGAATTCGAAAAATAAGGGGGAAGTGTATAGTGTTACTGTTATCGCCGGTGAAGATAGGCCGGATGGAATTAAAAAACCGCGTGGTTATGCCGGCCATGCACCTGGGGTATTGCCGCGATGGGTTTGTTAATGAACAATTGGTGGAGTTTTACCGGGTACGGGCCCGGGGTGGGGTAGGCCTCATTATGGTGGGCGGCTGTGCTATAGATAAGTATGGTCATGGCAATATGGTCAGGATAGATAATGATAAATATATACCCGGGCTGGCCGATCTGGTCAAAGGTGTGCACGAAGAGGGCGGGAAAATTGCGGCCCAGCTATTTCAGCCGGGACGTTACTCCTATTCCTTCCTTTCTGGCACTCAGCCCGTAGCACCTTCGCCCATTCCCTCCAAGCTAACCAGGCAGATGCCCAGAGCCCTTGCCGTGGACGAGATACAGGGCATTGTGGACTCCTTTGGCCTGGCGGCTGTCCGCGCTCAAAAAGCGGGTTTTGACGCTGTGGAGGCCATCGGCAGCGCCGGCTACCTGATTTCACAGTTCCTTTCTCCGGTAACTAACCAGCGGGATGATGAATATGGCGGTGACTTTGAGCGGCGGATGCGTTTTGGTTTGGAGGTGGCCCGCCGCATCAGAACGGCGGTGGGGCCGGATTATCCGGTGCTCTTCCGGGTGGGAGGCAACGATTTCATGCTTGGGGGCAATACCAACCGGGAAATTGTTATGTTCTGCAAACGCTTGGAAGAAGCGGGCGTGGATGCTTTTAACGTTACCGGCGGCTGGCACGAAACAACAGTGCCGCAGATTACTATGGCCGCGCCCCGGGGTGTGTTTGCTTATCTGGCCCGGGGTGTTCGCGAAGCGGTTGGCGTGCCCGTTATAGCTTGTAACAGGATTAATGATCCCGCGTTGGCTGAGGAGATACTGGCCAATGGTATGGCCGACCTGGTGGGTATGGCCCGGGCTATGATTGCCGACCCTGATTTGGTGGCTAAAACCGCGGCCGGTCAAGCCGGTGCGATAAGAAAATGCATTGGCTGCAACCAGGGCTGTCTGGACAGTGTGTTTACCATGAAACCCGTGGGCTGTTTGGTCAATGCCCGGGCCGGGCGCGAGCTGGAGCAGGAACCGGAGCCTGCGCGGCAAGTTAAACAAGTGCTGGTGGTGGGCGGCGGCCCCGGCGGTATGGAAGCGGCCCGAGTGGCGGCTGAGCGCGGGCACCGGGTTACCCTGTGGGAAAAAGACCGCCGGTTGGGCGGGCAGCTAAATCTGGCGGCGGTCCCCCCGGGCCGGGAAGAGTTTAGTACGGTTATTGAATATTACAGGCATGAACTGGACCGGCTGGGTGTGCAGGTGGAACTTAACAAGGAAGCAGACGAAAACAGCATTAAATCTTTTGGTGCTGATGCGGTGGTTATGGCCACCGGGGCCGCTCCCATGCAGCCTCCTATTTTAGGTGTGGATGGCGCCAATGTGGTGCAGGCCTGGGATGTGCTGGCGGGACAAGCGGCCACCGGTAAGCGGGTGGTCATTATCGGCGGCGGCGCAGTGGGTTGTGAAACGGCATTGCTGCTGGCCCGTAAAGGTACATTGGACGCCGATGCACTGCACTTTTTAGCCCTTAATAACGCTGAAAGCTGGGAGACATTAAAAGAGCTGGCCATCCGGGGAGTTAAGGAAGTTACCGTGGTGGAGATGCAAAAGGCAGTGGGCGCCGATATAGGCATATCCTCACGCTGGGTAATCCTTCAGGAAATGCACCGGTTTGGCGTAAAGACAATAACCAGGGCAACGGCAAGAGAGATTAATGAACGTGGTGTGGTGCTGGATACGCAGGGCAAGGAGGAAGTGCTGGAGGCCGATACGGTAGTGCTGGCGGCGGGCTCGCGTTCGCTGAGTGGTCTATGCGAAAGGGTGAAGGAGCAGCTGCCCGAGGTATATGTAGTAGGTGATGCCGTTGCCCCGCGCAAAGCACTGGATGCAATTTATCAGGGTTATTTGGCGGGTGCGGTATTATAACTTATCTATGATAACCTATTTTGTTGTTATTACGGCGCATTGGCGGGCGGGCCAGACGCGGTTGGCCGGAGCTATGTTCACACTTGCAAGTGCATACTGTTAAACGTTAGACGAATAAAAATAAAAAGCCCCGGAGAATTCCGGGGCTTAATTACAGTATGATGGAATTTTGGTATGTAAGATCGTCAAACATCTCAATGTGATTTTTACTTACATTTTTACCGACGCGTACCATCAACATATTGGCGGAGTGTTCCAGTATTTCGGGGTCATCGGTGTGCCGCCTTTTGAAGTTCACCGATCCAAAAACATGTTTAAGCATGCTCTGGTATTCCCACACGCCCATACCGCTGTTTTTCAGGTCCCAGTGCCAATAAAACTCAGTGGTAATCAGCACATATTCCTCCAGCGCGGGGTTTTTAAAAGCTTCTTGTAAAATCGCCTTGGCCAGACCTTTTTTCTGCCATTCGCGGCTGATTTCAATGGCGCCCAGTTCCAGAATGCGTGGATGCCTGACCCAGCGGCTGTACTGGTTGGGATAGTGGAATAACACATAGCCAACAATTTCACGATCGAAACGAGCAATATAAACCATTCCTTCGGGAAGGTTGGCTACTAAGCCCAAGGCTTCTTTTTGCCGTCTGGGATTTCTGAAATTGTTCAGTGCCTGGTTAATTTCCAATGAGTCCAGATATGCCAGGGAAACCGGTCCTTCAAAAAATACCGGCCCTCTGTCCGTTATTAATTCCTTAGCCATAGCCACCACCATTTTCGCTTAATTTATGAAAACGCGCTCCCGGCGATATTTTCATTTATCTGATCCTGTAGATCACGGCTGTTTTCCAAAACTAGCGTATAATATTTATTATAACGTTGTTGTCAAGAGACTATTGCGTAAAATATTCTGAATTAAAGCTGAAAATCCTGCTAGATGAATTATTTTTTTAAAAAAAACCTAATTCCAGGTGATTCCGTATTTCTGTGAGCGGTAAAGCAGTGCCGAGCGGGTAATACCCAACAGCTGGGCAGCCTTGGTTTGGTTGCCGCCGCTTTTTTGTAAAGCTTTTAATATCAACTCCTTCTCTACTTCCTCCAGTGAAATGCCTTGTTCTGGAAATTCCAGTACCAAACCGGAACTGGGCTTGGGAGAAGCATAAAGTTCCCTGGGTAAATGCTCGGTATTAATAGTTGTGCTGTGGCAGATAATGGCGGCCCGTTCAATTACATTTTGCAGTTCCCGGATATTGCCCGGCCAGTTGTAACTGCATAAAAGCTCCATAGCCTCGACGGATATATTTTCTACCTGGTAAGCGGGACCGAATTTATTTAAAAAGTGCTTGGCCAGCAGAGGTATATCCTCCTTGCGTTCCCTGAGCGGCGGCAGGTGGATATGAATTACATTCAGCCGGTAAAACAAATCCTCCCTGAATTCTCCTTTGGTAATTGCTTCATTGAGCTGGCGATTGGTTGCGGCAATAACCCGGACATCTACCGACAATGTTTCAGTGCCGCCTACTCGCTCAAAAGTCTTTTCCTGTAATACCCTGAGCAGTTTAGCTTGCATATTTAAAGACATTTCGGCAATCTCATCTAAAAAGATAGTGCCTTTGTCAGCCAGTTCAAAACGACCCAGCTTGCGGGAGATTGCGCCGGTAAATGCGCCCCGCTCGTGTCCGAACAGCTCGCTTTCCAGTAGTTGTTCCGGCAGTGCCGCGCAGTTGACGGTTACGAAAGGTGCATTATGCCGCTTACTGTTATTATGGATGGCTACGGCGGCTACTTCCTTGCCCGTGCCGCTTTCACCGGTGATGAGCACACTGGCGTTACTATGGGCAACTTTTTCGATGAGAGCGATAATCTCCTGCATTATTTTGCTTTGGCCCACAATGTTATCGTATTTGCTGGTCAGTTCGGAACGCAGAAAAGTCACTTCGGTTTCCAGCTGGCTCAATAACAGATTTTGCTTGATCACCAGCTTGAGCTCATCTAAATCAAAAGGTTTGGTGATATAGTCGGCGGCGCCCATTTTCATGGCCTCAATGGCTGTTTCTATGGTGCCGTGGGCGGTGAGCATGATAACTGGCAGCTTGGGGTTAATGGCTTTAGCTTCTTTTAAAACTTCCATGCCATCCATATCCGGCATGCGTAAATCCAAAATCACCAGGGCAGGGGACTCCTCCCGAATTAAATCCAGTCCTTGTTGGCCCCGGTAAGCTACTATGGCTTGGTATCCCTCCTGACGCATGGCCCGGTCCAGTGCCCAACACATATGTTCTTCATCATCAACGATTAATATCTTATGTGCCATTTTTGTCCCCCCAGTTCAATTGCTTAATTATACAGATCCCACGTTTCCGGCAGGGGTAATTGTACTGTAAAAGTGGTTCCTTCATTGATGTGGCTGCTGACATTAATATGTCCGCCGTGCGCACGTACTATCTGGTGGCTTATAGACAATCCCAGACCGGCGCCGCTTTCCTTGGTGGTATAAAACGGGTCGAATATACTGCCCAGCTCGGCTAGTTCAATACCCGAGCCATTGTCGGTGAAGTCTGTATATACCCATTTACTGTCATGAAACGTTTTGATGGTTAATGTGCCGCCATCGGGCATGGCCTGTGCGGCGTTTAATATTAGATTGACAAAAACCTGCTTGATTTTTTCCGCGTCGACCTCGGTATACGGTATGCTTTCGTCGAACTGCAGCTGAAGTTGAATATGCTGCTGGCGTAGCATAGGCGAAGTAAAAGTGAGTACTTTTTCCAACAGTGCATTTATAAACGCGCTTTGTACGATATGTTTGCTGGGCCGTCCGAAATCCAATAATTCCTGAATTACTCGGTTGGAGCGGCTGATCTGCTCGTTAATTATTTTTACATACTCCTGCGTTTCACTGATATGGGCGAAATCCTTTTCCATTAATTGTACAGTAGCTTTTATAACACCGATGGGGTTGCGCAGTTCATGAGCCACACCGGTGACCAGTCTGCCTAAGGCTGCCAGTCGTTCTGAGCGTCTTAACTCTTCCTCTAATTTTTCCTTCTCCGCCAGGGAAGCGGCCATTCTGTTCACAGCCCGGGCGATTTGGCCGGCTTCGCCGGGCAAATCGGGTATGGGGTGGCTGAGGTCCCTTTCCATAATACGCAAGCCGTTTTTAATTTTACTTACGCCACTGGTTAAATTGTGCATGATTATTAGGGCCCCAAAAGGACTAATCATTAGAGCCAGCAGAGTAAAGTATCGGGTCATGGTGCGAAAATACCGGCTTTGAGCAAAGATGGGATGCACACCCTGATCGGCCCAGACTACAGCAACCAGTTGACCGTCAATGGTAACCGGGGACAAGTATTCGTAAGTCTGGTCATTTAGGCTGCTGGTTAACCGGGCCAGCGGTTGGCCTCCGGCGGCTACGTTAATTAATCCGCTGTTGGCTTCGTCTAAAATTCGCCTTTCTCTTTCCCTTTCTTCTTCCGGTCTTAACTTGCGGTATTGATGCAAAAAACCTTGTACAAAGATTTGGCCCGTTTCGGGAATATATATCCCGAAACGCACTCCCGGGTTGCTGGGTACCAGCGGGCTGGCTGCCCGGTCAAAGGCTGTCTTGAGCAGTTCAACCTTATGGTTGGTTTCAAGTTTATATATATCTGTGTTGCCGGTATGAGTGATTGTTTTCTTAATGTCCGGTATAACCACCGAATCAATGATAGTACCCAGCTTTTCCTTGCGTTCTATGAACATGGCTTCGTCGCTGCGGCTGGCAAAAAATAAGTCATACATAATTACCAGTACGGGAATTATGAGCAGTAATGTAATAACTACTAAAAATTGATTGCGCAAGCTTTGGCCAATGAACCCGACGAAATAACCACTATCTTGTTTATTCATGTGTTTACCTTTCCCTGCCAATTAGGTTAAAGCCTCGCTTACTTGAACTTTGTGCCCTTTTTAACAATTTTAAATGTTTGACGATATAATTGCAAGCTATTATTATATAGAATGTCTGATAACGCACAAACCGCTGTCTGTTATTATGCAGTAAGATAAACTGCTCTTTTGTTTGTATTCCGGTTCACAAACAAATTGGCTTAATAATTAATAAATAAACTGTCTGTTATTAAACAATCGTTAAATAAGTAAGTGTTCGTAAACCTGCAAATAGTGCTATATTTGTTTTGGCACGGTATATGCATAATGAAAAAGCAATTATTATTTTTTTCACATGCTCCGGTGGGAATGTAAAACACACAAATTCATTATATCACATTCTTAAATTGCAAAAAAGGAATAAAGGAGGGGGTGAATCTGAAAACTGCTTGATTCGTTGGCTGGGGGTCAAGGTATTTTAAATTTAATAATAGCTTTAATATGTGCGGATTCTATTCATAATTAATAATGCTTGGCAAGTGATTAATGTTCTCTAAACTAGATTATAGTATCGGGGGAAAGAAAATATGCTGGATGGAATTTTAGCCAAGGCAAGCATGATTATGGAACTGGCTAACAACTCCCAGGTGGCCGCG
Source organism: Desulfoscipio sp. XC116 (assembly GCF_039851975.1). Classification (GTDB taxonomy): domain Bacteria; phylum Bacillota; class Desulfotomaculia; order Desulfotomaculales; family Desulfallaceae; genus Sporotomaculum. The sequence continues at coordinate 1,249,928 of NZ_CP156660.1, forward strand.
GCGGTGACGCAGGCCTCGGGAACGCCGGGGATGCCCTGGTGGATGTGGCCTCTTATATTGCTGGTAACATGCTTTGTCATGGGCATAGTGGCTGTGATGGCGGGTGTGGGCGGCGGTGTGCTGTTTGTCCCCATCGTAGGTAGTTTCTTTCCGTTCCACCTGGATTTTGTACGGGGTGCGGGACTGATTGTGGCTCTGGCGGGTGCTCTGGCGGCGGGTCCTGGTTTGCTGAAAGCCAACTTGGCTAATTTGCGACTGGCCTTGCCGGTGGCACTTATTGCATCAACCTTTAGTATCGTAGGGGCGTTTGTCGGCTTGGCGCTGCCGGCGGATATATTACAGATTTGCCTGGGTATCACTATCAGCTTGATTGCTGTACTGTTTATATTCTCCAAAAACAGCGAGTTCCCCAATGTAGGGCAGCCTGATACACTGACTCGTTCCCTCAATATCAGCGGTTCGTATTACGAGCCTTCGGCCGGCCGCCCGGTTAACTGGACGATTTGGCGCACTCCGCAGGGATTCCTGCTCTTCGTGGGTATCGGTATAGTGGCCGGTATGTTCGGTCTGGGTGCCGGCTGGGCTAACGTGCCGGTATTGAACCTGCTTATGGGTGCACCGCTAAAAATCGCCGTGGGATCAAGTAAGTTTTTATTGTCCATTACCGACACATCGGCAGCCTGGGTTTATTTAAACCAGGGCGCGGTTCTGCCTATTATTGCAGTGCCGTCGGTGCTGGGCATTATGCTGGGTTCACTGGTAGGCGTTAAGCTGTTGGCAGGAGCAAAGCCCAAAATAGTGCGCAACATGGTTATTATAATGCTGTTATTTGCCGGCATCAGGTCTTTTCTCAAGGGATTAGGATATTAGGTGGGGGTGGAAAGATATGAGTAGTCAAGTGAGAGCTGAAAACGTGCAACAGCAGACTGCACCGGCCAAGCAAAAGGCCGCGGCGCCCCGGATAGAAGTGCCTGCCGAGCAGATTAAATACGCTAATATGCTATTGTACTGTTCTTGGACCGGAATTGGCATACTAGTGGTTACCTTCCTTCTTTATATGAGTGGTATGATGGGTTCGTTCATTCCACCTGCTGAAGTATCTCAATATTGGGGTATGAGTGTACATGAGTACCTGGAAGCCACGGGAGCTCCGCACGGTTGGGAATGGCTGGGGATGTTGGGTAATAGTGACTATCTGAACCTTATAGGTATAGCTTTCCTGGCTTTGCTTACTATAGCAGGTTACCTGACGCTTTTATTACCGGCTTACTTACGCAAAAAAGATATTCCTTATACGACTATTGTTGTATTGGAAATTGCTGTTTTAACGCTGGCTGCTTCCGGAATTCTTAAAGTTGGCGGGCACTGATTTTTAAACATTGCGGTAGAGTCAGTTTTAATATGCAAATCCTGCAGGTGCCGGACCGGGTGATATGAAATTACGCTCGATCCTCCTGTCGGCCGGGTTCCGCGTCACATGTCCGGTGTTATATCGGATAGTTGCAAACTACTGGCGGGCTGATACAGTTATTTATTTGGAGGGGCATCAGATGAATAGTGATTTTATGGAACAATTTATCAGACATAAAAATGATTTTCTCAAGGAACTTACCAGAGGTAATATAGAGGTCAATTTTAAGACCGATAACAATGCAGACAGTAAAAAAATTATTCTGGAATTGTTTGAACAATGGCTGCTGAAAAAAACCGATCAAGAGCAATTGCAGCCGGTTCAATCCATCCAAGAGGATACCCAGTCATTTGATGTTTTTTTGGATGATGTGCTGTTCCGGGCTAAAAAAATACTGAGCGAGCGGGGTATCAAAATTGCTTATACCTCACTAAGCAATAAAATTGGCATTACTGAATCCTGGAAATGTATAAGAGTGTTTGGCAGCAGCAATATATATTACCGAATTGGTAAAACCCGCCCCCGCAAAGGTCCTTATAAAGGCCAGGAATATTTAGTGATTGACCTGGTTATGGACGGCAATAAAAAACAAGTATTTGTGCCGCTGTTGAAAAAGAAGGATGCAATAGAGAACCAGCTGGGAACCTCGCTGGAAAGGGAATTGCCCAAGGTTGAAGCTACTGGGAAATACCGTTTAAAGCTAATGTTGCCCTATGATGTGATAAAGGAAAGGAATAAACGCCTGGCGGCCAAGAAGTTGGCGGATTTTGTCGAGGCCACCAAGCCTCACTTAAATGAGCTGGGTGTGGTGTGATTGTTTCAAGGCAGGCCTCCGTATAGGGAATCGTTATTAAGTACGGTTCCATTTTTTTTATAAAATGCGGTGCTGCCTTTTGGCAGTGTCGCATTTTAAACGGCTTGGTTTTTTGTGTGATTAGCCCGGAACCGAGCCTGTTTCAAAAGCCGTGGTGGCTTGCCCGGGCTGCTTGGAAGAGGATCTCTTGTGTTCAGGAGGTGAGGCGAATGTCTGAACAATTAGAAAAAAGAGTCAGTGATATAATGATACCGGTGCGCAATTATAAAGTAGTATCGCATAGTTGTACGGTTGCGGATGCTGTTAAGGTATTGCATAGAGGTTTTTACCAGCACGGCAATATAGGCGGGCAGGGGCATCGATCGGTCATTGTGAGTGATGATTACGGTGACCCCTTGGGGATGGTTACTTTTCGGTCCGTATTACAGGCTTTGGAGCCCTTTTTTGCCAGGGCCGATAATCTTTCCGTGCCAACCTTTTGGGAGGGGTTGTTTACCGAAAGATGTGTTTCCGAAGCGCAAAAAAACATTAAAGATATAATGCATCCCATTAATGTCATTGCTCTGGATACCAACGATACTTTAATTAAGGCGGTACATGCCATGATTAAACACAAATTGGGCACACTGCCGGTTAAGAAGAATAACCGCTTGGTGGGCATGGTCAGGGTTAATGAATTGTTTGCCGAGGTGCATGATCTGGTAGTGGGTGCACAAAGCATGGAGGGTGCGCATATCGGGTGATAACAGAAAAATAAAATTTAATATGCCGGAACGTATAAAAAAAGCCCGCGAGGGGCTTTTTTTGTGTAAGAGTATTTTGATTAATAAAATATTTCACAAATGTAATTGATTTTTATTGACCCGGAATTTATAATAATATAAAAGATTAGGAATGTGAAGGAGGGGGCGGGCAGTGGCTGTGGTGATAAGCATGGGTGACTTGCGAAAACCTCCGGCAGACGAACAGGAAAACATGGCGGTGCGTTATTTGGAAGATCCCTTTTTGCGGGCGGAATTGGCCAGGGCGGAGATGTGTCGGGCAGAGCATCCGGGTCAGGTAAATGAGGGAATCATTAATTATGTGTTTGCTTGGGCTATAAGCTATACGGGGGTTTGTGCATACTGGTTTGTGAAATATGTTATATGATAAGGTGTGAATTATGGTGCAAGTGCTTAAACGTTTAGCGGCTTTGGCGCTAGCTAAACGTTTTTAAGTTTATTTTTGAATCCCGCCATCGGCCTATGGTATGATATAGAAAAATGCCATGTTTGGCGGTAGGAGGCGTTTTAGTTGTCCGGTATTATGCAAACGGTTGCCGGGCTTATGGCAGTGGCTGCCAAGACCGCGCCCAAATGTTTGGGACAGGATTATTTGGATATCCGGGTGCTGGCGGGTGATGACCTTTTAAGGTTGGCTGATGAAATGGATAAGTTTGGGCGGGAAACCGGTAAGATTAATTTTGACCGGGATGCGGAAAATATCCGGCATTCCGATGCCGTATTATTTGTGTCTTTAAGGGAGAATCAGCCTCTGGGACTTGATTGCGGTGCTTGCGGGCAAGATAAATGTGTTCAATTGGAAAGCCGTCAGGGGCCGGATTTTGAAGGGCCGCTTTGTGCCTGGCGGGTGCTGGACTTAGGTATCGCTCTTGGTTCAGCGGCTAAAACAGCGGGCATATTAAATGTCGATAACCGGATTATGTACCGCCCGGCGGCGGTGGCCAGAAAAATGGGGTTGGTTAAAGGTTCTATTGCTTGTGCTATTCCTATATCCGCTACAAGTAAGAACATTTATTCTGACAGGCCGGTAAAATAGCTGTGAGTAGCGAAGGTTACAGAAAGACACGGAAACTTGAGCATATTAAATACGCTATGGAATTGCCCGAGGCAATTTGCCAATCCGGTTTTGATAATCTCTTATTGATACACAATGCACTGCCTGAAATTGACTGGGAAGAGTTGGATACTTCCTGCGGCTTTATGGGTAAACGATTACGCGCTCCGCTGATGATTAATGCTATTACCGGTGGACATGCCGGTGTGCTGGAAATTAACCGGGAATTGGCCAGGGCAGCCGCTGCTACGGGAATTGCCATGGCAGTGGGGTCGCAGCGGGCTGCGCTGGATGATCCGGCGGTGCGCAGTACTTTTTATGTGGCCAGGAAGGAGAATCCCAGGGGACTGTTGCTTGCTAATTTAAGTGCTTTTTGCACTCTGCAAGAGGCACTGGACGCCGTAAAAATGATTGATGCCGACGGCATCCAGCTTTATCTTAATGTAAATCAGGAACTGGTGATGCGTGAGGGGGAAGCAAGATTTAGCGGCGGTCTGGAAAATATCAAGCATTTGGCGCTTAATTTGCCTGTGCCGGTGCTGGTTAAGGAAGTAGGCTGTGGAATGGCGCGGGAGACAGTGCAGGCTTTGGCCGACGCGGGGGTACACTATATAGATGTTAGCGGGTTGGGCGGCACCAACTTTGCGGCTATTGAAGGAAGACGCGGTGGTAAAGGTGGTTTTTCCCTGGAGCAGTGGGGAATTCCTACAGCAATTGGTTTGCTGGAGGCGTTGAGTATCGGTCGAAGGATATCGGTGGTGGCGTCCGGGGGAGTGCGTACGGCCGAGGATGCCGCCAAAGCACTGACGGCCGGGGCTTCTCTGGTGGCGCTGGCGGGGCCATTTTTGCGGGCCTTAAAGAAGGATGGAACAAAGGGGCTCATTAAATATATTAATGATTTAATTTTAGGCCTGAGCAGGGTGATGATGCTGACGGGTGCGCAGCATTTGGCTGCTTTGTCTCAAAAGCCCCTGGTAATTACCGGTTTTGTTGCCGAATGGCTTGAGCGGCGCGGTGTAGATGTTAATAGTTACGCCAGACGATAATAATTTTTATTTTGTGTCTTTAAAGCAGGAATATTATAAGTCGGCGTTGAAAATAACAAAATGAGTTGTTGGTCAGCCTGGTTTACACCGGCACTTTCGTTTGGGCAGAAATGCTTGACAGCATAATTTAATCTCTTTGTATCCCACATGCGTAAGCATTAATTTAATAATACAGCAGGTGCCCCCTTTATGGGGGAGAATAGGGAACCGGGTGTGATTCCCGGGCGGTCCCGCCACTGTAACCGGGTAACCTTCGCCACTAAGCCACTGATGATATTATTGGGAAGGCGGCGATTTTGGTGTTAATCCGGGAGCCAGGAGACCTGCCTGCTGTGCGGTAGACTCTTAATTTAAAGAGAGTATATCGGTGGATGATGGCAAAGTTCACGGTCTAAATGACTGTGAACTTTTTTTGTTTCAAATAAATAACAGGAGGTTATCTAATGTTACTAACGCAAACTATCAATAAGATTGGGCCGCTGGACCGACAGGCGATGGCTGGAGCCAAAGAACGTCTGGATAACTTAATCAAGCCTCCGGGCAGTCTGGGCCGGCTGGAGCAGGTGGCTATTAAGCTGGCGGGTATAACCGGCCAGATGCGGCCGAGCATTGGTAAGCGTACTGTTATAGTGATGGCCGGTGATCACGGTGTAACAGATGAAGGGGTTAGCGCGGCCCCTCGGGATGTTACTTGGCAAATGTTGCCCGCCTTTCTTAAGGGAGTGGCCGGTATCGGTGTGCTGGCGCGGCATGCCGGTGCTTCCCTGACGGTTGTGGATGTGGGAGTTGCGGCTGATGTTGACATTCCGGGGGTACTGAAGCGCCGGGTGAAGCCGGGTACCGGCAATATTGCCGTCGGGCCGGCCATGACCAGGGAGGAGGCTATGGCTGCGCTGGAAGTGGGTATTGATGTGGCGCTGGCTGAAATAGATGGAGGTGCTACACTGCTGGCTTTAGGTGACATGGGTATAGGCAATACCACGCCCAGCAGCGCAATTTTAGCGGTGCTGGGGGGGTATTCCGCCGACGAGGTTACCGGTCGGGGCACGATGGTTAATGACCAGGTGCTGGAGAAAAAACGTCATGCTGTGGGCCGGGCAATGGAAATAAACCAGCCTGATCCAGCTGATGGAGTGGACGTGCTGGCTAAAGTGGGAGGCTTGGAAATAGCCGGTTTGGCCGGGGTGGTGCTGGGTTGTGCCGCTAGACGAGTGCCGGTGCTGGTCGACGGGTTTATTACCTCGGCGGCCGCGCTGATTGCCGCTGCTATTAAGCCCGAGAGCAAGAATTACATGCTGGCTTCCCATCTGTCGGGGGAGCCTGGACACCGGTTAATGTTGGAACTTTTAGGTCTGCCCCCCATGCTGCACATGGACATGCGCCTGGGCGAAGGCACCGGCGCAGCTCTGGCCATGCATATTGTAGAGGCCGCCTGCAGGGTGCTGGATGAAATGGTCACTTTCCAGGAGGCCGGCGTGATGGACATGGAGGAAGACATGTTGCATAAAGAAAATAAATAATTAAAACTCCCCGGGTTTACAGATAATTTCTTTGATCTTGGTATCAAAGAAGTGGTTGGAGTGGGCAGGCGCTATGACTACTGCGGTATCGGCGCCTTTGCCTGAACCGCCGATAGCTATAATATCTTCACCATAGGGAATTAAGCCTGCATCCAGGGCCATGCCGCTGATTTCCACGCATACCTTAACACCCTGACCCAGCATGCGCAAGGTTTGGGCCATGATTTCGGCAGGGTAAACGCCGCCGAATTTATTGCGCATGGCCCGGTCTACTCCGGCTAGAAGGTGGGTGGTGAATAACACCCGGATGCCTTTTTGATTGAGCTCGGCTATAGTTTCGTCGTTCATGCGCTTGCTGCCGGGGCTGTCAAAGCCCACGTGGTAGCTGACGCAAATCACCCGGCGGCTGCAGTCAATCAGCTTTAAGGCTGTATTTCCGGTGCTGGAGGCTACCACAATATAGCGAATATCTGTTTGTGCAGCCCGATCCAGTGCGGCCTTAATGGTTGCATCTGTGTTATCGGGACCTTTTTTTTCCCAGTACATAAAAAAACCTCCCGGTACTTTTCTTCCATTTTAGCCCGATGCAATTATTTTGACAAGAATGTTGGTTGGGGCAAAAAAAAACGCCCTTTACAAGGAGCGTTGGAAGAGGAGTATCATTTAAAAAAACTTGGGAGTATCTTAACGACTTCAATTATAGGTTTAATATGAAGTTTTTTCTGTCAAGCAAGTGACAAAGAAAGGTATTCTAACCGACACATTAAATGTGATAAGTTAGATTTTTCATTTTTTAATCACTAATTTAATCACTAATATTGAAGGTTTATACGATGGGTATCGGGGTAACCTCTAAAAACTAAAAATGCTCACACTCGCATGAATAAAGGATTTTTACATAGAAAACGACGGCTGATATTGGGTATCCCAGAAAAATGTTCAAATCGCCAACCGTCGTTCAAAAGTCAAATCAACAAACTCATTGTACCTGATACAATCATTACAAGCCCGGCAAAAGCTTTTTTACTTAGCTTTTCATGTAAAATAAAGTATCCGAAAGCGATGGTTGCCAGAATGCTCAATTTGTCGATGGGAACCACCACACTGGCCGGCCCTTCTTGTAATGCCCGATAGAAGCACAGCCATGAAAGCCCCGTGGCGAGACCGGACAGCCCGATAAACACCCGGCTGCGTCTATCGATATGCTTTATTTCGTGCTGCTTTCCCTGCATAAAGACAATTAGCCAGGCCATTAAAAGGACAACGATCGTCCGTATCGCGGTTCCAAGGTTGGATTCGATGCCTTCAATGCCGACCTTGCCCAAAATCGCCGTGAGGCTTGCAAACACTGCCGATAGAATGGCGTAAACCAGCCATTTGTAATCTTTTGCAGCGCCCGTTGCGGTTTCCTTCCGTTCAATCATCAGATAGGTGCCAACACCGATGAGCGCTATGGCGAGCGCTTTCAGCCAGGTCAGCCTCTCGCCGAGCAGGAGAAAGGACAGCAGCATTGTGAGAACGGTGCTGGATTTGTCAACAGGGACAACCTTGTTGGCATCGCCGATCTGCAATGCGCGGAAATAGCAAAGCCACGAGCCACCTGTCGCTAGCCCGGACAGGACAAGAAAAATCAGGCTCTTGATATCAATATTTGCAATGGTTGTATGAGAACCCACGATGAAAACCATCAACCAGGCAAAGATGATTACGACTATGGTTCTCAGTGCTGTCGCAAGATTGGAATCAGTATTTTTTATCCCGACTTTCGCCAGAATTGACATAACACCGGCAAAGAGCGCGGAAGCCAACGCATAAACAATCCACATAAAATAACCTTCTTCAAAGAACAACGATTTATCCGCAATATCATAGTTGGCTTATATATTCGTTTCTGATTATAGCACCGGAAACTGAGATAGTCTATGATCTCGCACAGGCCGATTCGCGTGAACATCTTTGTCAGCTTGTTTGTTATCCAATGCCTCGATAGCAAAAGTCTTTATCAACTGCTCAATATTGGAGGTAATTGAACGCAGGGTTCAAAAACCGGATTTTCAGATTTTTCGTCTCGGATTCTGCGTTTTTCGGAACAAGGGAAATTGGACATCCATGAAATAATGAAAACACCAACGGCCTATAATAAAAGGCTTTGGGACAAAGAAAAGGTCTTCAAAATTTGTTCAGTCCAATAAGACTGCTCAAAATTTGAAGACCGATTCGGATGAGAAGTTAGGTAAATATAGATGCCATATATTCTGCCGGAGTATTTCAGATAAATGAGCCGGTCCGCCTCAACGTAGAAGGGGCTCTCGCATCATCTCTTTCATGTTCATCTTGTCTTAGTGCTTAATTATGATAACTTTTACGCTTTCGGATTTTTCGATATCTTTTTTGAATTCTGCTTCGTTCTGAATAACGCCCAAATCATACACAATGTAAAGCTGGCGCTGATACACTTTTTGATAGGCGGTAATGTCTGCGCTTATTTCTTCAATCACCTTCGATTTTCTGCCGTCTCGCAGAAGCTTTGCTTCAATGCACAGACTCAATTTAGGAATAATGAAGGTAAGCGTCAAATCTAACGACACCTACCTTCCCCGCCCTTTCTGTGAGAGACTATAGTAGCGAGAGTATCCTGAGAGAACGCGAGATATTGCGAGAGCTCTCAATAGCTTTTAATACTGCCTCGCAGGAGGATTACAATGGAACTGCAAAAAGTAAAACATGAGCTTAAAGTGGAGGAATGGCGCAGGCTTATCTATGAATGTCGGACCAGCGGCCAAACAATTTGCACCTGGTGCAAAGAGCGCCATATCTCCCCGCAGACCTATTACCGATGGCAGCGTGCGGTTTGGGACGCAGGGACACAAAACCTTCTTGCAGAGTCAAATCAGCAACCGATCATGACGCGGGCTGAAACAGCTGTATTTACCGAGTGCCGGATACCGGCCCCGGTTCAGAGCGTGCCAGCGGCGGTCGTCACCCTTCATTTTGGTAACGTCACACTGGAATTTCAAAACGGTGTGCACTCAGAAACCGTGGAAACGATCCTCAGAGCGGTGAAGGCGCTGTGTTAGATGTCACACGCGCTGCGCACGTGTATCTGGCCTGCGGCTACACAGACCTGCGCCGGGGTATTGACGGGCTGGCCGCTATGGTTCAGCAGCGCTTTCAGCTTGACCCCTTCTCCGACAGTCTGTTTCTGTTCTGCGGCCGGCGAACTGATCGGATTAAAGCGCTCTACTGGGAGAGAAACGGATTCGTACTTCTGTATAAGCGGTTGGAAAGCGGGCGTTTCCAATGGCCGAGAACCCCGGAAGACGTCCGGGCACTCACGGAACAGCAATTCCGCTGGCTCATGGAAGGGCTCTCCATTGACCAACCTAAAGCCCTGCGTCCGGTGAATAATTTAAGTATTGTTTAAAGCCGGGAAGCCTTGAAAATACGGGGTTTTTCATTGTTTTTCGCAGCAAAATATGGTATAATTCAAGCATGAAAAACGTGCCTGAAACCGTTAAAGACAGCGCCGAAATCGTGACGATTTCGCGCACAGAATACAATGAATATCTTGCACTAAAGACCCAAAACGCCGAATTGTCACGTCAAGTAGAATGGTTTCTGGAGCAACTGCGCCTGGCCCGGCAAAAACGTTTTGGGTCTTCGTCCGAACAGAGCCAATATGACGGCTGGGAGCAGCCGAACCTATTTAATGAAGCGGAACTCTTCGCGGACGAAGCTGTGCCGGAACCGGAGTTAACCGATGTAAAACCCCACGTTCGCAAGAAGCGACGGGAAACGAAGGACAGCCTGCCTGAGAACCTGCCCGTCGAAACCACCGAGCATTTTCTGCCGGATCAAGAGCGCACCTGCCCGGTCTGCAACGACGAACTGCAAATTATTGGAAAGACCGTGCAGCGGAGGCTAAAAATCATTCCGGCCAGCGCGGTGATCCTGGAAGATATCTATTATACCTACGCCTGCCGAACCTGCGAAAAAACCGGCACAGAAGTCCCCGTGCTCAGAACGCCCCAAAGAAACAACGTCATCAAAGGGAGCTTTGCCTCACCGGAGGCGGTAGCGCACATCATCACGCAGAAATTTGTCATGGGAGCCCCGCTATACCGGCAAGAGAAATCTTTTCAGCGCCAGGGGATAACACTGTCGCGCCAAACGTTATCCAACTGGGTGCTGAAAAGCACTGCAGATTGGCTGGAGCCCATCTACCATGAACTGCATCGCAGGCTTTGCGCCCGGCAAGTGCTGCATGGTGATGAAACCACTCTGCAAGTGCTGCGGGAGCCGGGGAAATCCGCTCAGTCCAAGAGCTACATGTGGCTATACCGGACCAGCGGAGATACCGGACAGCCGATTATCCTGTATGAATACCAACCGGATCGAAAAGCCCGCCGCCCGGCCGAGTTTCTAAAAGGTTTCTCCGGATATTTGCATACGGACGGGTACAGCGGCTATCACAATCTGCCGGGTTCGATCACTGTGGTAGGCTGCTGGGCTCATGCCCGACGAAAATTTAATGAAGCCCTGAAAGCTCTCCCGGAAAAAGACCGGGGGGGGTCTTTAGCCCTGCGCGGAAAACGCTATTGCGACGCACTGTTTGACCTTGAAAAACAATTGGCGGCCTGCCCGACGGAAAGACGCTATGAGAAACGTCAGGAACTGGCAAAACCAATGCTTGAAGCCTTTTCGGCGTGGCTGAGAGCCCAGAATGTTCCTGCCGCCCTGTAATGCCCGAAAGCTGATGGTGTTGCCTGTCCAGAAGTTGCCATATATAATGACCATATCATGAAGAAAGGAAAGACGCCCCTTTTTTTGGTGTACTGCTGCAGCAACAGCAATACCAGGGGCGCCACCACGTATGGTCATTTTAACAGAATATGAGCTAATTGAAAACCTTGAAAAAAGTGTTTTTTGTAAAGAGCGCGGAGCAGATTCCCTGTCCCTGTTGTAACGGGCCACTGGATGTCATCGGCAGCCGGCAACGCAAGTACATAAATGGCCTTGGCGATCAGATCGTGCTCATCATTCGCCGGCTCCGTTGTGAACACTGCCGTCGGATCCATCACGAACTTCCGGATATACTCGTCCCGTACAAACGCCACAGCAGAAAAAGCATTGAGGCGGTCATAGCCGGAGACACCGCACTGACCGTCACCGCTGACGAATCCACATTAGGCCGTTGGCGCAGTTGGTTTAGTGAAATGTATTATCACTTCCTGGGTTGCCTGGCCTCCATCGCTACCTTACTCGGTAACCAATCTGTGAAAGAATCGTCCTGTCTTTCCCAGTCTGCGCTCACAAGGATTTGGGACTATGTTGGCAACGCCACCGGCTGGCTGGCCAGAGTTGTCCGATCAGTGGCAAACACAAATTGTTGGGTACATACCCGTTCTGCATTCCCGTCCTGACGGTCAGGATATAAACTCATGCTAAGCCTAAAAATTAGGGGGTTTTAGCATGAAAGACCAACAAAAGGCCGAAGAGATTGCCGCTCAGCGGATGCAACTACTATCCCCGCTGCTAGCGGACGGGCTTGATGCGGCCAAAATCAGGGAAATTAAGAAAGATATCTGCCAGCAGACCGGACTATCCGAGCGTACGCTGCGCAGATACCTGGCCCAGTACCGGGCAGTCGGCTTTAGGGGACTAAAACCTAAAGGCAAAGGCCGGCAAACCGAAGAAGCTATACCATCAAATATCCTAACTCAGGCCATCCTGTTGCGTCGTGAGGTGCCCGGTCGCAGCATCGCTCAGATCATTCAGATTATGGAATGGGAAGGGCTGATCCAGGAAGGGCGGATTAAACGCAGCACCCTGCAGGAGAAGTTGGCCGAGAAAGGCTACAGCACAAGACAGATGCGCATGTACTCCGACAGCGGCGTGGCGGCTCGGCGATTCCAAAAGAAGCACCGCAACCAGCTCGTACATTCCGACATCAAATACGGCCCCTACCTGCCAATCGGCAAGGATGGCGCTAAAAAGCAGGTCTACCTGGTCACCTTCATCGACGATGCCACCCGCTTTGTGCTGCACGGCGAGTTCTACCCGACGCTGGATCAGGTCATTGTAGAAGATTGCTTCCGTAAAGCGATTCACAAATACGGAGTTCCCGAAGCGGTATATTTCGACAACGGTAGCCAGTATCGCACTAAATGGATGCATCGCACCTGCAGCAAATTAGGCACCCGGCTAGTATTTGCAAAACCGTACTCTCCGGAGGCAACCGGTAAAGTAGAAAGGTTTAACCGGGTGGTGGACGCCTTCTTAGGCGAGGCCAAACTGGAAAAACCACAATCGCTGGACAAGTTAAATGAGCTGTTTTGGGTCTGGCTGGAGGAGTGCTACCACAACAAGCCGCATTCCGGGCTAGATGGTAGCGCCAGCCCGCATGCTGCCTACCGCAGTGACAACAAGGCACTAAGGTATTTGGATCCACAAACCATCGCTAACGCCTTTTTGCACTGTGAAAAACGGAAAGTGGACAAGGCTGGCTGCATCAGCTTTAACGGCAATAAGTACGAAGTCGGGCTGCCGTTTATCGGGTGTAAAGTGCAAGTCATCTACGACCCCGCTAACATCACTGAACTGACTATTGAATATGAAGGGCACGCACCCTGGACAGCTAGGCAGTTAGTAATCGGCCAGCGAGCCGGGAAACGCCCCCCGCTGCCGGAACACCTGCAGCCCAAGCCCGCCGAATCGTCGCGACTCCTGGCTGCAGCCGCCCTGAAAAACCAGCAGCGTAAAGAGCAGCAGGCTCCAGCCATTTCTTTTAGAGCCGTGAACAAGGAGGATAACAGTCATGTTTGAATCCTTCTACGGCCTGTCTAAAACACCGTTCTCCCGGGACATCCCAACGGATCAGTTGTACCAATCGCTGATGCTAGATGAGACACTGGGCCGATTGGAATATGCCGCCCGTAGGCAACTTTTCGCCGTGGTTACCGGTGACTGCGGTACCGGTAAAACAACCACCATCCGCCTGTTCAAGGCCTCTTTAAATCCGGCCATGTTCATGGTGATGTATCTGGCGGACTCCAAACTTACCCCCCGGCATTTCTACAAGGGCCTATTGGAACAGCTAGGCTGTGAAGCCAAGTTTTATCGCGGCGACGCCAAGCGCCAGTTGCACCGGGAAGTCGAACTCATGCGCGGTATTCAGCAACTGCAGCCGGTTGTTATCGTAGACGAAGCGCATCTTTTGGACAAAGAAATGCTGGAAGAGGTACGATTCTTGTTGAACTTTAAAATGGATGCCCAAAGTCCTATGGCCCTGATCTTGGTGGGTCAGAGCGAACTGTGGGATAAGTTCCAGCTTCAAGCGTACGCCGCCATCCGCCAACGGATCGACCTGCAGTGTAAACTGCCGCACCTGGACCGTTCCCAAGTCGGGGAATATATTAATCGGCACCTGGCTTATGCCGGCGCCGAACACGATATCTTTTCAGATAATGCGGTTGATCAGGTGTTCCGGTATTCCAGCGGTGCAGTCAGGCTTGTTAACAAAGTCTGCACCCATTGCTTGCTCTATGGAGCTCAAAACGGTCGTCGGATTATTGATGATCACATGGTGAAGTTGGTTATCCAGGGAGAATTGTTATAATTCTCCCTTCCCCGGGCCGGTGGGCACTAAGTCCGTCAATTCACGGACAACTAACACCGTCTATTGCTGGACGTTACAGATCGTCAGTAACACCAGAAAACCGCACCGAAATCCGCGATTGGCAAAGCCATCTATTACCTGCAGGAGCAGTGGTCCTGGCTAACAAATTATCTCCTGGACGGGCGGCTGGAGTTCAGCAACAACCGAGCGGAACGCAGCATCAAACCGTTTGTCATTGACCGGAAGAACTTTTTGTTTGCCAATACACCGAAAGGGGCGCAAGGCAGCGCCGTCATGTTCAGCCTCATTGAGACGGCGAAGGAAAACGGATTGGATCCCCACCGCTTTCTGAGCTATGTTTTTGACGCGGCACCTAACATGGATCTCGGCGACCCGAAACAGTTAGAGCTGCTGCTGCCCTGGAACGCGCCGGAGACGTGCAAAGTCCCGCCAGGCTTAAACGAGAGGAGTTACCATGAAAAAACGAAGTAACATTGACATGGTTCTCGATATGGTCGAAGCGTTCCTCAAAGGCAACATAAGTCGTCTGGATTTCCAACTGGATTTCCCCCATGAAGTACAACAGCGCTACCAAAAAATGGCCCGTGAAGACGAGGAATTTGCAAGATTGATTGACGATCGCCTGGTGGAAGACGGTGTTTATAAAGGCGAGCGCCTCAGCGATGAAGCATTCCGAAGACACATTCGGAAGCAGTTTCTGGATGTCGTTGACATCAGTGATGAAGGGTTCCTGTAACCGCTTAATACGAGTCGGCATTGGTCAAGGCGTCAATTGGTTTGACGCTTACTAATGAAGTCTGGTATGTACTCTTTTCCGGAGAATTCAAACTTTCCGGATTCTCTGTCGTAATCGATACCTTTGTTCAAACCACGACCTAACAATAGCGATTCTATGGCATTTTGGACTTCGATTTCTTTTTCTGGCTTATTAAATATTACAGTGCGAAGGCGGGAGGCAAAGAAGTTTTCAATATTGTCAAACTCATCGTCAACAAAATCGATACATCCTTCCAGACTTGCTAACAGCATTTTTGCACTGACAAGAACCTGCTCAAGAATTTTCTTTTCTATGCCCCATACAGCATCACCATATCGAGGTATATCAGCAATATTAAAAGTATATACCATCGAAGAGACTTTCAATACCTTCTTTGTCTGTTCTGCAAAATCGTTGTACATACATGCCATATCTTTATTACAATGGACCCCAATGTCAAGACACAATTTTTCAAATTCAAAGCGACACTGAGTAAGTATTAACAGCAAGGCCTTCATGGTCGAATGTTTCGATACGTTAGAAAGCCGCATTAAGGTAAACACATGCTAGCTAGCCTAATATTTGACAGTAGTCATAAAATGTGGCGGTCTCCAGAGGGAGGGTACGTTATCCCTATTCACAAAACCTAGCCGCCGCTTGCGGTCGGAGCGAAGCGGAGAGCCTTGACTCCATGTGCTAGACTTAAACAACCCGACCGAAGGCAAATATTTTTTTGGCGTATATCCGTCGGTCGGGTTATCTATTAAGCGGCACATGGAGTCAAGACCGGCGGCCTCTTTGTTTACATCCACTTTCAAATATCTTGGTTATGCAGATTGCTGCGATAAGTTGTTAGTAGCATAATAAGCGCTTGCTGGAGTCCTCTTGCCAATAGATGTATGTGGACGCTCGAAATTGTAATAACGCATAAAAGCAGCAATTCCTTGTCGGAGAGTACGGGGGGTTTCATAATTCTTCAGGTAAATATCTTCCCATTTAATGGTTCTCCAAAAGCGCTCTGTAATAGCGTTATCCAGGGCCCTACCTTTACCGTCCATACTGATTTTGATGCTATGTTCTTTGAGTGTATTTATATAGACAGGGCTGGTAAATTGACTGCCCTGATCAGAATTTAATATGATAGGAGTTCCGTGTATTTCGATGGCTCTGTTTACAGCTTTAATGACAAATTCCTTATTCATCGTATCGGAGAGCTCATATCCAACAATCATCCTGGAGTACCAGTCAATTATAGCCACCAGGTACATCCAGCGGCCTTGCATGGCACAATACGTAATATCAATTCCCCAGACATGGTTGGGGTGGGCTGCTTTGACATTCCGAAGCAGGTATGGGTAAACATACTGAGCTCTGTTACGTTTGCTGAGGTTGGGGCCGGGGTAAATCACCCGTATTCCCATTTCCCGCATATATTTTTGAATGCGTTTGCGGTTGACCTTGTAATCTACATCATCCATGTTATTTATGTCGTCAACAATCCGCCTGGAGCCTTTAAATGGATGCTGCGTGTGGATCTTGTCAATCAGATGTTTAATCTCCACTTCGTGTTTAGACACCTTTTGGGCAGTCCAGTATAAACCCGTTCGATTCAAGGATAATAGCTCGGCCTGAACTTTTATGGTTAAATGTGAATTTGTGATATCCCAATTCACCATAGCTTTGCGTTCATTCACGGGGTAAGATGCCGCTAGATTTTTTTTTAAGCCAATCCAACTGTGTTGTTAGACGGCCGACTTGCGCGTATAAGTTCTCGATGGTTTCTTCTTGTTTGCGCTTTTCTTGGGCAGCGGCTTTAGCATTCTTAGAGGTGGCGAATACCTTGTCGGCGCCTTCTAAGAGCTCCTTCTTCCAGCGGTGAACCACACTCACATGTACTCCGTATTCCGAGGCAATTTCGCCTATGTGGCGTTCTTCTTTTAAGGCTTCTAGAACTATCTGCAGTTTTTGCTCCGGTAACCATTGTTTTTTTTGCATGGGATATGCTCCTTTCACTTAGTTATTTTACTTCGAGATTGGTGTCGCTTATCCCTCGCAAAATCGTGTCGCATTTCCTGGGTCCATTATATATAGCTTGAATATCTTCCGATCTCTGCTGTATTCGCGTTATGCAAAATGTCATGCATTGTTTCACAAAAGGCGCGTATTTGAAAAATCAAAACTTTAATTTCTCTCGTTTCATCCAATGAGTTTTTTGCCATTTTATCACCTGCCATAGATATAAAGTTTAGTCAATCGATTTCTTTCAATGCTTTGGAGCACAGTCAACACAGAATCCATTGCCACCGTCGTTATGAAGCCCAATTTGTTTGCCGCAATCGGGACACATATCAAAATATGGGTCATGATAGTCATCGTTACGCTCTGTTAATTCATATTCAATAGTCTCACAATTCTCTTTGTCAAGTTCATCGAAGTCTGGCGAATCAAGTTCAAATTCACCAGCATCTTCATCTGGTAACATAACCGTAATTGACAAACTGATAGGAATCTTTATTTCTGTCATCCCATCGCCATAAGCAGTGTTATACCAAACATGATCTTCTTTATCGTATATTTCATCTGTGTGGTCAATGTAAGAAAAGTTGATTCTGACCATTGCTATGCCCGAAAGAGTGGCAACAGCAGAACCCTCTAAGGTATCAATGTATTCAATGCCATCAAGTACGAGATTTACATCTCTTATATCGACTTCTTCGACTTCATCACACTCGATGCACATTTCAACCTCATCAACTGCAAAATCCCATTCTTGATCCCCGAGCCAGTCTTTTGCACGTTCTTGAAGTGATTCAATTTGCTCTCTGATGAATGGAACGATTCGTCGGTATATTTCTTGCTCTTTAGAAATTTTCGTAAGCAAAGATTTAAGATCTTTATATATGAAAACGTCAGAAATATCTTTAAGCGCATTATGCCATCCGTCATCGCCGGTGACCACATGTAACGATTCATGTTCTGTTGAAGCAAGATATTGCTTTATGCTCATAATAACTGCGGCATCAGGAAATTCTGACTTTTTTCCTTTACGACCTTCAAAGGGAGCATTGGGTACAAAATAGTCGTTGAATAAATCTATAACTGACAGTCCAGTATTCGACAACGCTGTCGAACCACTCATATAAGAATCAAACGCCGTTGTAAGCTGCGTCGGTGCATTAAGAAGCGTGTTCTTTATTGTTTCAAATACCGATGGCGTTATTGCATTTATTAGTTCGCCATTGTCTTTAATTGCATTTTTGGCCTGTGCAGCCAAGAGTCCAACTTCAGTTTCAATGTGATGCTTGACTTCTCGAATAATAATGTCATTTGTGAACATGGAAGCAATCCCATCATCACAGTATTTTTTCAAGTTATGAAGCGATGCTCTGTCAAAATCATACTTGGCATTAATAAAAATATTCGTGTCAAGAAACACATTGAATGTAGTCATTGAGTTATGCTGACCTCCTAAACTATTCAAATATAAGCGCTCAATAGTTATCCGTTTTTAATAGCTCAATCAGTATCTGACTATTGTTCTTATCCATCTATTGTTCTTCATGCAAAAGAATATAATAAAGCTCAATCTAAGTGTGCGATCCGTTCAGTTGCGTTATATATCTTGAGGGAACTTGGTTCCTTGAATCACCCCAAGGCATAACACGAGATTTTGGGCAAGTCAAATAACATAGCCTTTTAGAACGAGTTATAGATACAAACATATTGTGCTGTTCTTCGTTTAATTGAGCTGCATCGTTAAGCGACCGATAGTCAGGAAAAACTCCTTCATTCAAACCCATTATGAAGACAATATCAAATTCAAGCCCTTTTGACATGTGTATTGTAGAAAGAGTTAAGCCCGATTCTTTCGATATATTAGTAATTCCTAATGCTATAGACCTCATCATATGTGCCAAGCTGCGATCCTCTATAGATGAATTCTTCACGTAGGTATTCCAGCGCTCTCGCCAACATAAATAATCATTAAATACCAATGACCGTTCATTATCATTTGAAAAATTATCTTCAGATTCG
Source organism: Desulfoscipio sp. XC116 (assembly GCF_039851975.1). Lineage (GTDB taxonomy): Bacteria > Bacillota > Desulfotomaculia > Desulfotomaculales > Desulfallaceae > Sporotomaculum. The sequence continues at coordinate 1,268,986 of NZ_CP156660.1, forward strand.
CAGTAAGACGATAGAATTTCAAGTGTCTTGTCAAACCTAAAAGAATTTTTTGATGTTTGGATGGAGTCCCAAGCAAAGTTAATTGCTGTTGCTCCATTGTTTCCGATAGCGCGGTTCAACTCTTCGCTTGATTTCAAATCATCAAATGATGCAATAGGTTTTGTAGTCTCTCCTAATAGGCTCACCATATCAGATAAATGAAGAACATCATTTTTATTCATGATGACACGTAATCCAAGGTCGAACAGCTTAAAGAAGACTGATTCGCTCAATAGTCCCTGATTTGTTGATATTCGGAGATTAAATTCTTTCTGTTGCTCCTCGAATAGAGCTGCCAGTGAGTTAAACACATATCGGTTTCTCGCTAATACTGCACATTGTTGCGGTGAAACTATAGTACCCTCTATATCTGGATGCCCATCTCTAATCAATGCATCGATTTTTTTAGATATCCATGTAGCCTCAGACATCTCATCATCAAAAACATGGATTTCCATTTCACCTCGAATTGGTAACTGACCTTCCATCTCAAAACTTGGCTCAATAATTTTTGCAGCATTGATAACTGCTTGGGAAGATCTGAAATTTTCTACCAACTCATACTTTTTAGCAGGATAGTCCTTTGGGAAATCAATACACATATAACGACTGGAAGAGCCGTTAAATCCATAGATAGCTTGATTGGGGTCTCCTACCATTAGAACACTTGCGGTATCACCCGCTATTGCTTTTATTACTGAATACTGAGCTTTGTTCAAGTCTTGTGCCTCATCCACACAAATGTGCTTATAGATGCGTTGATAAATTCGTGCTATTGAGGGCTTTTCAGCCATAATTCTGTAAGCATAAAGTAGAATATCATCAAAATCAATAGCGTTTTGAGATAACATCAAATCATTATACTCTTGATAGAGTCGTTGGCTTAATGGTTTTGAGGCATAATCGGTTGGAAATTTAAAATCTCTTTTAGCTTTACTCAGAAGTTCAAAAAGTTCACGCATGCCTTTTGAGTTGATTTTTCCCTCAGATGTCAGATATTTTGCTTTCATTTGAGGTACATTGTCCAAAGCTTTTTTAAATATTTCAAAGCGGTCTTCAAAAGATTCAAATATGTGCAAATCATCGGGCAGACCAATTGAAGAACCGCGTTGCAATACTATTTCCATACAAAAGTTATGAACCGTACCTACATACACAAGATCGTTAAGTTCATCTTGTGTATAAAAATGTAACAGTCGTTCTTTTAGCTCATTTGCAGCTTTATTACTAAATGTAATAGCAAGCACGCGTTCTCCACGCTTGCTTTTGGAAAGTAATCTTATTATTCTTTCAGTCAATGTACGCGTTTTCCCACTGCCAGCGCCAGCAATTACATACATATAATTATCAACGGATTCGACTATTTGAAGCTGTTTAGGTGATAAATTCATAACCTTACCCCCTCCAGACAAGCTTTAATTTGATCAAGCAATGTTTTAATTTTAGAAGGATATTTGCGCTCACCCATACAACTTGAACAAATTAATTTTGCTATGGGAACAGCATACTTGGTTTTTCCCGCTTTCATACAGTCGCAAATTGCGCGCTCACGACCACCTTCGGTGTGATAATCACGCAATGGGCTTTCCTTTATCATTTGCCCGCATGTTTCACATGGTATACCCGTACTGCGAGGACTCATGGATTCTCCGTGATGCTGTTGAATAAAATAATCAAAATATGGATCTTGGTGTTCCTCATCTTCAATGCCCTCATATTCATTGATGGCTGAGATTATTTCTGCTGCATATCCAGCATTGAGCAGATATGTTTCAAAGTCATACGAATCATTTAATACAATTATGTTATTGTATTGGTCTAAATCAGGTTTAGCAGGCAAATTTCTAAGTTGCTTCATCGTAGATTTCAAATCATTGATAGCTGCTGCTTCTCCATCGCTAAAGATATACCAGTTGGCACCTATACTTTCCAACATACGTAAAAATGGAAGATAGTTTTTACCGCCTACTCCTACAAAACTTACACCTAATTCATAGGGTTCATAACCAAAAAATTCTTTAAAGAAAACTTGGAGTGCCTGCTCCTCCGTTTCCCCTTCTGCTAATATTGCCACATTAGCAAAAAGTAATTCTCCTCGTGTATTAAGAACAAATCTTTCAATATGGCGTATCTCTTCGGCGGTCAATCCAAGACTTGACAGTGAAGAAAAATATGTTTTAGCGCTCCGCAAAGCTACATATATTAGATTGTCCAAACTCGATGAAGACAAGATGTAAGGGGAATGAGTAGTAACAATACGCTGCCCCTGAATACCAGAAAAATCTTTTACTAATTCCCGTTGAGAATGTGGATGGATATGAGATTCAGGTTCTTCAAATGCAACCATACAAAAGTAAGGTGTTTCATTGGCATCGTTTATTTTCTTGTTAACAATCGTTTTTAAAGAAGCAAACACAGCACGACTGCGCGTTCCTAACCCCAAGTTGGCTATAGGAATAGAAGAGGAAGCATTTTGGGATACATAAATATCCAGTCCTTTATACAGTTCATCAACGCTTCTTGTAATTGGGTTAATTTCCACACTACTATTTCTTGTATTTGTTGCAGAAGCTAAATCTCTTGAAACTTGTTGCAAGAAGGGACTTTCTGACATAATGCGATCACTCAATGTGCCAAGTGATGATTCTATTTCGGCTTTTGCTTCTGGTGTCATTTTTAGTTTTGAGATCTGCTTACTCCACATAGAACTCTTATCTCGAATATCAGAAGACATATCACGTTGCGCATCAAGATAAATAAACTCAAAAGCAGACAATGTTTTGTATCGGAGAGAGCTTCCAACTACAATCTCGTTTTCTCTCCACTCATTTATGACCATCCTATCTCGCACATACTCTTCTTTATCCGAGTCGTAAGCGAACTCTGTACGGAAAGCAAAAAATTCTTTATCCTCATCGTCGGTCATGACATTCTCTCCTAAGTGCAATCCCCATAATTCATTGAAGGTGTCTGTTTGTTTGCCATCCTCCCCGACAGGAACAAATTTTAAATCAATAGAAACAACCGTAGTGTTGCTATAGGGTGTGACTAAGGAGCAAAATACATCTTTCTCGTCTATGCTACCATTGCCTAAAGCTAATCTTAGGGCAAGTAAAAAATTTGATTTGCCACTATCGTTCATACCGAACATCACAGAAAATGGGCGCAGTTGAACAGTGGCTTCATTTATTGATCGAAGATTACGAATACAAACTTGAGTTAGCTGAATATTCATAAACATGCCTCCTCTGGCATTAAAGCGTCCAACGGTGAATTATTCTTGTTTTATACACAGAAGGTCTTCTACTCCACAACTAAATAGGGTACATAATTTATATATTGTTTCAAAGTCGATTCTCGTAGCTTTGTCATTATACAGATTAGAAATCGTATTTCTTGAAAGTCCCGTTTTCTCATGAACATCTTTTATTGAGTAGCGTCGGCTTCCCATCAGCGTAGACAAATTACTGTGAATAGGCATTGGTTACTCCCCCCACAACCTGTTTCCAGTAAAATTATACCATGTTTCCTACGCACCGTAAACAGCATTATACGCACAGGGGGGATTCAAATAACTTATCTGAGCTTGGCACTACTTGTCTATGCTTGCCATACGAAACTTCTTGACGACATCCAGCCTGTATGCCGGATCAATCCACATGCTGAATTCACAGGCAATGTCCGGATGGGCAAAGGTCCCGCCATTTTTACCCTGCTTCGACGTAATTCCTACCGCACCTGTATTGGCAATCCACTGCTTAAGCGTCAGTGTAAAAGAGCTGGATTTCATCTTTTCAATTAGCGCCATACATTCTTCATCTATGAATTTAGCATTGCTCTCCTTCTCCCATAGACGGAGGAATTCAATTGTCCCATAGTTGCGCAGCCAGCTTTGAATCACATAGCTGGGTGCGTCTGTATTTTTCTGTCGGGCTATTTCAGTCAGCGATATGTAGGTATCGTCTGGAGAAATGATCTGAATATGTTTAGCGATCATGGCTTCACCGATTGATGAGCGGCGGAATCCAGGCACAAAACTTGCATTCATCTGCTCGAGCATCTTTTCGGAGAGCGTGTCCGCAACGTCTTGCTCCATAAGATTCTTTGAAACTAAGTGCTTAAAGATTTTTTCCCTTGATATGCAATATGTCCAAATTGCTTCCGCACGCTTTTCTTCCTCGGTCACCATGCTCATCTCCCATCCAAACAAAACCTGAATATATTCATATTATACTTTGTTCGGGAGAGTTTGAATAGTGTTGTTTAGAGAGAGGAAAAGCGCTGGGTATGCTTGTACTCAAAAGAGATAGAGCCAGCATGGTCAACTAGGATTTGGTCAATCAAATCTCTGACATGCTCTGAATCAAAAGTGTCCATACTGAGCGCATTGCAAACTAACTGAATGATATCCTTTTCTGCAATTGATGGGGACTGCGTGCAGCTTCTACTTTCCACCTGGCTAGCGCAACGCCATACTACTTCACCGGAGGCACGTGTAATCCGGCGATAATTCGCGCCGCACTCCGAGCAAACTAAAAGACCGCTCAGTACATTCTTTGAATTGTACCGGGCGGCCTTCCGCTGTGTGCTTCCGTCATTATTAAGTTCTTGATTTGAGCGTGCAGCTTTTTCAAACTGTACTGCGGTATATAGTTCCAAGCTAATAATGAGAGGAACATACTTTGAACTGGACAACAGCTTATCAATTGCGGCCCGCCCCCAACACTTATTCCCTGATGGCGAGGGGATACCCCGACTCTCCAGCATTCTTGCTAATCCTCCAAGGCTATTGCCGTTAAGGTATTCTCTAAAAATCATCTGAATAACTTGCGCTTGTGCTTGGTCAATAGTAACCTTGCCATCATTATCTACAGCAAAACCATAGGGAATTTTCATCGAAGATATCCTCCTTAAACATTGTTATTTGTGAGTTCATTAGCTGAAATATTCTCCTTGCGATCTAAAACCCGCATTAAATCATGTTATAAATTGAATTGTAGAAGGGGGTAAGCCTTTACTTTTTATAATTTCAAGGGTAAAGCTTATACAAAACCGCCATTTAAGGGCATAAAAAAGACAAACCCACTTTTAACTAAGTTAAAAAAGTAGGTTTGTCTACTTGGTGGACGAGAGGGGATTCGAACCCCCGACCCCTGCGTTGCGAACGCAATGCTCTCCCGCTGAGCTACACGCCCTTAGGTAATTTAAGTGAACAAAAATTATAATAGCATAAAATCCGCCTACAGGCAAGGGTTATGTGAATTACAATTGAACTTGCAATTAAAGCAATCCAGCTATGTATTTAAGATATAATAGACCGGATTTAGGTTGCCCTATTGGTTTGATAACGATATATTTGTTCTGAAAGCTGGTGGATAACCGCCAGTGCCTCACTGTAACCGGGTGTATCTTTGCTGGTAACGACCAGTATATAAGGCCGTTTGGGGTGATCAACATAAGCAGCATCGTTATAAGTGTTGGTCGGCGGCCAAGTGCCTATTTTATTGGCTACCTTGATTTCCGGCGGCAGGGGCTCTGGAATGCGGTCTTTGAGTTTATTATCAAGCAGATTATTAAACAGCCGTTCCCCTGCCGGCTGATCGGCTAAACGTACTGCCTCTTGCATATATAACGCTAAATCATAAGGACATGTGCTATTTTGTTTATTATCCACCACTTGTCCACCCAAGGAACGCATAAAGTCCTTCACATTTTGTTTGCCCAGCCGATCCAATAATATATTGGTGGCTACATTATCGCTGTATAATATGGAATAATCCGCCAGCTGTTCTATGCTATAGCTGCCTCCGGGTGATTTGTTCTGCAGTATGCCGGTGCCCCCTTCCATGTGTTGGTCCGTGAAAGTCAATTGCTCTGTCAGACTTAATTGGCCGTTGTCTGCTGCACGGTAAAGATACAGGTTCATAGGCACTTTAAATGTGCTGGCGGCATGAAATACTGTACGGGAATTATAGCCGAACTTTTGGCCCGAATGTATATCAATAAAATAAAGTCCGTAAACGCCCGGTTGTTCGTCCAGGTAGCTGGTAATTTGTTTTTGCAGTGTTGAATAATCGGGTATTGGTTGAATAATTTTTTTTAACGGCTCACTGATAACTGACGCGCTTGTTAATAGAAAAACGGCAAATAGTACATAAAGGGCAATTTTTTTCAAGTGTATTCAGACCTCCGGGGAAGAAGTTAATATATACAAACTACCATAATATGTAAATTAAGTAAAGTTAAGTAACCCGTTGGGGAATAAAAGCAATAAACTATCCTGAAAATAGCGTTAGGTAATTTCATCCTCTGATGGTGCCGTGTTGGTGGCATGGGTGTCTATAACGTAATTGCAATCCTAAAACCGAAGTGCTCAAAGAGGAACTATCAGGGATTCCCTTTGCTGTTCGGCGGCTGATGTGGTTTAATAAGCTCATCGGCAAAAAACTATTAGTTAAAGTATGGTGTGAAAATATGATATTTAATCCCTTTGCTCTGATAAATAAAGAGGAAGTGCGCCGCAGGGTGGAAAAAATGCGTAAAGATCATCCGGATTTAACCAATCGGGAGCTGTGTGAGCTGATTATTGCCCGGAAAAGCCGGTTTTGCGCCGCCAGCGGTGTATTTACCGCTTTGCCGGCCGCAGTGCCGGTTGTTGGGACTCTGATTACCCTGATAGGGGGTACGGCGCTGGACATGGCAGCTGTAGGTTACTTTACAGCGGAAATGATTCTGGAAATGTCCGCTGTTTACGGGCGTAATTTATATTTGCCTAAGGTCTCCCGGGAGGCATTGTGGGTAATGGCCTCTGCTGTTGGCGCGGATACGGCTAACAAGACTATTGGCAGGACGGCGGTGCAGCAGATGAATAACCAGTTTTTTACACGCATGTTGCGCGAGGTGCTGGTATCTCTGGGTATTCGAGCCACCCAGCGGACAGTGCTGAAAGTGATACCATTTTTGGGAGCAATAATTTCGGGTTCGGTTAATTATTATGTTTGCCGCAAGATTGGGCGCATTGCCGCGGATCATTATGAAAAAGATACTTATGAACACTGGATGGGCGATACCATTGATGTTGAAAGAGAGGTTATGGATTAAATAAGCAGATTAAAATCATTCTTTCAAGCGGTCGTAAGGTTTGCTGCGAATCCGTCCCAAATGTACTTATTAACGAAATAAACATAAAAAAAGCCCTGGCTTTATGACCGGGCTTATAGCTTTATGTATTCCACTTTTATATTCGGGTGATCCCATAAATGTCTGATTGTTTGTTCAACCTGCTTAACGTTGCCGCTGGTATAAAAAACTTCCAGACCGCTCCGGGGAGTGTTATTTGCCAGCAAATCTTCTGATTGTAAGATCTGGTGCACTCTTTTGGCTACTGCGCAACCGGTATCGATTACCTCTACCTTGGGTCCCATTATAGACTCCACCAGTGGGCGCAGGAAAGGATAATGAGTGCAACCCAGTACCACGGTGTCCACGCTGTTTATTATGAGTGGATTCAAGAACTGGCGCAGCAATGCAGTTGTCTCCGGAGTATCCAGCAAACCCAATTCCACTTGTTCCACCAGGCCCGGACAGGGCACATTTATAACTTCGATGCCGTTGGCAAAGCGCGTTAGAAGGGAATTGAAGCGGTCTCCATTAATGGTGACACCTGTGGCCAGCACACCTATTTTACCGTTACGGGTTATATGGGCGGCGGGTTTGATGGCTGGCTCCATGCCTACAATAGGTACCTGAAAATGCTGGCGCAGGTAGTCAAGGCCTGCTATAGATGCGGTGTTGCATGCGGCCACAATTACTTTGGCCCCGGTGTTGATCAAAAATTGAGTAATTTTAATGGTTCGCCGTCGTATGTGCTCCGGCGGTTTTACTCCATATGGACAATGGGCGGAATCGGCGAAGTAAAGAAGGTTTTCACCCGGCATCAGGTGGCGGATTTCCTTCAATACCGATATACCTCCCACACCCGAATCAAAAATCCCTATGGGATTCGGGTTGGGCAAGGGTGCCTCACCTCTATTCCTTTAATATTCCCATAACAGGATATCATTTTAGCCTGAGGCATGCAATATTTAGAACGGTATGGTTTACTTTCTGTCTGTTTTGCCGTGGTATAGCTGGTGCGTGGCGGTTAATACTGCTGCCAGTGTCAAAATCCCTGCTATTAGATGATATTTATCCGCGCCTGCAACTCCCACGTAGGCAGCCAGCCCAAGTACAGCGGTAATAATAATTATTATGGCCGTAACGGCAGCCAATAATTTTTGCATGGGCGTCACTCCTTTTATTATTATGTATATTTTACTTTTAGCACTGACTTTCCTTCTGTGGGTTTTTTATTTGGGCAAAAAGAATACTGCGGAGCAATATTCCAATTGACATATGGGTACATATAAAATATAATAATACATGCCTTGCGAATGTTGCCGGAGTGGCGGAACTGGCAGACGCAAGGGACTTAAAATCCCTCGATCAGTAATGATCGTACCGGTTCGATTCCGGTCTCCGGCACCACTTGATATGCCAGTTAATGCATCCCCGTTTTCGGTGGGTGCATTAACTTTTTTTATGGGTACCGATTGGCTGCGCATTGGAAGGGAGTATTAACCGTGGATAAACGAAACGTGCTGTGGGAGAAGCACCGCATAATGCTGCCGGTAATGCGAGAGAAGACGGTCCATCGCTGCAGTTTGAAACACGACGAATTAGAGTCACCGCGCGCGATGTTCCAGGGCGCCATTGGCGAGCAATGCAAGAACCAGAGTCATTTAGCTATCTCTCAATCCTTGCGTTAGGCTGTGGACAGTGCTACTTTAAAAAAACGACCATAACAATAATTAGAACCCGAAAAAACAAGTTGGGTAGATAGTAGTGGCCTACCAGTATTCCCAAGTTAGTGGTTAACGTCATACCGGAACTGTGACTTTACCGCACAGAAACACTTATATCTACATTAATGGCGGTTTCCCAGTTCCGGACTGACGGTTTCCGTTATTCCGGAACTGCGGTTTCACCGCAACGGTATATCCACTCTCCACTCCGGTCTGTACGTTGTAGGCCGGTTTTAATTTTAATTGGGCATTGCGCATGTGGTCATCTTTCATGTGCATGAATGTGGCATCGGGATCTGTTTGGAGTAACTGTTTCTTCCTTGGGCTTCCCTCTTTTCCCCTTCCTAAGTGATTCCTCTAGTCATTGTCGTTAAAATAAATATCGGCATATGTTAGATTAAAATTAAGTCTAAAAAGTTGTAATAATATCATTTGTGATAACATACAATATGTACAAATGTAAGTCTGCATGTTATCATAGGGGTGAAATATTTTGGAAAATATCACAGGGGGGCTGCCTATGACCACCGCCGTTACCATTGCCGAATTCAGAAAAGATCTGTGCAGATTGATTGACAGTGCATTAACCGGCAGGGAAATTATATGCATGGACGCTAAAAGTAGGGATAGACAAACGTGTTCCCTAATTAAAACCAATTTATTACTGGAAATGTTACAAGCCTATATCTTTAAGCCCAAGGTTTCTTATGACCAAGAAACCAAGACCCATAATATCCATCTGGATGAACTCAAGTTGTATGCCTACGCTGATACATTGGAGGAGGCAACAGAACAGATAATTGATTTAACCATTGATTATGCCCGGGATTATATTAATCGCCTTGAATTGTTTTTAAATGTCCCGGACAGGAAATCTCATTATCCGTACGTCATAAGACTGGCTCATTGTCAGAATGCGAACGAAGTTAAAAAACTAATCTTCGGGAGTTAATGATGGGCACATGTAACTTCAGGGTATTTATCAAGGTTTGCAAGAAGCTGGGCCTCCAAAAAAGAAAGATGGGCAATCGTTTTGTTTGGGAAGGCATAGACAACAAAGGCCAATATTGTCAAGTATCCATCCATATCCACGCCGAAGGAAGGGACATTCCCAGCGGAACATTCAATAAAATGGTTAAGGATCTAGGTTTTGAGAGCGAGGAAGATTTTTTCAGGTACAACAAGTTCAATAAATAAAAAAATTTTTTGTTGGCGCACATAGGCCTTGGCAAATATAAAGACTTAGTGATCATTAATGATTCGTTTAGCATTTTATACAGAACGTCTTTTTCGCATTAGGCAAACCCAGGCTCTGGGCGGGTTTGGATGGTTAGATCCAAAGTGGCTTGAGACGAGCGAAAGGATTTCGAAGTAAGGTTCCACGGAGTTAACAATATCTCTGGCAGTACGCTGCGGTGGACCCGGGCCGTCACGTTGTTCATCGGCGTTGCCAGTAATACTCAGCCACAGGCCGTCTTTTTCTAAATAGGCAGCGGTATTCTCAGCAAATCTCTTCCGTTCTTGATCAGATTTTAATGAATGAAAACAACCTCTATCAAACACAAAACCAAATGGCGCCCCTTCAATTTTGTTCGTAAGGAAGTCAGTTACAATAAAGGTACATTTGACGTTAGCTTTTGAAGCTTCCTCTATGGCCTTTTGTATTGCAATTTCTGATGTGTCAATACCTATAACATCAAAGCTTTTTTGAGATAGCCATATGGAGTTATTGCCAGTTCCGCATCCTATATCCAGAGTTTTACAGGGTTTTATCTCCATCGTGGTTGCAGCCTGAACAAGGTTAAAACCAGGTTTGCCAATATCCCAAGGAGTATCGCCTGTTTTATATCTTTTCTTGTAACGTTCCTCTATCATCATCTTGTTTGTACCTCCCACGGACATAACGTGTTCTTCAGCGGTGCACCATTTCCGGCAAATTCACTAATTCAGTGCAAGGACCTATTTTTTTCGGATCCATCATTCAGGGTATCCTGGCAGGCGCTGAATACTCGATGGAACAAATTGTTACGCCTTTCTCCTATCCATTATTATACTTCATAACCTGATTATTGCAACACACGAATGTAACTTACAATATCCTGAATATCACCTTCTTAAAAAGAAAAAACCTGCATATCCCCGGAAATAAAGAGTTCTTACAACTGTTGCAAATTGGTCGGAATCCGTAATAAAATTTAGGGCTAATCTCCTCTGTCGAAATATTCTTGTTAATTTGCATAAACTTTTTCGACAAAGCAGCGAATATGGTTTCTTAAATATCACATAAATTCCGGCAAAGTTAAAAGGGTTCACCTGTTAGTCTTTAGAAATGTTTTTTTACCTCTACAAAAGAACAACAACTGTCTTTCTTTAAATGACTGTGGATATAGCTATGTAAGTCAGTCCTGCCAGTATTGAAGTTATGGGTAAGGTAATCAGCCAGGCGATAACTATTCTCTGTGCGGTTCCCCATTTGACAGAGGAAATACTTTTAGCCGAGCCGACGCCCATAATAGCGGAAGATATTACATGGGTGGTGCTTACGGGTTGCCCCAGTGCGGTGGCGCTTATAATTATCGTAGCTGATGTTAAATCAGAAGCAAAACCGCTAATTGGCTGCAGTTTAATAATTTTAGTGCCCACAGTTCTGATGATTCTCCAGCCGCCGATTGATGTTCCCAATGCCATAGCCAGGGCGCAGGATATTTTAACCCAAAACGGTATCTCCATTGTCTGATGCAGCCCACCGGCTATTAAAGCAAAGGTGATGATGCCCATTGACTTCTGAGCGTCATTGGTACCGTGACTAAATGCCTGAAAAGCTGCCGTTATAATTTGCATAGTTCTAAAACCGCGGTTTACAGAGTGGGGGTTGGCGTTCTTAAAGATAAATCTCAGTATCGACATAATAATATAGCCAATGGCAAAGGCAGCAAAGGGTGATAAGATCAGCGCTTGAATGATAGTTATAAAACCTTCTAAGTTAACTCCTGCCAGACCCGCGGCAGTAATTACCGAACCGGCTAGTGATCCTATCAGGGCATGGGAGGAACTGCTGGGTACGCCGTAATACCAGGTTATTAAATTCCAAATTATAGCCGCAATTAAAGCGGCTATAACAATAGTTAATCCGTTTTCCAGTTCAAAAGGGTTGGCGATTTTGCCGCCGATAGTTTTGGCCACGCCGGTAAAGGTTAATGCGCCAACCAGATTCATTGAAGAAGCTAATACAATAGCCATTCGTGGGGTTAATGCCTTGGTGGATACGGAAGTGGCAATGGCGTTGGCCGTATCATGAAAACCGTTTATAAAATCAAAAGAAAGTGCCATGATAACTACAATAAAAACCAGCGGTATAGTAGATTCCATAATTAATCTCCTTACGAATTGCGCATCATTAAGGCTTCTAGAATATCGGCCACATCTTCACAAGCATCTGTGATACCTTCCAGCATTTCGTATAATTCCTTTTTTTTAATGATTAATATCGGGTCGTTATATTCTTCAAATAAATCTTTAATACATTCCCTCAATAACTGATCGGCTTCATTTTCCAACTCATTGATTCTATATATGTGTCTTAACATTTCCTGTAATTTTTTTTGTTCCAGCAGCCTCATGGCGGTACATATCTCATTGGCGCAATTAACAATCATTTGTACAAACAATTTAATATAATCATCAGCCTCGGTTACCTTGTACAATTCTAAACGGTCGGCGCATGCCTCTATGCCGTCAACAACGTCATCCAGTTTTAATGCCAGACCAAGTATATCCTCCCTTTCCAAAGGCGTAATAAAAGTTTTGTTTAAGGCATGAATGATCTTATGGGTAAGCTCGTCCCCTTTGTCTTCAAGAATTTTTATTCTTTCCGCGTATGATTCCACTTCTCGTAAATCGTTAATTTCCTCTTGGAATAAAACACTGGCATCTCTTAAATTATGGGTACTTGATACCAGGGTTTCTAAAAAAACATCTTTCTTTTTAAAGAACATCTGATTTACCTCCTGCTGAAAAGACCTTGCGAATTTACTGTGACGGCTATAAGAATAATACTTACTATCCAATGATATATTAACTTGCGGAACAAGTAAATACTGCCCGGTCACGAAAGTCATGACCGGCGGTTATACCGTTCCTGGTTAAAACATATTATAGAAATATGGGACTAGAGTGGGATAAATATAAGGAAAAAATCCTACTATAGGAAGGTTTTTGTTAATATGTGTGGAATAACAAATAATTAAAAAGATAGAAAGCAGTTAAAGTAGCATGTAAAGTAGTATGATAATTCTCGCGATTTAGCTTTGCCACCGGACGAATCGGATAAGTAAACTGTTAAGCGTATTGCGGCGTTTATTGACTGTGAGTTTGTATTAAAATATTGGAAGATACAGATAGTTGACTGCCTGAACGGGCTTGCATTTTGGCAATATGTGGTAGTCGTGTATTCCATAATACTTCTATAAGGGCATACGTATTATCAATATTCTGTTATTTGCAATGTAAAAGTGGAAAAACGTTGAACGTACTACGGGAGTGCTGGCAGATGCAAAAAAGCCAACTTAAAAGTGAACTTAAGTTGAGAGCCATGTTTGAAAATACATTAAATCCTATCTTCGTATTTGATGGAGAATATCGATATATTGATGCCAACCGGGCGGGGCTGGATTTTTTGGAATGTAACAAACAAGAACTGTCGGCCAGGTGTTTGGGAGATGCGATTTTACCACTGGATTTGGAACAACGTATGCTGCGGAAAAAGGACTTTGAGAAACCGGAGACATTCGAAATAAACTATCCAATAGGTGATCAAGTTAAAACACTGCTGCTTAATATAGTACCGGTTAAAGCAGCTGACCAAAATGTTATATATGGGATCGGGCAAGAGATTACTCATTATAAAAAGGATGTTGAACAGCTGCGCTATCTTAGTCTGCATGATCCGGTTACCGGTCTTTTTAATCGTGCTTATTTTGAACAAGAGATGAGCCGATTGGATGCCGGGCGTAACGTACCGGCATCCATCGTATTATGTGACTTGGATGGTCTTAAATTTATTAACGATACTTTAGGGCATGATAAGGGAGATGCATTAATCATGGTTGCCGCCGATATACTAAGAGATTGTTTCAGGGGCGGCGACATGGTAGCCAGGATTGGCGGCGATGAATTCGCTATACTGTTCCCCAATGGTGAGAGAAATGTGGTGGAAAACATCTGTCGCAGAGTCAGATGGGCCGTGGCCAATCATAATAAAGTCAGCCCCGACCTTCCATTAAGTATATCCATAGGCTACGCCACCCGATCCGGAGACGGCAAAAATATGAATGACCTATTTAAAGAAGCCGATAATAATATGTATCGGGAGAAGTTGCAGCATAGTCAGCGCGCGAGGGGTACCATAATAAAGACATTGTTCGAAGCATTAAAAACAAAGGATTTTATAACTACGGAGCAAGTAGTTAAATTTCGCCAACTAGTGGGGTTGTTTGGTACCGATGTTGGCTTATCTGACACCAGTGTTTCCAGGCTGAGACTGTTGGCGCAATTTCATGACATCGGCAAGGTGGGTTTGCCGGAGGATATACTTTTTAAGCCTGGGCCGCTCACGGCTGAAGAAGCGGCCGAGATGCGCCGGCACTGTGAAATTGGCCACCGCTTGGCGCTGTCGACGCCCGACCTTTTCCCTATAGCTGATTGGATACTTAAACACCATGAATGGTGGAACGGCAATGGCTATCCGCTGGGTTTAAAGGGGATAGAAATTCCCTTGGAATGTCGTATTTTAGCTATTGCCAACGCATACATGGCTATGGTAAGTTTCCGACCCTATCGGGATACGTTATCGCGTGAGCAGGCTCGCATTGAGCTTGTAAATTATGCGGGAATCCAGTTTGATCCTCAACTGGTTGCTCGGTTTATAGAGTTTATGGAAGTCAGAGCCGGGTAGGTATAAAGCTGCCTCTAAGATAAATGGGGTGGTTTTTATATTTTCATGGAATTTTAAGGAATGGATTCTTTTTACTCACATACTTTCATATTTTTCTACTAATGATAAGTTTTAATCGGGAAAAAACTAAACTACTGTCATGCGAAATATAAAAAAACTATCAAAAGGAGGATAATATGAAAGCTACTGGTATTGTTAGAAGAATAGATGATTTGGGCCGGGTAGTAATACCCAAGGAAATTAGGCGCACAATGAGGATTAAGGACGGTGAGCCACTGGAAATATATGTAGACAGGGAAGGGGAGGTAATTTTAAAAAAATATTCTCCCATTACTGATTTAGGTCAGTATGCCAAGGAATACGCCGACTCACTCCATGAGGCCATTGGCTATGTCGTTTGTGTTGCCGATCGAGATGAGATAATTGCAGTTTCCGGTGGCTTCAAAAAGGATTTGCTGAAGAAGCCGATTGGGACCGTACTGGAGGATATTATCAGCAGTGCTCAAACTAAAACCTTAGAGGAAGAACATAGTTTAACAGAAGACGAGCGCGTGACTTTTAAAAATAGTATCGTTGCTCCTATCGTGACCAATGATAATGCCATTGGTGCTGTGATCATCACTTCCAACGAGGATGTCCAAATGGGTAACTTGGAAAATAAGCTTGCCGAAACAGCAGCGGCTTTTCTGGCTAAACAAATGAAGATTTAAGATTATCTATGCGAGAAACGTAAGGGAATCTTGCCGAGCCGGGTTGTTATAAGCCCGGTTTCTTGTTATCGGCACCTTTGCCAGCCGGCTATCGAAGTAATACGGCCCTGGTGGGTGCCCCTTCGGCACCCTTTATTCTTAGCGGAGCTGCTACAAGCAAATAATCACCTTCTGCGATTTCCTTCAGTCTTAATCCTTCCAGTATCACTATCCCGGCCTTAAATAGTATTTTATGCGTTTGGTGTTCCGGTTGACTTCTTTCGATGCCCAGAGCGTCTATGCCTACGCCGCTGATCCCCTTGCTGCTTAAATAGGCAGCGCCGCTCCGTTCCAGGTAAACAAAATCAAAATCAAAGTTGTCCGCATAAGAGTTGCGTGTGCGCAGCAGTATAAAATCACCTTTCTTGATATCCCGTGCCGACAAATCACAAGCGCTGATTTTTTCCGTTCGGTCGCTAAAATCGAACACTTTGCAAGGGGTAATCACCTTGCTTAAATCAATTTGGTCGATGGCGGCACCGTATGGCAGCATGTGCAGCGGGGCGTCCACGTGGGTGCCGGTATGGATGTCCATTTGTATCCTGGATTCATAGGCGCTGCTGTTGGAAAAATTACTGATGCACGATAAAACAGGTTGTTTATCGGCTTTATTTTTATACACCGGCATGCCCGGGTAAATAGCCATGGAGATATCATAGATTTTCATTGCGCAGCTCCTTTTATCCATGGTTATAATTGAACCTTCCTATTTCTACTTCGGGTGAGGTAGAATCTCTGTCTGAAGCCCCGATATTCGGCTTTGGCTGAACGAGTTCACTGCTGCCTGCCAATATGCAGCCATTCCCGGCCGTTCCGGGCGACCAGCTTATCCGCTTCCTGCGGTCCCCGGTCACCGGCGGGGTAATTGGGGAAGGCGGGGAGGTGCTGCTGCCAGGTGGCGGCAATGTTATCCACAAACTGCCAGGAATGTTCCACTTCGTCCCACCGGGTAAATAATGTGGAGTCGCCCCGCAGGGCCTCGAACAACAGCCTTTCATAGGCCTCGGGAGAGTTTAGATCGTTTAGGCAGTTTTGGCAAAAGTCCATCTGTACGGGAACGATATTGGTTTGTGTGCCCGGTTTTTTGGCGTTAATTTGGAAAAATATCCCTTCCTGGGGTTGGATTTTAATCACCAGCAGGTTGGGATGCAGCTGTTCGTCTCGCCGGGCATATAAAACTTTAGGCAGCGGTTTGAACTGCACAATAATTTGGGTGGATTTAAACGGCATTCTTTTGCCGGTACGGATATAAAAGGGTACTCCCGCCCAACGGAAGTTTTCTACGTGTACCTTAAGGGCCATAAAAGTTTCCGTGTTGGAGTCGGGTGCCACCAACTTCTCTTGCCTGTAGCCCGGCACGGTTTCACCTTTTGCTATGCCGGGGCCGTATTGCCCCCGAATCACATTTTTATGCACTAGCTCGGGGGTGAATCTTTGCAGGGAGCTAAGTACTTTGACTTTTTCATTTCGGATAGCTTCAGTGTCCAGGCCGGCGGGCGGTTCCATCGCGGTAAGGCTGAGCAGTTGCAGCATATGGTTTTGCACCATATCTCGCAGTGCTCCGGATTGTTCATAATAACCGCCCCGGTTTTCTACTCCCACCTTTTCACAGGAGGTAATCTGTATGTTATCGATAAACTGGTTGTTCCAGACGGGTTCAAAGAACATATTGGCAAATCTGATCACCATGATGTTCTGCAGCATTTCCTTGCCTAAGTAATGATCAATGCGAAAGATATCTTTTTCCTTAAACACCTCGGTGATCTTTTGGTTTAATCGGCGCGCCGAGGATAAATCACGGCCGAAAGGCTTTTCAATCATCACCCGCTGCCAGCTTTTGCCGTGATGCGCCAGGCCGCAGGCCTGCAGTTTTTCCACTATAACACTGAAGTATTCCGGCGCCACCGCCAGGTAAAAAATACGGTTGCCGCGAGTTTGATATTGTTCATCGAGCTGTCGCAAAAAATCGGCCAACCCGATATAACCGCCGGGATCGGTAAAATTAAATTGCCGGTAATATATCCTCCGGTGCAGCTTATCCCAGGATTGCTCCCGTATATCAAAACGGGAGAAGTTCTTGATGGAAGCATATACTTCATATCGGTAATCCTCATGGCTTTTGTCCCGCCTGCCGACGGCCACTACGGCAAACTGGCCGGGCAGTTTCTGAGAGCATTGCAGGTTATACAGAGCGGGCATTAACTTGCGGTGAGTCAAATCACCGGTGCCGCCGAAAATAACCAGTATGCAGGAGGGGTTCGTGCTGATGCTGAAGTTAAAAGTATTGCCTGCGTTTACTATAGCATCACTTGTCCAACTGTTTTTTATCAACTTGATGGCCCCCAAATTGATTTCTCAATGCGGCCGCTAATTTGCCGCTAAAGGTATCCTCCTGTTCCGAACGATAGCGCATAAAAAGGGAACCGGCAATTACGGGTACAGGCACCTTTAAGTCCAGGGCCTCCTGTACGGTCCACAGCCCTTCGCCCGATGAATGAACCACACCATTGATGGATGCCAGGCCGGGGTCCTGCCTAAATGTTTGTTCAGCCAGTTCGATAAGCCAGCTCCGGATAACTGAACCGTGATTCCAAACCCTGGCCACCGCTGCCGGATCAAGGGCAAAGCCGCACTTGTCCAGTATTTCAAAACCTTCCCCGATGGCCTGTATCATACCATACTCAATGCCATTGTGTACCATTTTGACAAAATGTCCGGAACCACTGGCTCCGGTATGTAAATAACCGCTTTCTACGCAGATGTCTTGAAAAAGCGGCTTCAGATAGGCGAATACCGCCGGGTCCGCGCCAATCATAGCGCAGGCTCCGTGCCTGGCCCCCTCTGTGCCGCCGCTGGTGCCCACGTCAACAAGGTTGATGTTTTTTTCTTTTAACATTTGGTATCTGGCCAGGGTGTCCCGGTAATTGGAATTGCCTCCGTCGATGATGATATCGTGCTCACCTAATAAAGGCACTAGTTTGGCTAGATTATCATCCACGGGCCGGCCGGCCGGCACCATCAGCCAGATCACCCGGCGCGGTGGCAGCCCGGCCACCAATCCCTCCACACTGCCAGCCCCGGTGATGCCTTCCGCCAGCGCCCGCTGCACCGTAGCCGCGGTTCTGCTGAAACCCAGCACTTGATGTCCATGATCCCGCATATTAAGGGCCAGGTTAAAACCCATTTTCCCCAGCCCGATTAAGCCTATTTGCATAAGGGAAAACCTCCTGGGACTCAGACTAAAATCAACTAATAATATCCGGATAAGTAAATTAACAAATGACACGGGCCTGCCCATTACACAACTTTTTTCAAAAGCTATGCTAAAATTATTACTGCTTTGAAAGCACTGGTTTGAAAGCGGCAGTATTAATGGCAACTATAAGTACCCGTGCTGGGCATTATTTTATCCTGGCCTATGGGTTTTTATGTGGGAATGGCTGGTTATAGCGCTTTTTCGACAAGGAGGAATGCTTGGTGAAAAGGATTTCTATACTTTATGTTGAATTTTTCTAAAATGATTTGCTTGCGTAATGCTGGCAACTCAACAATATTACTGTAAGTGTGTATAATTGGCAAGGTTCCGGTATGGTATGGTAAGACAATTTTTCGTGCGGTGCTTGGCACTAAGTGATATGATTATGACTAGCGTGTATTTGCGCCAAATGTGATTATGCTGATCTGAATAGGGCTAACCGACATAGTACGGTTGTATATAGAAATAAAACCGGGCGATATTTAGAAAGGGAGTGGACAAAGTGGGCCAGAATATGACCAGGAAAATTATTGCATCCCATCTGGCGGAAGGTGAGATGACGCCGGGCAAAGAAATTGCACTGAGGATAGATCAGACCCTCACCCAGGATGCCACGGGCACAATGGCTTATCTTGAATTCGAGGCTATCGGTATTCCTTCCGTGCGGACGGAGCTTTCCGTCAGCTATGTGGATCACAACACTCTGCAGGTGGGTTTTGAAAACGCGGATGACCATAGGTTTTTGCAAAGTGCCGCCGCTAAATTCGGTGTAAAATTCTCCCGCATGGGCAACGGTATTTGTCACCAGGTACACCTGGAGCGTTTTGGTGTGCCGGGTAAAACACTGCTCGGTTCGGACAGTCATACCCCTACCAGCGGCGGACTTGGCATGCTGGCCATCGGGGCCGGCGGGTTGGATGTGGCCACTGCCATGGCGGGCTACCCTTTTTACGTTAAAATGCCTCAGGTGGTTAATATCCGCCTATATGGCAAACCGGCCCCCTGGGTGGCAGCTAAAGATATTATTTTGGAAGTACTCCGGCGGCTCACTGTTAAAGGTGGAGTAGGTAAGGTAATGGAATATACCGGTCCGGGAGTGGCTTTTTTAAGCGTGCCCGAGCGGGCCACCGTCACCAATATGGGCGCTGAGTTGGGTGCCACATCGTCAATATTCCCCAGTGATGACGTTACCGCCAGGTTCCTGGCCGCCCAGAACAGGGCCGGCGATTTCGTGGAGCTGCTGCCCGACCCGGATGCGCAGTATGATGAAGTTATTGATATTCATCTGGACGAGTTGGAGCCGCTGATTGCCCTGCCGCATATGCCGGACAATGTAGTTAAAATAGCCGATGTGGCCGGACAACAAGTGGATCAGGTATTTATAGGCAGCTGTACCAACTCTTCCTATACCGATTTAATGCGGGTGGCCGCTATTTTGAAGGGGAAGACAGTGCATTCCAAGGTAAGCTTGGTGATAGCGCCCGGATCGCGTCAGGTGCTGGGCAGTTTGGCGGCAAACGGGGCACTGGCCGACCTGGTGGCTGCGGGGGCCAGAATTCTGGAGTGTGCTTGTGGTCCTTGCGTAGGCGTGGGGCAATCCCCTTGTTCCGCAGGTATGTCATTGCGCACTTCCAACCGCAACTTTGAAGGGCGCAGCGGTACCGTGGATGCTAAAATTTGCCTGGTCAGCTGCGAGGCGGCCGCTGCGGCGGCGCTAACCGGTAAAATTACCGACCCCCGCGAGCTGGGTGAACCAATTGAGGTGCCCATGCCCGAAAAATTTCATGTGGATGACCGGATGATTATTGCCCCGCCGGATAACCGGGAGGATTTGGAACCGGTGATGGGACCCAATATAAAGCCGCTGCCCGTTGCCAGCCCGCTGCCCGGGGAAATTAAGGGCGAGGTGCTGCTCAAGGTGGGGGATAATATTACTACTGATCATATTATGCCGGCCGGGGCCAAAATTCTGGCGCTGCGCTCCAATATACCCGCCATATCCATGCATGCCTTTGAGCGGGTGGATGCTGCTTTTGCCGAGCGGGCGCTGGCCGCCGCCGGCGGTATTATTGTCGGCGGTTTAAATTACGGGCAGGGCTCCAGCCGGGAGCATGCTGCGCTGGCACCGCTGTACCTGGGTATTAAAGCGGTTATTGCCAAATCCTTTGCCCGGATTCATATGCAGAATCTGGTGAACTTTGGGCTTCTGCCCCTTACGTTTGCCAGCGAAGAGGATTATGATGATATACAGCCCGGTGATGTGCTGCTAATTGAAGATGCCCGGCGGGACCTGGCCGCCAATAATGTGCAAGTGCGCAACATCACCAGGAAAAAGCTTTACCCTGTAAAGCACAGTCTTTCAGAACGGCAGATAGAAATTTTGCTGGCCGGAGGACTGTTAAAGTACGTTAAGGGCAGGATCTAACCTGATTAACTTGGCGTAAGTATTCCACTTTTATAAGTGGAGTGCAACGCCAACTGAGTCATGCATTTTGCAGTTCTAAAATTCAGGGGGAGTTGAATCTCCCCCTGAATCTTAGAACTTGCTTCAATGGAGAAGCACCAGGCGGTTGCACATTGGCTCGTCAATGATCTGCTGTAAAGCAATCGAGAGGAAGTACGCTTGTAAGCGGAAGTGAATGCTTGGCGTGTATTTAAAGGCCAAAGCATACGATAGGCATTGATGGCCGTTTTTAATATGTTGTTCTTGAATTTTTATTTCATCAAGGAAGCTCTTTAGCTAATTGTCTAAAAGGGGTTTTTATATCTGGAAAATAAAAAAATAACGCCCGTAAGTGGGCGTTGCCAGGAAAAATTTGTGACGCCTATATTGCTCATGAAAATAATAAGCTATTTATGAAACCATATTAATAACTATTTTTCCCTGTAAAGATTCTTTTTTATTTCTTTTTTGCAAATATACCTTATCTTGGTTCCGGACTGGTTGACCTGGGCCGGCGCTTATTTATCAGATTTCGAGACTCCCACTTCAGCTGTTCCCGCAACATGACCGCACACTAAGGATTGGGTCGTTCTACCCGTGCCATTTCCAGCAAGTTCTTATCGTGTTTATACAAAAAATCACCCTCTCCTTTGTTGGGGTAGTATTCCATAGAGGAGAGGCGGATATGCGTTTTTGTCCTCTTCAAGCCCGCATCCTTTTATATAGCCACTCTTGTAAAAAAGCCCCCGTTACTTTTGGCAATGTTATAGATTTAGAGGGGAAGGGGTCATATTTTATTGTCTTGACCGGTATTAAAACGTAATATATTATTTGCATATATAAATCTATTTAATTAAGTAAGTAATAGGAGTTTCGATATCATGTATATAATTACTGATAAATGTCGTTTTTGCGATACCTGTATAACAGTATGCCCGGCTGAAGCCATAGAAAGAACCTATCCCATTTATCGCATAAACCGGTCCCTTTGCATTGAATGTGGTGTATGTAAAGAAAATTGCAGTTTTGATGCCATTATCTTTATATAGTTGTATGTTTAATGCATTCAATATTTGATATTATAGGTACTGTTCCTTTATAAATGTTTGTTGAATTAAGTAGCCTATGAGGGCTGATTGAGCGCGGCAAGTAATCGGACCGGTTATTGTGCCGGGCTTTTTTTAAAAGATAAGCTGCAAGCTTGGCGCAGTTGCCCGTTAGTTGAATTCAAGAAGAAAAATTAGTATAGTACATGTCGAAATGAATCAGTAAATAAAGTAAAATATAATTTGTAATATACTCTGTCATAAGCGGGGTGCAATAAATGTTTGATATTAGTGACGCCACTATAAAACATCTGGCTTCTAACAGCCTGGTTTTTGCAAAGGGGTTAAAATATTACCATGAAAACCGGGTAGTGAAAATGGAAATAAATGAGCATGATTTGTGCATTTCAGCTGTGGTACTGGGCAGTGACCGATATGAAGTTGAGGTATGTTTTGCGCCAAACGGGGAATTGATTCATATGTACTGTGATTGTCCTGCCTTTTACCAGTACGAGGGGGGCTGTAAGCATATCGTAGCCGTGCTGAAGGCCGGTCAGCGCGGATCCAGTGTCACTGTGGGAAGCAAAAAAACTAAAACCGGAACTAATGCTAAAAAAATCGGCCAAAGCGATCCCCGGGCAGAAAGCATTTTAAATTATTTTGAATATAACTTGCATGACCAGACTCGGATACCTGTTTATACGGAAGCCACTGTCGAAATATCGCTTCAAAGAGTGGATGGCCGAATGGAGGCCGTTCCCGCTCTTTCTCTGCGCATGGGTGAAAATAAATCTTATGTCGTGAAGAGCATAAAAAAGCTGTTTGAGGCTTTGGATAACGGGACAAGTGTGGTTTTTGGCAAGAATTTTACCTTTGATCCCGCAAGGCATTTTTTTAAGCCTGAGGACAAACCGTTGATCGATTTTCTGCGGTCAATATATGAAGTGGAGAAAACCATTCATGATAATATGTGGTGGTACGTAAACAGAAAAATAAATCATGGCAGTGTATTTAGCGGTAAAACAATTATTTTAACCCAGGCGACGGCTAAAAAATTGCTTGATCTCTTGCCATCGGAAAAGTTTAATTTAAAATTGCCTGATAGTGAATATAAAAATATACAGGTGCTGGAACAGGATTTACCTCTGCAGTTTTTACTGGATAAAAGCGGTGCACAGCTTGAATTGCAACTCAGAGCGGCAGGCTATCTGCCGCTGATTAAGACGGGGGAATATGTTTTTTTTAATGGTGAAATATACAAGGTTTCCAAGTTGCAGGCAAAATACTTTGCTCCTCTTGCCGATGCCTTTGCTCAATCTGCAAGAGGCATCCGGTTAACAGCTCAACAAGGGGAGCGTTTTGTAACCCAAGTTTTACCGACCCTCAAAAAAATCGGGCAAGTGCAAATTTCGCCCGCTGTACAAGACAGCTTTTTTGAAACCGAATTAAAGACAGAAATCTACCTGGATAGAAAAGATGAGGCTGTTACGGCCAGGGTTGATTTTGAATACGGACCGATTAAGATTAATCCGTTCGCCAATGATAATGACAGGCTAACGGGAGATAGAATACTGATACGGGATTTGGATAGTGAGGGGGCTATATTAAATCTTTTAGAACGGGCCGAGTTTAGAACGGTTAACGGTAGCTTATACCTCAAGGATGAGGAAATGATATATGAATTTGTATATCATGTATTGCCGGAATTGCAGGACCTGGCGGATGTTTACTACAGCGAAAGATTCCGCAATATGCGGGTCAGAGATAAGGCGGCCTTTAGCGGTGGAGTGCGCTTGAACGAAGAAAGCGACATGCTGGATTTTTCCTTTCAGCTGGATGATATTGACATGAATGAGATAGGTAATATATTTCAGTCGCTGCGGGAAAAGAAAAAATATTATCGCTTGCGGGACGGCTCGTTTTTACCACTGGATACCGAAGACAATCAATTATACCAGTTGGCCAATATGCTGGACTCTTTGAATATCTCCGGGCGGGACTTGCAGAAAAAAGTGCTCAGCATTCCCAAATCCAGAGCAATATACATTGATCGCTGTTTAAGGGAATCAAATATGCAAGTGGAAAGAAATCAGGCCTTCAAACAGCTGGTGCAAAGTATCAGCGAACCGCAGGATATGGATTTCGTGTTGCCCGGAGGTATTAACGGGGTGCCGCGGGAGTACCAGCGCACGGGTTTTAAATGGTTGAAAACGCTGGCTATGTACGGGTTGGGCGGTATTCTGGCGGATGACATGGGACTGGGTAAAACGTTTCAGGCCATTGCATTTGTGCTGTCTGAAAGGGAACGGGTACAGGCACCGTCAATGGTGGTGGCTCCTACTTCCGTGGTCTATAATTGGCAGGATGAAGTCGGTAAATTTGCCCCCGGCTTAAAAGTTGTAGTGGTTTCAGGCAGCTTAAAAGAAAGGGAGAACCTGCTGGCGGAGGCTAAAAATGCGGACCTGGTGGTTACCTCATATGCGTTGCTGCGGCGGGATGTGGAATTGTATGCGGATTTTAATTTCGGCTATTGTTTTCTGGATGAAGCGCAGCACATTAAGAATCCCAATTCAATAAACGCCAAGTCGGTCAAAACAATCAAAGCCAGGAGTTGCTTTGCTTTAACCGGCACTCCCATTGAAAACGGTTTGACGGAGCTATGGTCTATTTTTGATTTCGTCATGCCCGGCTATCTGCTTAATCATCAAAAGTTTGTAAAGAAATATGAACGGCCTGTCGTCAAAAATCAAGACGAAAAGGCGCTTAGAATACTGCAGAAACAAATTGCCCCGTTTATCCTGAGAAGGATGAAAACCGAAGTTCTGCAGGAACTGCCGCCCAAGATTGAAAGCAAAGTGCTGGCTGATTTAACCACCGAGCAAAAGAAAATATACGTTTCTTATCTGCACCAGGCCAGACAAGAGGTAAATACAGTGCTGGCAAACGGCGGATTTGAAAAAAGTCAAATTAAGATTTTGGCGTTATTAACCAGACTGCGCCAAATTTGCTGCCACCCGGCTACCTTTTTAGATAATTATGACGGTGACAGCGGCAAGCTAATCTATTTAAAGGAATTTTTAAAGGATGCCGTCAACAGCGGTCACCGGGTTTTGCTTTTTTCACAATTCGTTGCTATGCTGGCTATTATTCGTAAACTGATGGATGGTGAGCAAATAAATTATTTTTACCTGGACGGTTCCAGCAAAGCGGAAGAAAGGGGGCAAATGGTGCGGGCCTTTAACAGGGGTAAGGGAGATGCTTTTTTGATCTCCTTAAAGGCCGGGGGTACGGGACTGAATTTAACCGGTGCCGACATGGTTATTCACTATGACCCCTGGTGGAATCCTGCCGTGGAGGAGCAGGCCACCGACCGGGCTTACCGCATTGGTCAAAAAAACTCGGTGCAGGTGATCAGCCTGATTACCAGGGGCACTATTGAAGAAAAAATATACGCGCTGCAGCAAAAGAAAAAAGCCATGATAGAGTCAGTGATTAAACCCGGGGAAACCATGCTTGCCAAAATGACGGAGCAAGAGGTAAGAGAACTGTTTGACATGTGAGCAGTGGGTGTTGCCGGGCATTGGTTAAAAATAATCGAAAGTATGTTGCTTTAGAAACTAATTTAACGAGTGGTTGTTAGTGCCACAGTATAAATTACTTTTTGAGCAAAGCTTTCGCTGTCTTGACAGGTGCCAGGTGTTGGGGTGGTCTACTTTACCACGCCGAGGAGCGGTAAACCCATCAGCGTTCGATAAACTATACTTTTCGCTGTGGGGTCGGTAAATAAATATGAATGTTACGGAATTTAAGGAGCGGTTTCAGGGAACAGGTGGTAAATTATATGAAAAATAATATGCTCACTATAGCAAAGCCGGCGCAAGCGGAAATCATAATTAAAAAGTCGCGCTTTATTGCTTCAGCCTGCCCGGTTGAAAATGAGCGGGATGCGATAAACTTTGTTAGTCAAATAAGAAAAGAGCATAGCCAGGCCAACCATAACGTTTATGCCTATGTAATCAATGAGCAAAGTTTGCGCTGCAGTGATGACGGAGAGCCCGCCGGCACAGCGGGAAAGCCGGTGCTGGAGGTTATCAGGCATAAGGGCTTGTCCGGCATAGCGCTGGTGGTTACGAGATATTTCGGCGGCATATTGCTTGGAGCCGGTGGCTTGGTCCGGGCCTATAAGGAAACCGCCGTGCAAGGGATAGAAGCTGCCGGCATTGTGGAAAGAACGTTGTACCGGGAAATAAATATTACTATGGATTACACGTGGCTGGGGACGATTAAACGCGAGATGGAAAATAACGGCGGGCGGCAAGTTAACATAAGTTATGCACAGCGGGTGCATTTGCAAGCGTACCTGCTGTCTGATAAAATCAATGTAATGATTAAACGCTTGCAGGATTTAACCGCCGCACAGATCGAAATCGTACCGGGTGAATATTTGTATTTGTAAATAGCTGATATAGGCAGTATTTGCTGCCATTAACAATAGCAGCCCGCGGGATAATGTAACCCTGCCGGGCTGCTATTGTTTCTTTCTGTAATGATTATATCTTCGGTTAATTCTTGGTGTGATGCAAAATGGCCTTGTTTGCAATAAGTTTAATACGGTTTGGTTAGCTTTTGGTTAGCTCATAGTAGTGATATATATGGTTTTTTCTACTTTAGTGCCTTTAAGCAGCTCACAATGCCGCAGTACGGCAAAATTTCTTTCCAGCTCCCAATCCTTTAAATCAAAATGCCTGGCAATTTCCGGGCGGGTAACTTTGCCTTTTTCTTTGACGAATTCATATATTTCTTTCTGCAGTTTGGTTAACCCCTCCGTGCCGGTTTGTCCGAACTGCTTGCGGTGGGTGACTGCGCTGTGTACCGCGGCTACGTCGCATGTTTTGGGCGGCTCGACGGCAATAATGAAACAGTCTTCACACAGGGTTTGACCATGCAGTTGCATTTCATCGCCGGCTGGGATTTCTTCCCCGCATTTGGCGCAAATCATAAAATACACCTCCGAATTTTATATTTCCTTCCACAGCTTAATTATCAATGTGCTGTAAGCCATACCCGGGCCTCCGTGCATGAGCATGCCTACACCGCATACCTCCAGTACTTCCTCCAGGCTGGCTCCCAGCGCCTTTAGCGCCTTTAAGTGCACTGCAATGCAAAAATCGCATTTTAATGCCAGGGCCATACCCAGACCAATAAGTCTTTTTTCCTTGGCGGAGAGGGTACCGTCCTGAAAAACCACATCATGAAAAGAATTAAATTTATCCATGATCCCGGGCATGGCTCCCTGCAGAAAATTTTTTCCTTGCTCGATTTGCTTCAGCATGGCGTCTCCTTTTTCCATATACCTCCGCCCCTTTGCTTTTCTTAATTGTTATTTATTATAATTATTTACAGCTATATTGTCAATATATTAACTAAATGGCGTATTGTCGCGCCATGGGCATTGGACGCAATTATTATATCTTCTGTCTGCAGTTTAAACGAAATGAAAGCCTCCGGGCTCACCCGGAAGCTTTCATTTATATAGTCGGATAATTGTATATACTTGGATATGATATATTGCCATATTGCAGTGCGGATTTGGTCTTCAGTGTATATATAATGCTTTTGGAATCCTATGGCTTTCCGGAATCTCCCGTCTTCTTTGACCTAAATACTTTAATTAACTCTTCACTTTGCTCATGGTTTATACTACCCTTTTCCAGGGCCACTTTAACCGTGTATTGTCCCAAAAGGCTGTACAGCTCTTGCAGCCGGGGGTCAAGTTCCCGGAATGCTTTCATGTGTCCGGCAATAGTGGGAGTGTCGCCCCGGGCGACCGGTCCGGTCAGCGCGCCCGTGGGCCCTGCTTTGGTTATATTAGCCACCGTACCCTGCACCAGTGGATACAAAGCCTCAAAGGCTTCTTTGGGCTTCAGACCGAACTGGGCGTATAAACCGGTGGCGAAATGCATCAGTGATACCAGATAATTGGAGGCTATACAGGCTGCCGCGTGATAAATCGGCTTGTCGGCGGCGGATATGGTAAACCACTTGCCGTTCAGGTCTTCCACTACCTGCCGGGCCAGAGGCAAAGCACTCTCATCGCCTTCCAGGGCAAAGTACGAGCCCGGCAGGTTTTCCATAGCGGCTGCCACTTCCGCAAAGGATTGCAGCGGATGGATGCTCATCGCACATGCACCCGCCTCCCGGACGCCGTGTAATTCACCGGCGGCGTGGGCACCGCTGGTATGCGCCACTACCTGCCCCGGCCGAAAACCGCCCGATCCGGCAATTTCGGCAGCCACAGGGGCTATACTGCGATCGGGGGTGGTGATAAAAACCAGTTCAGCCCGGAATGCGGCTTCTTTGTTATTCAGTACAGGGCAATTAAGCCGGCGGCCCAGCTGTTCCGCTGATTCCGCGGTACGACTGGCCACTGCGGCCACATCGTAACCTTTTTGTTGCAGTAAAATGCCCAGAGCCGAGCCTACTTTACCGGCCCCGATAATAGCAATGGATACCTTGCTCATATTAGCGCTCCTTTTAACAATACTCTGGGAATTTTAACACATAACCAGCGGGGAGGCAAGATTTAACATGGGTTATAAAACATGGGGAAAATTTCAGAAAGATAGTGCATATCCATTGTGAATTAGTATACTTCGTTGGCAGTGTCAACTTAGTAGACATTGCCCCAAACATGCGGCTAAGCTGGGTTCTGCAGAGCTTTTTATTATGCCCGTCTACGAGGTAGACCATAATAACTTATCGTAATTTGGGCGGTTGCCGGCTGTTTATAGGGTTAACGGAGTTTTCGGATCTATGCCTTACTGGTATGACAATTGCGACTAATACAAGATAACAAGAATAATTTTAATTTTTAGATTTGTATAACAGAGGAGGATCAGAAAATGTCTTTAGACCTATCCCGGGAAATGTATTATTCATATGCAGAGAAAAAGAAATTAATATTTTATCCCAGGATACAAAAAAATCTTCGGGAGCTTTATAAACGCAAATTGGTTGCCGCACAAGAAGCCGTACAAGTTATTAAGTCCGGTGATAATATTGTTTTGGCCTTTGGCTGCGGGGAACCGCCGGCTTTGCTTGAGGCTATGGCCAGGCGGCACCATGAACTGGAAGAGGTAAAGGTGCACCAGATGTTGCCGATTAGGGAAGCTAACTATTTGAATCCCGAAATGGCCAAAAGTTTTCGTCATGTTTCCTGGTTTACCAGTGGTCCTAACCGGCAGGCTGTTAACGAAGGGCGAGCCGATTTTATGCCGGGGCACTTTCATGAATATCCGCTGTTTTTTCAGAAATATATTAATGTGGATATTTTTATGGGAACGGTCTCACCCATGGATGACAGGGGTTATTTTAGTTTCGGACTTTCAGTGGACTATACCAGTACTGCGGCGGCTCAGGCCAGGGTAATTATTCTGGAAGTCAATCCGAACATGCCCAGGACCAGAGGAGAAAGTCTAATTCATATCTCGGAAGTGGATTTTATTGTAGAAAACAATGATCCCATACCTGAGATACCCATACCTGCCACAACGGAAAATGACAAAATTATCGGAGGCTATATAGCGGAATTAGTTGAAGATGGCTCCACCTTACAGCTTGGTATAGGCAGTATACCCAATGCCGTGGCTGATATCTTACAGCATAAGAAAAACTTGGGCATACATACGGAAATGGTGACAGACGGCATGGTGGATTTAATTGAAAGCGGAGCGGTAACGGGAAGCAAAAAGACCCTTCACGCAGGGAAAATCATTGGCACTTTTGCCGCCGGCACCAGAAGGTTGTACGACTTTATAAGCGATAATCCCCTGGTGGAGTTGTACCCGGTATCCTATGTTAATGATCCCTATATTATTGGTCAAAATTATAAGATGGTTTCGATAAATGCCACTCTTCAGATAGACTTGCTGGGCCAGTGCGCTTCGGAGAGCATCGGTCCCAGGCAGTACAGCGCTACCGGCGGTCAGACGGATTTTGCCAGGGGATGCCTGCGTTCTCCCGGTGGTAAGGGATTTGTCGCATTGCATAGTACTGCTAAAAACGGTAAAGTTTCTAAAATAGTGCCCGTGCTGCAGAAAGGTGCTGTGGTAAGCTGTTCTAAAAACGATGTGGATCATGTGGTCACTGAATTCGGAGTGGCCAAACTGCGTGGTAAAACAGCCAGGGAAAGGGCACTGGCACTGATAGCGATAGCACATCCCGACTTTCGCACTGAGTTGCAGGCAGCGGCACATAAAATGGAATTAATCTGATTATAAACTAAAGTTTATTACCGGATGCGCTAAACAATTCACATTGAGCGGTACAGGTTTTAACTCTGTTTAGTGGCGGGTTTTAGGTGATTATATATCGAATTTATAATAAAACTTAGCACTAGAAGGTCTGGTGTGAATATGGCAATTGCAAGGCTTAAATTAGAAGACATTGTTATTAATTTGGAGGACATAATTGATTCGTCAAGTAATGCGGTGTTGGCCATAAATTGTGCCGGAGTGGTTGTTTACTGCAACCAGCAGGTGGAAAAATTTCTTGCTCTACCGATTTGGCTGATTGTTGGCCGTCATGTGGAAAAGTTTTTTCCCGATACCGGGCTCCTGGAGGTGATGACGGAAGGAAAGCCGCAATTGGGCTGTAGGTTTATACTGAACAATGAAACTTACCTTTCAAATCGCAACCCGATTATCATTGATGGTAAAATCGCAGGGGCCGTGGCTGTATTTCAGGATGTAACCGTAATTCAAAATATTATTGATACGCTGACCACTAAAAATGAAAAAGTTCGTGAACTCAAGGAGACCCTGGCTAATGTTCTGGAATTATCCAGTGATGGCATAGTTGCCATTGACAAAGATTATAAAATTACCATGGTGAACCAGGCTTATGCCAGTTTTTTCAATAAAAAGGCCCAGGAAATTATAGGCCAGAATGTAAAAAAGATTTATAATCGTAATCCCATATTTGCCCAATCAATGGAGACCGGTGAAACCGAGCACGGATATGTTACTACCTTAAATGGCAAGGAGATAATAGCCAACAGAATGCCTATAAAAAAGGACGGGCAAATTGTCGGTGCGCTGGGTACGGTAGCTTTTAAAACAATATCTGATTTGTATGCCCTGTCCCAAAAAATTCAAAAATTGCGCAGTCAGCGTGACTATTACAGGGATGAACTGGGGCGTACACAGCGTACTCGTTTTACCTCCGATCAAATTATTGGGCAAAGCCCTGCGTTCAGTGCCCTAAAAGAGACTGTCAAACGAGTAGCTAAGAGCCATTCCACAGTGCTGATCAGGGGGGAAAGCGGCACGGGCAAGGAACTGTTTGCCCACGCTATTCACACCGAAAGCGGTCGCTACCGTGGGCCTTTTGTTCGGGTGAACTGTGCCGCAATTCCCGAAAACCTTCTTGAATCAGAATTATTTGGTTATAGGGAAGGGGCTTTCACAGGAGCCAAAAGAGGGGGACATATCGGTAAATTTGAGCTGGCCGACAAAGGGGTAATATTTCTGGACGAAATCGGCGATATGCCGCTAATGATGCAGGCCAAACTACTTCGCGTGCTTCAGGAAAAAGAGATTGAACGTCTCGGAGACACCAAGCCGCGCAAGGTGGATGTGCGTGTAATTGCAGCCACCAATCGCAATCTCGAGGAAATGATTGTTAATGGGGAATTTCGCGAGGATCTTTACTACCGGGTTAATGTAGTTACCCTAAATATTCCGCCTCTGTGCAAAAGGGTTGAAGACATTGAATTGTTGCTGGATTATTTTATAAAACGATTTAATAATATATTTGGTCTTAAGGTTACGGGGGTGGAGAACGAGGTTATTCAGATATTAAAAAATCATCGTTGGCCGGGTAATGTTCGGGAACTGGAAAATGTTGTGGAAAGGGCATTTAACGTTATAGACGGTAGTTTAATCCATAAGGAACACCTGCCATTGTATTTATATAACCATCAAAAGTATAAGTGGATAAGTCGCGAAGGCGGGCTGGCCAAGATGGTCGAGGATATTGAAAGGGAAGCCATTATTGATGCTTTGCAGACCTGCGGAAATAATAAGAATCGGGCAGCCGCTATGTTGGGTATATCAAGGGCGGGGCTCTACAAGAAGATAAACCGTTACAAAATATAGGCGATCTACCATCCCTGGATGTATATTCCGGGCAGTGGTTTATTGTAAAGCTGAATTAAAATTATAAATTGTGTATTAAGTCCGTATCTCCGGGCTTTTTTTTTGTGCAGCTATCATAGCTTGAGGAAAGCCGGTGGCAAACTTGGAAATAATGCCAAGGCTTGATAAATTCCAATACTTTGCATTAGTCCCGATGTTCGGCTTTAGCTGAATGAATTCACCTTTGGGTATAGATATTATTGTTAGCGAAAAAATATAAATAACAACTATAGTAAAAGGAAATCAACAATGCTTGATAATAATAAAAGTAATGCTTGGCCGCATAAGATACTTCTTGCCGGCGCCTTGGGATATATAGGCTATAAGGGAGCCGTTTGGCTTGCCAGAAAGGCTGTCGACAGGGCTAACGATAGTTTAGTGCATAGAATAATGATAGATCCATTTTCTGAAAATCTTTGGGAATTTGTTTCGGCAGCCCGTAAAACCGGACTGCAAAACATTGTCGAGACCAATTTAAGGGGCCAGTCGGGCCAAATAATCAGACGTCCTTTGGGAAGTCCTAAAAAGATACCCGATTTTGACGGTATTATGTTTAACTTTGCCCAGTTACATCGATTGCCCACTGATGAAGGAATGCCCATAGATACCAGGGTGACTATCGGACCCTGTGCCCGGAGACCTATGCAAATAGATATGCCCATCATGATTGCCGGGATGGCTTATGCTCTGTCACTGTCCGCCAAGACCAAAATAGCATTGGCTAAAGGGAGCAAAGCGGCCGGTACTGCCACTAATACCGGCGAAGGACCCTTTTTGCCGGGGGAAAGGAAAGCCGCGGGCAAGCTTATCATTCAATATAACAGAGGTAAGTGGAATAAATCCGCCGAGATTCTAAAACAGGCGGATATGATTGAAATCTATATTGGACAGGGAGCAACCGGAGGGGTTGGATATTACATTGACGATAAAGAAATCGACTGGAAAATAAGAAATATGATGGGCCTGGGATGGGGGGAAAAGGGGGTGGTTCATTCTGCTCTCCCCGGAATAAAAGAAAATAAAGATAAATTGAGGGACCTGGTAACGTACCTTAAAGAAATTACCCGGGGGGTGCCGGTTGGAGTAAAAATGGCGGCAAGTAAGTACTTGGAAGAGGATCTTCGTATAGCCTGTGCATCCGGTGTGGATTTCTTGACACTTGACGGCAGCAATGCGGGTTCTAAAGGGACAGCGCCAATACTGCAGGATGACTTTGGGCTGCCAACTTTATTCGCTGTGGTTAGAGCTGCTAATTTTCTTAAAAAGCACGAATTAAACAATAAAGTAAGTCTGATAGTCTCCGGCGGCTTGGTAACCCCGGGCGATTATCTTAAAGCTATTGCTCTAGGGGCGAATGCCGTATATATCGGCACTATTGCTTTATTTGCCATGAGTCACACCCAGGTTTTAAAGCCGTTCCCCTGGGAACCGCCTCCGGAATTAATCTGGTACAGGGGAAAATATCAAAGTAAGTTAAATGTAGAAAAGGGTGCCAAAACCCTGGCTAATTATCTTATCTCCTGTAACAAAGAAATAAAAGATGCAGTGAAAGCCTTGGGTAAAAGTAATATTAGTGAGGTTGATAAAAGTGATTTATTCGCTCTGGATCATTTGACAGCGGAGGTTGCGGATATACCTTTAGGTTATAAGGAAATACGTTGGACAAATTAATCAAATTCCAAGACTCTCACTTCTATAAGTGGGAGTTTCTATTTTTACTTCAGGTGGGCAGAACCCCCATCTGAAGCCCCGATGTTCAGCCTTGGCTGAACGAGTTCACTAGCGTTCTTAGAGAGGCTTTTCAATTTATAAGTATCCCTGAATTGTCCATTTATACGCGAAACGGCTTTTGTAAATTGGTGGATTGATGCTTTAAAGGGGGAGCTGCCGTTTTGACGTGTTTATCGTAGATCATACGGGCCGCTAAGCTTTATGCGGCTTAATTTTGACCACTCAAGGACGATTTGTGGCGAATTATGGATTCCAAGAATACATATACTAAAGATTACAATTAAACTTAAAGGATGTGGCATATATGTATAATAAACCTCAGATTAATGTATTTTCTCCTAATACGAAGCAAGATAAGATTCAGAAGGTTGCCGAGGTTTGTAACGAAGAGAATTTGGATTGGCGTCATTTACTGGACATAGGCGCTTCAAAATTGCTAAGTTCATTATTGGATGAAAATGATCTGGAGGATCATATTAGATATTCCGCATGCCGCAATTATGCGGATGAGGCCGTTCAATACTTAAACGATAAAATAGGGAATGACAGACTTCGTTTTCGAGGCATTGTCTATCTGTTAAAGTCAATGTGCGGTACCATGTCTCAAGTAGGATATAATATTCCTTGTCATATAGAACCCGAGCTGCAGATTAATTTTTTTACTCCGGTAACGTCCTCTATAAGTCTGGAAGTTATTTCGCAATGCTGCCTGGAGAACGAGATAACAGCGCTTGAGCTGCTGGACGTCGGACTTTCTCTTTACGGTGTGGAAGAGGTTGTTGCAGATTATTCTCCCCCTCGAGAAATTGCCATGCTTGATGCCGACAGAATCGGAAGCGGAGCTCAGGCCGGGAAAATGTTAAATGGTTATTTAAGATTTATGGGGGCCTCCGTATTGGACAGAGTGATAGTTGCTTTAATGATGACTAAAGCCGGAGCGGTAAACTTGCTGGGTGTATGCGGGAAAAAGTGCGGTTGAGATCTTTCTTTTCTTGCACATACCATTGATACACAGAAGAGGATATAATGTTAATGTAAGTTGAAAAGCCCCTGTCAATAAAGAAGGATAGAATTTAATGCATACAAAATTATTAGCAGACTGTATATTATGCCCGAGGAATTGTCATGTAGACCGTGCGCATGGACAGAAGGGATACTGCGGAGCAACAGCAGAATTGGTGGTTGCAAGAGCTGCGCTGCATATGTGGGAGGAGCCTTGCATTTCCGGTAAAAATGGATCGGGGACCGTGTTTTTCTCCGGATGTTCCATGGGTTGTGTATATTGTCAAAATTATAACGTTGCCAAAGGACTGGCGGGTAAGAAAATAGCGGTAGATCGGCTGGCGGATATTTTTATCGAGCTTCAGAGGCAACAGGCAAACAATATTAATTTAGTCACCCCAAGCCATTACGTGCCGCAGATTGTTGAAGCCATAACCCTGGCAAGGGGAAAAGGGCTTTATTTACCGATTGTTTATAATTGCGGCGGATACGAAAAGGCGGAGACATTGAAACTGCTGGAGGGCTATATAGATATTTATCTTCCGGATTTTAAATATATGTCGAAAGAGATCTCCCAAAAATATTCCAATGCCGGAGATTATTTTGATTATGCCTCCGAAGCAATCAAGGAAATGGTGCGTCAAATAGGTGAGCCTGCTTTTAATGAGGATGGGGTAATGATAAGAGGTGTGCTTGTCAGACATTTAACGCTGCCGGGGTATCTAAAAGATTCAAAGAAAGTTGTAAAATATTTGTATGAAACCTTTGGAAACACAATTTTTATCAGTATTATGAATCAGTACACACCGTTATCAAATGTAGAGCGGTATCTGGAAATTAATCGGAAAGTAACTGATAAAGAATATAATGAATTGGTAAACTATGCTATCTGCATAGGTGTAGAGAATGGTTTTATTCAAGATGGAGAAACGGCATTAGAAAGCTTTATCCCTGAATTTGACGAAGAGGGAGTATAGTGGTAAGCGAATGGGTAGATGCGTGAATTATCTCTTTTCGGCTGATCTTCTTATTTTATACAACATATCCTGTAGGAATTTTACAATTTGTTCACCAATGTAATTTGCAATAATCATAACAATCTTGATAATAAATACCATCATTAAAAAAATTAATAGGAATCTTAAAATATAAAGCAAAGTATCCATTATAATTTTCTCCTTAGGGGATAAATAAAATCACTCGTTTTCTAAGAAATGCGGGAAAAGCCCCAACCGTTCCACTTCCATAAAGTTACTTGTCTTTGGGCGGGGTCGGTATAACTGCCCTCGGTAACTACCAGCTCATTTTCACCGTCGTCGTCAAGGTCAATGAGAGCGGCACGGTAATTGGGACAATCCAGGTTGGACGACTGCCACACCGGTTTAACGCTGCCTGCTTCCAGCTTGAAGATAAAGAGGTGGTTTTTAATGCCTGTATCTTCCTCTTCCAGCCAAAAGGGTTTTTGAGTACCGAAACTTCCTTCTTTCCAAACCAAAAGGTTAAATTCCGGCTTGCCATCGTTATTGACGTCACCCGGGAAGAAATAATCCACCCACCAGTCTGCCGGTGACTGCCAGATAATATGGGAACCGGCTTGTACTGTTATGCTCCCGTTCTTTAAAATAAATTCTTCCTGGATGCCGTCGCCGTCCACGTCGAACTTTTGGTTTTGCATCAATCTATATTCCGGCAGAGACTTGGGGGCCGGGAATACAGATTGTTCCCTTGTCGCGAAAATTTTTTTTTCGTTATCCCATGCCGGTATAGTTGCCATATCCAGTTCCAGTCCCAGTTTTTTCAGCATTCTCCGTGCCTCCGGCCCGCTTAGAGGCACGGGACGTGCATCGTCGTTGATGTATACCGGCAGAAATTCCAGCTTTTCTATATTGTTTTCGCTGATATAGATTCTGGCGACAACACCCTCCCGGGTGTTTTCGGACCACAGCTGGTCAAAGATGAAGTTGCCCAGGCTATAAAGGATGTATTTTCCCCGGTATTGCTCGACTTTTTGTACCACATGCGGGTGGCTGCCCAACACCAGGTCGGCCCCGGCATCTATGGCCAGGTGGGCAAAATATACCTGGGTATCATCCGGTTCGGAAGCATACTCAATGCCGGCATGCAGGGAAACTACCGTGAAATCGGCGTTATCAGCCGCCTTTCTGACGGCGGCAGCTACTTTTCCCGGTTCCATTACAGCGGTGCCGGGGCCATCCCCGGCCAGGTAGGAATCCGGTACAACCGCCGCATCGTTAAAGGCTAAGAAAGCAAGTCTTACGTCCTTTACGTCCATATACCGGGGAGCAAAAGCTGCTTCCTCATTTCTGCCGGCGCCGGCATAATTGATGGCGGTACTGTCCAGATAATGCATGGTGTCCAGTATCCCCTGTTTGCCAAAATCGGGCACATGGTTGTTGGCCAGCGACAGGATATCAAAACCGGCGTCTTTAAGGGCTGGAGCCATACAGGGGTCAGCCCTTAAAACCATTTCGGGAATCTGAATTTCCCGCCCCGGGGTTACCGGACCCTCCAAGTTGCCGAAGACAATGTCCCCGCCTTGCAAGTACCATTTAACTCCCGCAAAGGGAAAGCTTGGGTCGTCGTATTCTTTTATCTTTTGAGCTACGTACCGGGAGAGCATGATATCCCCCACAGCTACGAGACACACGGAATCCTGTTTTTCCGGAAGCGTCATGTGATATTTCTTAAAAGCCGCGAGGTCGTGGTAATCCCTGTTGCTGGCGCATCGCTGCGGGGCACAGGCACTAAAACCGCACAGCAGTCCCAGCGCCAGTGAGAGGACCGTTATTAACCTGTACAACCTCATGGGGCGATAAAGGTATTGGTCCACCCGGCCGGGGGTGGCGCCTGCCCGGAGTCCAACAGCTCATGCCATTTTTTGTCGGTTAAACGGTCGTTGAGCGGCCAGGAGAATTCATAGTGGGAGTAAACACCGCCCCGGGCAATTCTCAGACTGCCATCAACGGGTACTACGGCATAGATTTCAAAGATGTGGCCCGTAGCTTCCTGCAGTACCCGGCCTTCCGGATCGGTAGCCACATCGGCTGCCAGTGCCGCAGGGTTTTCGCTTATAGCGGAGCGGTGGTCCACTCCGATATCCTTTAGGGCTTCCAGCCAGAAATGTTCCAGCTGTCCACCGTAAGAACGGATCAAATCATATTCCTCATCAGTAAGCGGGATATTGGCAAGTTCCTTCTCTGAAATGGTCTTTAATGACAGGGCCAGCTGTTCCAGCCGGTCCAGGCTGTCTCGATCTGTCTGTTCCAGAAGACCCCGCGCTGATAATCCCTCCCGCGTCATGTCTGTCAGTGCGGCCAGGCGGGCATAAAGGAGGGGATTGGGCTCCACGTAGCCACGGTCGTCCACACCGGCCATACCGCCGCCCATTTCAGCGTAAACCTGTTTAGCATACAGAATGGTGTCGTGTTTGAGCTCGGTCCAGCTGGATAAAAGGGTATTCAAGTCCTTTCTGGTCCAGGCCTGACTTTGCATAAATGAGGGATAGCCTTTGCCTCTTTCCTGCAGCAGGGGTTCAAGGGTATAAAGCCAGCCCCAGTATAGGTTCTGAGTCCAATTTTCTTTATCCAGACCGGCGATGTATTGTTGCAGTTTATTCATGTTAGCCGGGTAGCCCGCGTACTTTGTTTCCCCTTCGGACTCCAGTATGGCGTAAGCTTCCTCGGAGCCCATAGCTGCAGGGAGGTCCAGGCCCCTGGGCAGCATCCTGCGCTCGCCTTCATTATTTTCTTTTACTTCGCGGTAAACCAGGCGCTGGAAAACGGCGGCATCAAGAGTAAACCGCTGTCCCATAAAGCGGAAGCCTTTAATTTCCTTTTCGCGATCGGGCTGTGTTTCCTCATCAAAGATGGGAATGGAGTTAATAACCGGGGGTTCCAGTTCCGCCGCCGCCTTCATAAAGGCCATCCATTTATCGTCAGCGGAGGTCAGGTCCTTAAGCCCGATACCGGCGGCATAGATTTTATCCAGCAGTTCCCGGTACTGTATATAGGAAAGGTCGTCGGCTTTGCCTACAAAGAAGTTGGTGGGCCGGTATATTTTATCCCATTTTTGTCCGTTGTCGTTTTCACCAAGAGCCAGGGTCACCAAAACCGCGGATTTGGTTTCATCCTCGCTCTTGAGTCGAAAAGTCATTCTTCCGTACCACATCATAGCCTTGAAATATGACTGCAATTGCTTGTCAGTAGTATAGTGGCCCCGGGGAATGTACTGGGAGTAATCTTCTTGCAGGGTCTCCGGGCTTTTCAAGTTCTGTCCCATATTCATCAAAGGGGAGTCATGGATGCCGTCACTTGCTTTGATAAGCAGCAGTTCTTCTTTTACCTCTTGCTCTATCTGTTCAGGTACAGGCATTTGAGAATCTAAAAGCTTTCCGGCCACGGCGAAAAAGCCAAGGTTTCTTCTGGCGGCGTTTTCCCAATCGCTGCCTTTAAGGGCGTTATATTGTTTTTCGGATGCGGAGAGCATAGCTTTGGTAAGTTCTTTTAATTCCGGGGTCAGTCTATCCTTTTCTACAATTCGCAGCAGGTGGCTGAAGAACAGGTGGTAATTATGCAGCATGGAGTCAGTCGTGATGAAGCTGGGCACCGGTTCATAACGGTTGATTTCATAGAGCATAAAAAACTCCCGGTGGTATTGATTGGGCACCACTACAAATCCGTTTTTCACCAGCAACTGCTCCGCCCCCGAAGAGAGTTGAAACATTTCCTTATTAGTTACATTGGCTAGTTCCGGGTCTACCTTATAGGGTTCCAGTGCCGGGGTAAAGTTCACCGGTACATCTTTATAAATAGCGAAATCCGAGGCCGGGGTTACCGACGTTGCATTCTTTGCTTCGGCATAATTCTGTCCCTTTTGTCCCGAGTCATTGCTGCACCCCGATGCAATGGTAACAAGCAGCAACATGCTGATTACCCATATACAGATTACTCCTTTTCTTTGCATTTGATGCGCCTCCCTTTATTAATAGGATGATTATGCTGATTATAAGGTTAATTAAATAATTGCATTTCTGAAATTTTGTGTTTGCCAACCGGAATTAACTATTGAATTATATGTTATATATGGTTTTCCTGCAAAGAAATAGCTCCGCGGGTTAAAAATTAATACCCGAAATATAATTAACATACTTTATCTAAGTTCATATGCATGGTATTGAGCATAAGCCAATGAAAGAATGGATTGAAAGTGATAGGAAAAAGTTTTATTCGGACGAGTTTTGCACTTGAATGTGCAATTTTCAGGGTCATGCGTATTATGGCTAAAATGAAACCTACTCCAAACCCTCAAACTGCAGGTTATAATAATGGGCATAGAGACCGTTTTGTTGAAGCAGCTCTTTGTGGCTGCCTCTTTCCTTCAGGCCATCATCGGTGATGACAACGATTTCATCGGCATTTTTAATGCTGCTGAGACGGTGGGCGATGACAATGGTGGTGCGGTTTCGGGATAGTTTTTCCAAAGAGTGCTGAATGTATTTTTCGCTTTCATTGTCCAGGGCCGAGGTCGCTTCGTCGAGAATGAGGATGGGCGGGTTCTTCAGGAAAACCCTGGCAATGGAGAGACGTTGCTTTTGCCCGCCGGAGAGGCGGACGCCGCGTTCCCCGACATAAGTGTCGTAGCCCTGCTCCAATGACAGGATGAAATCATGGATATTGGCCTTACGGGCCGCTTCCATGATTTCTTCATCCGTGGCGCCCGGTTTGCCGTAAGCGATGTTATCCCCGACTGTTCCGCTGAACATATAGACATCCTGCTGGACGATGCCGATAGCCTGCCGCAGGGAGTCCAAGGTTATCTCGCGGATATCCAGGCCGTCGATCAGAATGGAGCCTTGCGTAACGTCGTAAAAGCGGGGCAAAAGGGAGCATAGTGTTGTCTTGCCGCCTCCGGAAGGTCCGACCAGAGCGATGCTCCTGCCGGGAGCGATCCTGATGCTGACATTGTGCAGAACGTCGTAATCGTTGTTATAGCGGAAAGATACGTTTCTGTATTCGATTTCGCCGCGGACACGGGTTAAGGGCACGGCGCCGTCCTGATCGGTAATCTCCGGCATGGTTTCCATAACATCCTGGAAACGTTTAAAGCCGGCAAAGCCCTTTTGGAACTGTTCCGTGAAATTGATCAGCACCTCCAGCGGGTTTACATAAATGTTGATGTAGAGGATATAGATAGCCAGCTCGGTGACCTGAAGCTCGCCCCGGGCAATAAACAGGCCGCCGCTGACTATGACAACCAGATAAAGAAGACCGGAGAAAAAAGAATTCCAGGCGTGATAGCCGCCCATCATTTTATAGGCGTTGGATTTGGATGCCAGGAATTCCTCATTGCTCCGGCCAAATTTTTTTCTCTCCGTTTTTTCGTTGGCGAAGGATTTGACGACGCGGATTCCCGCCAAGCTGTCCTGAAGGCTGGAGTTGACTTTGGCTATTTTTACCCGGTTATCCGTGAAGACGGTTCTCATTTTCAAATTCCGGTGAACGCTGTAAACGACCATGATCAGGGTCACCAGGAATAACAGCAGGGTCATTTTGATATTTAACAGGAGTAGGAGAAGAAAAGAACCGATAATTTTGATTGCGGAAATAAAGATATTTTCCGGGCCGTGGTGGGCCAGCTCGGAGATATCGAAGAGGTCGTTGACGAGCCGGGACATCATTTCCCCGGTATTATTTTTGTCGTAATAAGAAAAAGACAGGCGCTGAAACTGGTTGAACAAATCCCGGCGCATGTCCGCTTCCATTCTGGCGCCCATGATATGTCCCCAGCAGGTAATAAAATACTGACAAAAATATTTGATGACGTACAAGGCAAGCAGGGCGAGCCCGACAAATGAGATCCCCTGCAGAATTACCGTTTTGTCCCGAAGAAACAAATCCTTGCTTAAGTAGTGCAGGACCTGCGGAAAGGATAAATCAACCGCCGAGACGATCAAGGCGCAGACCATATCGGCGAAAAAAAGGAAACGGTACGGGCGATAGTATTGCGCGAATAATTTTAGGACTCTCATAGGATCATTATACCATTTTTCGCAGGCCCGTGCTCTTTAGTTTCCCTTAGCCTCTGGCAGGACCCTCGGAAAACCGATTTTTTTAGTTGTTTTAAATAAAACCCGCCATGTATTTTATTTGGTCCGCGGGGATGTTCACTGCCTCCTGACGGCGGTTGGGATAGTTCTCCACTGCCGTAAGCCTTTCTTTGCCTGGCCTTGGCCAGCAGTTTATCGTCCTTGGCGGTATAAACAATAATATCGGAAACCCTGAGTTGCTTGTCAACCGGGGCCACCGTATCTGTGTCCTGTTGAACATTTTCAAGCGGGCATCTGCCAAACTGCTTGCCCTTATATGTTTTGCAAAAGGCACTACAAGCAAAGCCTGAATATGGCTGTTTCGATGCCGGAAATGAGTAATGCTTTTGAAGGGGCATACGCGAACACGGAAGTCTAAGGGAAGTTAAGCGCTTCGAGAAATAATAGCTTTATTGCATAAAAGCCGGGGCAAATTGGAAAATTAATATTGGAAACTTAATAGTGGAGGTGTTGAAATTGCTAACTATAGCATTGGATGATAACCTGAGCAGACTGCGCGATGACCTGGTAAAAGAAGGGTTTAGAGTGGTGGATAAAAAAATGGCTGATCACGCGGACGCACTTATTGTATCAGGCATGGAAAATAACTTTATGAATATGCAGGATATTAAAACGGATAAAAAGGTTATCAATGCCAGCGGAAAAAGTGTCGGGGAAATTGCCGACGAACTTCGCGGGTTTATGTAAAACGGGTTTATGTAAAAGCTGGAAACAAATAAAACAGTCCGGCGGCTCGGGAGCTTTCGGACTGTTTTATTTTCAGCCTGTTGCATTGATGCTTTTGCAAGGTTACCATTCCGGCTTGAAACGCTTAATCCGCAGTGCATTGGATACCACCGATACAGAGCTGAAAGCCATGGCGGTGCCGGCCACTACGGGGCTTAAAAATCCCATGGCGGCGACGGGGATGCCGATGGTGTTGTAAGCCAGCGCCCAGAACAGGTTTTGCCGGATGTTTCGAATGGTGGCCCGGCTTAGGGCAATGCTGTCCACCACGCTTCTCAAGTCGCCCTGAACCAGAATAATATCAGCGGTCTCGACGGCTATGTCCGTTCCGCTGCCGATGGCAAAGCCGACGTCGGCAGCGGCCAGGGCGGGAGCATCATTAATGCCGTCGCCCACCATACCGACCACCAATCCTCTGGCCCGCAGTTCGGAAACCTTTCGGGCTTTATCCTCAGGCAGAACTTGGGCCAGCACATGGTCTCCCTTGATCCCGACCGACTGGGCAATCGCCTGGGCGGTCAGCATATTATCTCCGGTAAGCATCCACACTTCAATACCCATTTTATGCATTTTGGCTACCGCTTCCACAGAGGTTTCCTTAATGCTGTCGGCTACCGCCAGAACAGCAGCCGGTAAGCCGTCCAGTGCCATGAGCATAACGGTTTTGCCTTCGCTTTCCAGCTTTTTGATTTCACTTTCGAAAACTTCAGGCAGCGTTATACTCTTTTCCTGCATCAGTCTTTCGGTACCCACCAGGACGTTTTTTCCGTTGACAATGACCTCAATGCCCCGGCCCGGAACCGCTGAAAAAGAAGTGGCCGCTCCCATCTCCTGACAACCGGAGCCTGCTTTTTTCACGATAGCCTGGGCAATGGGATGTTCGGAATTTTGCTCCGCCGCACCGGCCAGCTTAAGCAGATAGTCCTCTTGGTTGGCAAAGCCCGGGGCCGGGATCAAGTCGGTAAGAACCGGCTCCCCATGGGTGATGGTGCCCGTTTTATCCAGCACCACGGCATTAATGCGGTGGGCCTGCTCCAGATGTTCCCCCCCCTTGATCAGAATACCGTATTCCGCTCCTTTGCCCGTGCCGACCATAATGGAAGTGGGAGTGGCCAGGCCGAGGGCGCAGGGGCACGCGATGACCAGGACGGCGGTGAAGTTTAAAATGGCCCTGGTTAGGTTGCCGGGGTCTCCAATAAAATACCAGACCAGGAAAGTAGCGGCGGCAATACCAATGACCGCGGGTACGAAGTACCCGGAAATGACGTCCGCCATCCGTTGGATGGGAGCTTTGGAACCCTGGGCTTCTTCCACAAAACGGATAATCTGCGCCAGGGCTGTATCCCGCCCGATTCGCACGGCCTCAAAGCGAAAGGTGCCTAACTTGTTTAAAGTGGCGCCGGTTACGGGATCACCTGCTTTTTTGTCCACCGGCAGGC
The DNA here is from genome assembly GCF_039851975.1 of Desulfoscipio sp. XC116. Classification (GTDB taxonomy): domain Bacteria; phylum Bacillota; class Desulfotomaculia; order Desulfotomaculales; family Desulfallaceae; genus Sporotomaculum. The sequence continues at coordinate 1,313,535 of NZ_CP156660.1, forward strand.
TTTCCCCGGTAAGCATGGATTCGTCCACCGTGGAGTGTCCTTCCTTGATAATTCCGTCCACCGGCACTTTTTCGCCGGGGCGCACCACCACTAGATCACCAACCACAACTTCTTCCACCGGGACGTCTGTTTCATTGCCGTTTCGAATTACCCGGGCTGTTTTCGCCTGCAGGCCGGCCAGCTTCTTTAAAGCTTCGGACGTTTTGCCCTTGGCTCTTGCTTCCAGCATTTTGCCCAGTAAAATGAGAGTCAACAGCACGGCGCTGCTTTCAAAGTAAACGTGGTGCAGACCCAAACTAGGACCCCAAAAAGTTACCACTGTGCTGTATATATAAGCGACACTGGTTCCCATAGCTACCAGGACCGACATGTTGGCGCTCCGGTTCTTTAAGGCCATGAAAGCATCCCGGTAAAAATGGTAGCCGGCTATTACTTGTACCGGCGTGGCAAACCCAAACTGAAACCAGGAGTTGTGTAGTATTTGAGGAAAGATTTTTTCAAAAGGCGCCAGCATGCCAAGCATACCGGCAAATAGCGGGGCGGAGAATACTGCCGCGAAGACAAATAGGAATAACTGTCTTTTAATTTCTTTTTCCCGCTCATCCTTTTCCCGGTCGGGATTTACTTCACCCACTTTGCGGGCCTCGTAGCCCAGCAGTACCACTGCGTTGATCAGATCGGCGGCGCTGACTTCGGCGGGATGATATACAACGGAGGCTTTTTCCGTAGCCAGGTTGACAGCAACGTTCGCTACACCGGGAAGCGTTTTTAACTTCTTTTCAATCCTGGCCGCGCAGGCCGCGCAGCTCATGCCGCCAATGCTCATATCAAGCTTTTCCTGTGGGACATCAAAACCAAACTGTCTGATTTTATCTACCATTTGTTGGGGTTTTACCCGGCTGGGGTCGAAGTCAACCGTGGCTTTTTCAGCCGCTAAATTAACCCGGGCTGCGCTCACTCCTTCTATTCCGGACAAACCCTTCTCCAATCTGGCGGCACAGGCCGCGCAGCTCATCCCCTTGACCTGTATTCCAATTTTGGAGAGTTCCCGCTCATTTTGTACGCATTGCCTGGAACAGGCAGCGTCATTTTCAGTCATGCGCTATATACCCCTTTCCGGTTTAAAACTGAGCTCCTGCCCAAGCCTGGGTTGCAACACCGGCGGTTGTCCCGGGTTATTATTGCAAATATATGTCGCGCTGTTATGCTGCAACAGTGAGTATGCCGCTTGTTTTTTCAGCATGCCCCGGCTTACTTAAAAAGTTACCTCTTTACTTCATACCCGGCTTTTGTTATTGCCTCAATCAACTGCTCAGGGGTGGCCGTGCCCGTTACCGCTAATTCCTTCTCTTCCAGATTCACCTGGGCATCTTCCACGCCTTTTACTTCCTTAGCCGCTTTTTCCACTGCCATCTTGCAGTGATTGCAACTCATGCCTTCTACTTTTAAGATTGTTTTATTCATTTAGTAACCAACCTCCGTTAAGATTTATTAAGCAACCTGGCAATTGTTTTAGTTAATTCGAAAACAACTTCCTCGTCACCCGCCATTAATTGATCCTTAATACAAAATTTAATGTGTTTTTCCAGCAGCAGCTTGGCTACTCCGCTCAGTGCAGACTGAGCCGAAGCAATCTGATTTAATACATCGTCACAGTATACTCCCTCTTCGATCATTCTTTTAATACCGCGCACCTGTCCTTCAATGCGGTTTAGACGTTTGGACAAATCCTGCGCCGTTTTTTCATCACGCCAATTTCTATGCTTCTTTTTCCCAGTATTTTGACAGCACGGAAATTGTTTGGGGTCTTGTGTTTCCAGTTCTTCGCACCTCCCAAAATAGATAGTATACCCCCCTACCCTATGTGTCAAGGGGTTATTTAACAAATCATTAAATAAACATTAAAGTAAAACCCTAACGGCCTTAACCTTTGTCCATTATGATTGTTTTAAAATTATTGGAGGTGTTGTATTTGAACAGCAGGTTTAAAAGCTGGCAGGGGATTGCCGCCTTGTTGGCGGCATTGGTCTATGATTTCAGCCGATGAGAGGGAAAAATCCTTTACCGAGCAGGAAAAAGTTCTATACGGCAGTTACGAGCCTCTAAGCGTAACCCTTTCCCACATCGTGAACAATAGAGCCGGTCTCAGCTTTACTTCATATTCCCATACCGGTCTTCCCGTTCCGGTATACGCTATAGGCGTGGGAGCCGAAATGTTTGACGGTTTTTATGATAACACACTGATTTACCATAAGCTGGCTGCCATTACCAAAATCAAGCTTAATAAGGCCGCTTAGTCTTAGTCTTGATCTAATGTAATTTCTCTTTTTGCTGGAAAACCATATATTATAAATTATCCTGAGTGGGAGCCAACCGCTCAGGTTTTTTTAAAACTAACGGAGGTAGTTAGATTGTCCAATAAAATTATGATATCTGCTAATATAGCTTCGCTGCGCGGCATCCCGGCGCACGAACTTATCTTTAATATGATTGTTATTATCTTTATAGCAGTTCTAGCTGTAATACCCACCGGATTCCCAACCAATACTTATCCCGACAGTGTCCAGGCGGTTGCCAGAGTCCTGGAAGTGAACAATGATAACGCATTTAGCACGGTTGGCTTTGTTTTTGAGGGCGAACAGGTTTGTAAAGTGGAAATAATAAACAGTGCTTTTAAAGGGCGGCAGGCTTATGCCGAAAACAGGTTCACGGGCAGGCTTGAGGCGGACAAGGTATTTGCCAAGGGAGATAAGGCATTGGTGGTTATAGACTACACCGGACAAAAGATCAGGCATGTTAATATGATTGACCATTATCGGGTTAATCTGGAGGCCCTGCTGGCGGGTATCTTTGCTTTGTTTTTGATATTATTTGCGCGGTGGACCGGGGTTAAGGCACTGTTGTCCTTTATATTGGTCATTTTAATGATTTGGAAATTATTAATTCCCATGCTGCTTAACGGCTGGAATCCCATAATAATTTCTTTATTATTTGTAGTTACTTCTATCTCTTTGGTGCTTGTTCTAGTGGGGGGGGCTGAATAGAAAATCTTTAGCGGCCATTCTTGGTTCCCTCTCGGGAACTTTACTAACCACTATACTGGCCGTTCTATTTGGCAACAGTTTCAAAGTGCACGGCGCTGTGCTGCCACACTCCGAAACGTTGCTTTATGCGGGTTACGCTCATCTTAATCTTACCGATATCCTTATTGCAGTGGTTTTCATTGCTTCGGCGGGCGCCCTGATGGACCTGGCCATCGACATTTCCGCGGCTGTATATGAGGTGGTGGAAAAAAATCCTTGTATCAGCCGGGCGGAGGCTATCCAAAGCGGTTTCAACGTTGGCAGGACCGTTGTAGGTACAATGACCACCACTTTATTATTTGCCTATACGGGCGGCTACATAGCTTTATTAATGATTTTTATGGCCCAGGGAACCCCTGTCATGAGCATTTTGAATTTAAAGTACGTGTCCAAGGAAATTATGCATACCATTGTGGGCAGCTTCGGTCTGGTGGCGGTGGCTCCTTTTACCGCTCTAATAGCGGGCACGCTTTTTACCGGGGAAAATTTCACCAAAAACCTGGTGAAAAAAAAAGAATGTGCGAACGCACATGAATAGTTTCTCAAGCTGGCTCCGAAAGTGGGGAAAGGGTGGGGAATAGCAATCCCCACCCTTTGTCTTTATTGATTATGGCTCATTTTCATAGCAACAACCCATCAGTTGGGTTTCGCATTATCGGCCGGATGGAGTGGCCCAAGTGTAATTATAAATTTAATTTTTTAGGGTACCGGTTTGGTATACTTTTAGAGTAGCGAATTCGTTTCCAAAACAGAAGGTATATTTTGAGCAAGGGTGAAGTCATTTTTATTAATACGCTAATATGCTTAGGGAGGGTTTATTAAATGAACTGCAAGGGATGTAAAGATAGAAAATGTTATGTTGAGGGGAAAACCTGCTTTCCGTGGACCGAAGAATTGGAAAAAGCCTATAGCGATCCTGTAAACAAAAAGCTGTTGGCAACGGCTACTGCGCTTGAGGCTAACTTTTATATGCAGTTGACGAGGGTGGAGGAAGTCATTCGGTTCGCTCAAGAAATGGAATACCATACTATTGGTATTGCTCATTGTATTGGATTAGCCAGAGAGGCTGAAGTTATTGCTTCTATCTTTGAGCAGTGGTTTGCTGTGAAAGTGGTTTGTTGCAAGATTTGCGGAAAAGATAAAAAAGAGATGGATCTGTTGCAGATTAATAATGATAAATTTGAAGCTATGTGTAATCCGGTAGGGCAGGCGATGAATTTAAACAAGGAAAAAACAGATCTTAATTTGCTTGTCGGCCTTTGTGTGGGACATGATATTTTATTTATCAAATATTCCGACGCCCCTGTGACTACATTGGTGGTCAAAGACCGCGTATTAGCTCATAACCCGCTGGGGGTAATTTATTCCCGGTATTATTTAAAGAATAAGTTTCATGTTCCCGGCATCATATAGCAAATTCAGTCGGCAAATATAGCTGATAAATAATGGGCTTGCCGCAATTAAACCCCTGCCGCTTTTGGCAAGGTCAAGTATATCAATAGCTGGTTACTCCAATTCGTTATAATGACTAGGATAAAGGTTAAATAAAAGGAGGCTGAAAACGGGGTAGATAACAGCCGTAGCCGCTGCGACTATGCCGGCATCATTTGTAAACAAGGCAACCGCTGCTCCAAATAATCCCGCATAGCAACCGTTTAATATATTGGGAGTATTAATGCGTAAATGCTCTAAAAAATTTAGCCTGAATTTAAACATAAGCAGCATTAAAAATATGGAAGCTACCAATACACCACTCCAGTAGGAATAACGCATTAACCTTAAATCCATTTCCAGCTTTCGCACAATAATGTCCAGCATACTGGTTAAACCGCTTGACTGAATATCCTTAATGGCCCTGCCTACATGGGTTTTAGGCACCCCCAACGAATCGGCGATAGAGATGAAGGCGAGGACGGAAAAAACTGCGGCAATAACAATAAGCAGCTGTTTTTTGCCGGTACGATAACCCATGCTTAGCCAAAATAGTGTTACAAAGGCTGCTGTGACAGAAATGGATGCACCGGCTTTAGACCCCAGGCCTGGAAAGACCATGATCAGTAAAATACCGGCCATAACCAAGCCTACCATGGCAATTTGTCCACGGAATCGTTTCAGATCCAGGAAAGCAGCCAGACCCAGGGTGGAGGCGCCGATGACAGCTCCCATTAATTCGTTGCCGATACCATAAAAACGGGCACCACGCTGTGGGTCGTAACCCAGGGGTGAATTTAAAATTATATTAGCCCCTGTAAACAAATCAAAAAATAATAATATCAGAAAGGACAAGCAAATAAATAAAATGGACGTTTCTATATTAAAATGTTTATAAAGAAAGCTCATGATCACAGTCAATACAATTACAATCGCAACCAGAGTAATGAAAGATAATAAAATATTAATTGCACCAAATGTACCCATAATTAAAAGTGCCAGCGGAAGGGTAAGGATGGCTAAAAAATTGTAAAAAAGGGTTCTTTTTAAAATGTTTGAAATATCCACATTAAAAAGGCGCAGTACAGATAAAACTAAGCTGAATGCCAATACGGCCAGAATATAATAAGCAACCGTACTTAATATGGGCACCCGTCGTATGGTGTTATTTACCAGCTTAGCCTTTAAGTCTGTCATAAACCTTAGTTTTTCATTTTGATCTGCGTTCTCAACGGATATAGATTCGCCAATCATGGTGGAAGGCCGGTCAATATAAAAGTATTTTAAAACAGTTGATGCCAGATCAATATTAGCTACAATGCCGCGACGGTGTGTTGTACTTGATGTAAGCAAACCGGGTGCAATACCGGAACCGGTAAGGATGACGGGAGTAAGCGTGTCTTTTAAATTTTTATTGATTGTTGATGGAGTTGGTGCCACCACTGCCAGGCAATCTTTATTTAAGTTAATATTTTTTAGCAGCTGCCCCAATAAATTGTCGGCCCTGATTAAAGACTGCTGTAAATGGTGATTGGCCGTTTTTTCCCCCGGTGCGGAAGCGTAAACAGCCGTTCTGGAGGTATCACCGAAATTAATTAACAGGACCTGGCTATGAGCGTAATGCTGCCGAAATAGGTCGACGATTTTTTCCTCGTTGGCACGTATTCCAAAAGGAGCTGTATAATCCGTGATATTTGTATTGTTGGAAATATCACCGTAGTCCACCAATCCCCGATTGTCCATCAGGAGTGTAACGGCCTGGCGGCCATAAATATACTTGGGGAAAATTGCGTCCTCCGGGGGCATGTCTGAATTTCCGATCACAGAGGTCTTTATGCCGGCTCTGTGTAATGCTTCGCCCAGTGCGCCAATATCCACAGTATAGTGCTGATCCTCATTTAATGTTTTAATTTGTTCCACTGTAAGGCTTATAATATTTTCCGGGTTTACTTCTACGTTATTAGTACGACGCATGTATATGCCTGTTACAGGTTCTCCGTTTAGTTCATCTTTCGCGTTAAAAGCCTGAGAGGCGGCGGGATACCCAACGGCCCTGTTTCCTGTGCCAATGGTTACAAAAGAATTGTCCGGTGTTTGAGCACCACCGGTGGAGGTGTTCATAACCGCAATGGCGCCTTCTTTAATGATAGTCTTAAAATGCGGCAAGTCGGAGTTGGTTAAATCCTCCAAACTAATCTGATCAACTACCAGAATTATAAAATGACCTTGCTTGTTTGAATCTGCTATCGCAGTTTGTGGGAGAGCGGTTATTAAAAGAGCCGCCAAAAATAATTGAAGCAAGTTAAACACAAATCTGTATTTCATAAATACCTCATGCTACTCAAAGATTTCCGCTGCAGAACTATTTTCTGGTAATAAGCTAAAGCTTATAATATCAGGTTAACTTAAAAATGTAAAATGTTGCGAAGCATTTTTTATACAAACAGCATCGCCATTATAGCGGAAGCGGTTGTTAACAGTATAGAGATTGTAAATGCCGTTTTAATAACTTGGCTTTCTATACCCAGCGCATCAATGGTAGCAGCAGCGTTCTGCAATTTGGCCGGTGATATTACACTGGCCAATCCTCCACCTATGGCGGTTGCCGCGATTACTATCAGGGGGTCGGCATGGAGCATTTCTGAAGTTAATAAATGGTATTTGGTGAACATGGCAATAGTTGATGCCTCACTGCCGCTTACAAAGCCCCCAAACAGCCCCAGAAAACTGCTGACAAACGGATACAGGGAGCCGAAGGTGTTTGCCGACGCCTGGGCTAAAACAGCAATCATATTTGAATCGGGGTTAGTAACCTTCCAAACATCACCCGTGTTCTGCACACCAGAGTTGTTTAATACAAAGGCTATGGCGAAAAACACACCTGCTGCAATAGTTGGCCTGGGAGCCCGGGTTATCCATTTGGACCAGGTTTCTTTGATGGCTTTGCCGGAAGGTTTAATGAATAAAGCCGCTAAGACGGTACTAATAAATACCCAGGTGTATGCGTTCCAGAGCATCCTGGTTTTAATAATTTGGCCGGGAATGATGGCAATCGGCATGGCTATGCTGTTAAATAACAGATCAAATATTGGTTTATAAAAATTGAGCGCTAATAATATGCAAACTAAAACCAACCAGGGAGAAAGCGCGGTTAATAAAGACATCTCCCTTTCTATACTCCGGTCTTCTTTAGTTAAATTAGACCGGTCAATAATTGGCTGTCCGGTGATTATTAAATAGACAAGCATCATTAAAATTGTGCAAATACCTGCAACTACACCCGTTAATACCACTCCTGAACTCAGGAAGGGAATATAACTCATGGCAATGGCGACACCACCGTTGGTCACTCCGGCCAGGATGCAGGGTATAAACCCTTCCTTAATTAGTTTGAACCGGCCTACAATCCACAACATGCCAAAGCCAATTAAGGTAGATATAACCGGCAGGAATTTGGAAAACACCTGGGCCGACTCCACCAGTGGAGTACCGGTTAAGTCTCCAAAGACAACCAGTGGGGCACCGAGCAGTGCAAAAGTACACAAAGCATCAAAGCCAATTGCCGGCAGGGCAACTGCAACAAAGGTAGAGTAACCCAGAGCCAATAAAATAGGAGGCAAAATGGATACGGGAGTTGCGCCAATAGATACTAAAAGAGTTCCCGCACCTACATTGAGCAGCATAATTTGAGCTGCTTTATTATTAGGGGCCAGTGTTTTAATGAATACTACGATTCTTTGCAGAGCACCGGTAGCCTGCATAAAGGTTATTTGAAAAATTGAGGCCAGAACCATGACGGAAACAGGAAAGGAAGAAACGAGACCGGCCAGACTGGACTTGAGGCTAACCTCAAGTGAGGTGTTAAAAAAAAGTAAAGCAATAATGATTGTCAATACCCAACCTGCCGCACCGCTGACATCTGCCGGCAATTGTCTTCTGATCATTAAATACACAATAAACATAATTGGCAACAGTGTCAAAAAAACCAATAATGCCATAAACTTACCATCCTTCCATTCTACAATGATGATTTAAGCAGCTAATTACTTATTATACTAAAAAAATGTAATTCGGCAATAAAAAAATTCGATTATGGTATTTGGTCATTTTTATTGGATGATTATTGATTAAGTGGCAAATTATTAAACTAATAAAATAGATAATCTCAATAAAGCCTGCATTGGCCAAGATTTAATGATTTTTTTTAAAAATTTTACAGTAAATTGACCTAAAATACAGATTGCAGTTCTTATACCAACGAGTATTATTGTATTGATAATATAAATTTAAAAATTAATACGCTTAATCCAATTGGAGCGGGGGAACCAACTTTTGGGGGTGAATCTCACTTGTGTGGGTAGGGTTACTCTTTCGACCCGAATCCGTCAGCTAACCTCGTCAGCGTTGAAAGGGGCTAAACGGTCTAATCCGGGTGCTGTTAAAATTATTTTAACGCCTGGCTTATTTGTGCTGTTTAAAAAGTCCTGTTCAACAGGGCTTTTTATTTTGGTAAAACTAAGCTTCAGGTTATTAAGGAGTCTATTAAGGGAGGTGTACATTAGGTAAGGGATATAAGTAAATTATAATTATGGATTTAGTTTTTTGGCGAATCAACCTTTAGGTTTATCTGTTTATTTCCGCTAGTGGTGCTCACAATTACAAATATAGCTGAAAGTAGGGAGAAAAATGTTTGGCGGATTAGGTCGCCGTATACTGGGTTCAAAGATTGAAACAAATCAACTCGGCAATGAAAGATTTAGTGTTTTTTGGGGCCTGCCAATACTGGCAAGCGATGCCATCTCTTCTGTAGCTTATGCGGTGGATGAGATCCTCTGGGCTTTAATACCGGCAATTGGTATGCTTTCATATTTATGGGTACCTGAAATCGCTGGAGTTATAATTTTTCTTTTATTGGTATTAACCGTCTCCTACCGTCAAATTGTTGCAACATACCCCGGAGGTGGGGGGGCTTATATCGTTGCCAGGGAAAACCTTAAACCTATTTACGGTCTAATTGTGGGGGCTTCCCTATCCATCGATTATATCTTAACTGTGGCTGTTAGTATCTGTGCTGGAACAGCTGCAATTATTTCAGCTTTTCCTTTGCTGCAGACACATCGGGTGGCCATAGCCATAACTATAATTACTCTTATGGTTATTGGCAATCTAAGAGGTATAAGAGAATCATCCAGGTGGTTTAGTCTTCCAACTTATGCTTTTATGGTGGCTATTTTAACACTTATATTCACAGGTATCTTAAAAGGCGGGGATAATATTGCCGGTTTGCCCAACACGCAAGTATCGGATATAGCATTTGGCACACAGGCGGTTACAATCTTTTTGCTTCTTAAGGCATTTTCCTCCGGGTGTGCCGCTTTGACCGGAGTTGAAGCCATCGCTGATGCAGCGCCTAATTTCAAAGAGCCGGCTGCCAAAAATGCTAAAAAAGCTTATATTCTATTAGCATGTGCGGTGCTTCTGACGTTTGGTGGAATTGTCCATCTAAGCACAATTTACCATCCCGTACCGTCTGCCGAGCAAACCGTGATCAGCCAGATTGCCACGGATGTATTTGGCAGGGGGGTGATGTACTACATCATTCAGAGTACCACGGCAATTCTTTTGGCAATGGCCGCCAATACAGCCTTTGCCGGATTTCCAACCCTGTTTTCCGTTATTGCACGCGATGGTTACGCTCCAAGGCAGTTTACCCTGCGGGGACACCGGCTGAATTACTCCAATGGCATCATAGCACTGGGTTTAATGGCCATACTGCTGGTTGTTCTTTTTCATGGTGATACACACTTGCTTATACCATTATACGCGGTAGGTGTGTTCACTTCGTTTACTCTTGCTCAATTTGGCATGCTGTTTCGCTGGTTTCGCTTAAAACCTGAAGGTTGGTATATTAAGGCCATCATTAACGGTGTGGGTGCGGTGATTACCCTGGTAGCGGTAATTATTATTGGCTTTGAGAAATTTACTGCGGGAGCCTGGATAGTATTCTTGGTGATTCCAATACTTGTTGCTTTGATGTTAAAGGTAAAGAACCACTATAATGTTATAGCCAAGCAATTGGACATTCCCAATGAGCACTTGAGCGATATGTCCCTTGACGCCAAATATGAACATCATTTTATAATACCGATCGCCAGTCTTAACGGTTCGGTCATATTGGCCTTAAGGTATGCCAGAAGCCTTACAGCCAATGTCGTTGCCTTCCACGTTGAACCATACGAAGGGGAGGCCGATAAACTGAGACAGAAATGGTCGAAACTCAAAACAGATGTTGAGCTGTTTGTTAAGCCTTCTCCATTTAGAGAGATTATCGGCCCGCTTGTGGAATTTATTGATTCTGAAGAACATGCATCCAAACAGGGAGATATGATAACCGTATTATTGCCCCAGTTTATTGTATCAAAGAGATGGGAAGTATTGCTGCATAACAACACCAGTATTTTTATTGCTAGATCCCTGTTTGATAAAAGGAATGTTACATTGGCGGTTCTGCCTTTTTATCTGGAAGACCTGCCGGGCAGCAGAAGGCGGAAAAAATCCAATGGCAGCAAGAATGGTGAGAGTTAGTTTTTCAGTGTTGTGGGGATTGGCTAAAAAGCACAGCACCTCTAAATAGAGGTGCTGCGTTTCTTAGCCGGGCGTTTAATGGCCTTGGTGTATAAAGGTTTGCTTAACGACTATTCGTTATTTTGCCTTTCCGCGAGCAGTTCGAATGCCTCCTGTGCGGCCAGATTCCGGTGGATAATACCGTCTACCGCGGCCAGCAGCGCCTCGGGATGGGGGCTTTGCCAGATATTCCTTCCCATAACAATGCCCCGGGCCCCGCCCTGGATGGCGCCGTGCACCATTTTCAGAGTGTCCAGGTCGGTTTCACACTTGGGGCCGCCGGCAATGAGCACCGGCACGGGGCAACCCGCCACTACCCGGTCAAAATTCCTTTCGGTATAATAGGTTTTTACCAGGTCGACGCCGTGCTCTGCCGCTACTCTGGCGCCCAGGGCGATGAAGCGGGGGTCTTGCTTTTTGTCCTCGTTGATTTTGCCTACTCCCACCACACCCAGCAAGGGCATATTCCAGCGGTGGCACTGCCCGGCTACCCCGGCCAGGTTAATTAGCGTTTCATGCTCATAGGGAGAACCAATAAAAGCCGACACGGCTACTCCGTCAGCCCCCAGCGCCAGGCCTTCTTCTACCGTGCCGGTGAGCCCCTCCCTGGTCAGTTCCGGTCCCGCAATGGTGGCCCCGCCGCTGATGCGCAGCAGGGTACCCGGGCAGCCCCGGGGATTAAAGGCATATTTGAAAATCCCTTTGGTTAACAGCCAGGTATCCACCAATCCCGTGGCATCCAACCGGTCAATGGTCTCTTTAATGTTTAGAAGGCCCGTCATGGGTCCCAGCGCCATGCCGTGATCCACGGCCACTACCAGCGAGCGCCCGGTCTCGCCGCGAAATATTCTGCGCAGGCGCATTTGCATGCCGTCCATTTGAAAATCCCCTTTCATCAAAGCGCTAGCTGAACAGCACAACGCCTTTAATCATTTTTTGCTGCTTTACTTGATCCACCGCGTCCAAAAGATTATACAGGCTGAAGCGGTGGGAAATCATGTCCTCAACTTCAATAGCTCCGCTGGTAATCAGCTCCAGAGCGAGATGAAAGTCTGCCGGAGTTGAGGCGAAGGTGCCGGTAAGGGTAATTTCCCCGTAGTGCAGCCAGCGAGGGTCTATGGTAAGCGGCTGCCCCGCCGGCGGCCCGCCGAATATATTGAATATGCCGCCCTTGCGCACGGCAGGTAAATACTTTTCCATTATCGCAGGGATACCCAATGCGGCAATTACCAGATCGGCACCCCGTCCGCCGGTAATTTCCCCAACCCGGGACACTAAATCACTATTGTTGGTATTGATGCAATAGTTCGCCCCCATGCGGCGGGCTGTGTTCAACCGCTCTTCCAGTACATCGGCCATAATCACCTGCGCACCTGCCCATTGCGCCGCTTTCAGGTGAAACAGTCCCATTGGGCCGGCGCCGATTACAACTGCCACGTCCCCCGCGGCTATATCCGCCGTTCTGGCCGCGGCCAGGCAGCAGGAAAGGGGCTCGGCTAGGGCCGCCTGTTCGAAGGAGATCTGCGGCTTCAGCTCACTGACTCCACCAATGGCCACTATTTGACCCGGGATGCGCACAAACTCGGCAAAGGCGCCGTCAGCGCCGTGCCCCAGCCCGAATTCACTTTCACAAAGGTTATGCCTTCCCCGGCGGCAGTAAAAACAATCGCCGCATACTGCAATGGGGTAAGCGGCCACCCGTTGCCCCGGGATAAGTTCCGACACACCGCGGCCTATTTCGTATATTTCTCCCGCAACCTCGTGGCCCAAAATGGTGGGCAAGTTCTTGGGCAATCCCTGGCCCAGCAGCATTTTAACATCAGTGGCGCAAATCCCCGCAGCCCGCACTTTGATGATCACTTCCCCGGGAGCGGGCCGGGGACGGGGCACATCTTCAATGCGTATATCGTTCATACCATGTACTACGGCTGCTTTCATCCTTGTCCATTCCTTTCGTTATTAGCTTCCCTGACTGCCTGCATCAAGGCTTTAAGTTTATCGGGGCTCTTTTTGCCCGGCTGTGCCTCAACTCCCGAGCAGAGATCAATGCCGTCCGGGTTCACTGCTTTAATGGCCGCTCCGACATTGGCCGGGTCGATTCCTCCCGCCAAAAACACGGGCACCGGGCAGTCTTCTTTCAGTTCCCGTGCTATCTGCCAGTCGCTTACCCGGCCCGTGCCGCCATACCTTTGCGTACCGTCTACCACTGCCGCCGTATCCGGGACAATTACATCGGCACCCGCCGCGCAGCCGGCCCTTATCTGCGCCGATATAAATTCCCGGTTAGACCCTTCGCCTGCAGGGGGCAGGTGCAGGGACTGCCAGCATTCAATCCGGGGGAACTCCTTTTTACACCAGGTGATAATTTTTTGCGCCGGGTTAAGAAATTGCAAGGCATGGGGATGCAATGACTCCACCAAATACTGAATCCGCTCCGTGGATATCTGGTACACCAGTGCCACTGCGGGCCGGGGGGCGCGGGAAAAGATTTCTCGGGCCCCTTCAACAGTGAGAGAGCGGGGAGAGTAGGGCACTTCTACCACCACTCCCAGGTAATCCGCCCCTTCTCCGGCGGCCAGCAGTGCATCTCCAACATTGGTAATCCCACATATTTTAACTTTGCAACCATCCTTCATGCTGATAAGTCCTTTCTTTGCCGCTTTCCAACACCCGTGCGCCGGTGTTATCTATATGCGTTTCGATAATTCTGTTGGCCGGTACATTTTCCGCTGCCAAAAACTTTAACATGCGCCGGTAAACCTCATCATTGCGGGTTAACGCATAAACCGTGGGTCCTACTGAGCTCATGCCCACCACCTCGGCACCGATTTGCCTCAGGCTGCCGATGTACCGGTAAATGGGCGCGCCGCTCAGCCCGTGCTGCTCGCATTCGGCCCGTTTGGAGCCCAGAAAAGCCAGGTCAAAGATCGCGTTGCCTATCCCTTTAAGATCGCCTCTGACCATAGCGGGCAGCAGGTCCAGTAAAACGATTTGCGATTTGGTGCCGCACTGCAGGTTGTCCAGGTACCTGGCCCGGCGCATAAGCAGTTCCACTTCCGATTGAGCGGCGGTGTCCTTGCCGGTAAATTCATCTTCCAGGGTGGGCACATCGGGGATGACAATCAATGCCCGGGTGTCGGGTAAGGCGATGCGATAAATCAGCTCCATATCATCGGTGCCCAGCACCATGCCGCCGTTGATGCCGGTCATTGCCCCCAGGCCGGTCTCAAAGCCGCGAATCAGGCAGGCATTATTCAGTGGGCTTTCCTCACAGGCGTTAAAGCCCAGAATGCGTCGCAGTTCCCGATTATTGAAGGGCCGTCCCAGCACTTCGTTAATTCCGACGCAGGCTGCGCACATGGATCCCGTGGAGGAACCCATACCCACATGGCGGCGTCCGTGGTCATACAGCTCGATTTCCAGGCCGCCGGTGTAGCCCAGAATCTCCTTGAAAACCCGGGCAAAGTGTCCGACAATAAGCGTGCGCTGTCCTTTAACCACTATGTCGGGTCTTTTGGTGGCCCGTACCCGTACCCTAAAGTATATACCTACGGCAAAGCCGATGCCGCCTCCGCCGGGACGGGTGGTATTGAACCTGTTCATATCCAGTACCGAGGTGTGCAGGCGGGCCGGAACGGTAACTTCTACTTCCCCTTCTTCAACACTGGCTACCGTTCGGGGTTCCACGCTAAAATCCTGAGGGTAAACGATAAAATCTTTTTGCCCCGGCTCAAATTCCTCCAATATTGTGGTAATGCGGTCAAAGGGCCCACCGATAATACCTATTTCAATAGTTTGCTTGCGCGGGGTCAAAACCGCCTGGTTAATTACCATACTACTATCCTCCCGTATGATTATAGATTAATTAATTGAAATTAATCTGCCTGCAAACGTTTCATTTAATAAATCAAACTAACATAGATAATCAACTATCATAGATGATTTGCGTTATATGCAAGCAATATTGTAACATTCGTTGGCGCTAATAATGCTTGATACTGTTTAATATCGCCTCCTTGTCTTTAATAACGTACCTAAAAACAAAAAAACACGCTCCGAAAGACGCAGCGTGGCTTATGATGCATAGGGCAGAGGGTTTTAAGACTGCTTAATAACAAAAAAACACCCCCGCAGGGGTATGCAAAGGCAATGTATGAATAACCGGCTCAGATCAAAACACCGATTCCATACTGCAATACTATCGTAAAATTCTAGACTTTGCCCTAATTACCATCCTGCCATGCTACGAATTTATTATAAACCGACCGGGCAGTTATGACAATATGAATACACATTTTTTCGGTTGGCCACCATCGGACCCGGAAAAGTTATGCACAGGTAATAGAAAAAATTGTCGAAAATTATAATAAAGCGGAAACAAAAAGGAGTGTCGTCATAACGGTTGTTTCCTTATGGGACTTAGTTTCTGATTAGGCATTTTGAGACCTCAGCGTAGTTTTTAAGTTAATCCTATTTGATTCTGAGGATACGGAACTTGTTGATAGGTTTGTCCGTATAGGTTTAAACTTGACTGCTGTGCCGGTTCAACAGGATAGTATCCCATGTTTGCCATGTATTGCCACACTTCAAAAGCATGATGGGAGCTCATCTGAAAAGCGTTTTCAAGGAATGAGCGGATTTCCGCATTTGAAGATTCCATTGCGGCCCATGCATATTCGCGACCGGCACGTTTTAGTGTTAATAAATAAGCGGTAGCAATTTCTCTATCATTAAATTGCTGAACGTTTACCCTGGGGGTTACTGGTTGTGGGTTTATTGGTTGGCTTTGGATTGAATTAATCTGTTGCATTTGTGGTACAGACAAGTGTTGAGTGGATATTCCCGCCTTCTGCAGCAGGTCTACTTTAATATTGTAATCCTGCACATGGAAAGGAAAATGTTTTAGAAGTAAGGCTTTAAGCTGCGGATCTTGAGCTTGATTAACAAAGCAAGCCATGTTTGTAATGGAATTAACACAACTCATCGTTAGTTCATGCAGATCGTGCACTTCATGAGCCGATAATCTCATAACAACACTCCCTTATGTTTTTTAGCTATGCATATATGGTGCTTAAAAAGTTGCTATTCTATGATAAAGAATTTTAGTAAATAATGTGTTCCGTGGAATAAATGCGGAGAGATTGTCAGCCGATGTCAGTTGCGCAATTATGTAATATATCAATTTTGGTGATCACGATGCTATTATTCATTATCGGTAAGGATATTAACTAAATCTTGACCCTGTTGATTTTATCTAGCCAGCGAAGAGAGGCTGCAGTTGCTGCGCCGAATATTATAGATCCGATAAAATGAGAAAACTGTGTGTTTGATCCTGTCTCATGCAAGTGAGGAACTTGGTATAATACTGGAATCGTATAAATAATAAAAAAACTTATCAGACCGTAAAATATACCTTTTAGTAAATAACCCCTGGATTTGATTATTGGTATAAAGAAGGCAAAAATAATACCCAATAATCCGGCCCATATTACTTGCATAGTAAAGGACATTATAGTTTCATAAATACTTTGAGGTGGTTCTCCATAGATCATCATTGCGGCCCAGTCAAGGTAACGAAATGAGCCGAAGTCCAAGTAATAATAAGAAAATAAGTCCCATAGTTCCATAGATAACCCGCCGATAATTCCAGCTATTGCTCCTCTAAATGTTCTATCCATAAAATATCTTACAACCTTTCTGAACAGTTATGATCTTATGATTTCGTACCTGGGCACCGGATGAAGCCAATTTTTCGTTTTACCGTACCTAAATATCTTTTCTGCCATATCTAAATCATTAAAAAGTAAATCCTTAAAAAGACTTCTGATTCTGTCATTGGTTGTGGATTTATCTAAAGTCTGAACATGCACTGTTATTGCACATTGTATGCCGGGCGGCACATTCCTAAACATGGAGTCACCTTCTAACAAACAGGTATTTTTAGCGGGTGGCATAAGACTGGGCGGTCTAATAGGCAACGTTATGCTACTTTAAAGCAAAATATAAGTTTAGTATATAACTTAAAAAGCTTTTAATGCATATTTTTATTTTTGGCGCGACCGTTGTCTGATGCCTGCTGTCTGTCGGTCGGTGGAGGCTTGCTGTTAAGCTTTGATGTGAAGCTTTGGTGGCGGGTGTTGAACAAAAAATTACTATAAAGGATTATAACTGTGGTACAATTAACCAAAACTGCGGTGCCGGCAGTTTCTGCCGCGGTATTGCCGGTTACATGTACATAACTTTTTCCTCGTTACTTCTTGCAAATTGAGTACTGAACAAGCAGCGGAAGTGCCGGGTAAATACAATCGGCAGCGATTGTCGCGGGTATGAACAATAACTAAAACAAAAAGAAGCCCAACTCGCAATCCAGTCGGGCTTCTTTTTTTAAATTTGCTGATGGTTGCTAGTGGGGCAGTGAAAATGATGGACTACCGACTTATACTGCTTGATTAATCAATTCCGTATCATCCAGTATGCGCAGCCTGATGCGGCGAATACTGAGGCGATTAATCTCCGCAACTTCGAGCTTAAACCCAGACAACTCCACGGTGTCACCGACTCGAGGTCTCTTGCCCAGACGGCCGAACATATACCCGGCAAGGGTATCATATTCCTGCTCATCCTTTACCGGCAGGTTAAATTTTTGTGCGGCCTCATCCAATAGCAGCCGACCGTCTACCAGGTAGGTTTTTTCATCCTCAGTAATAATTTGCGGCTGTTCCTGGTCAAATTCATCCTGGATTTCTCCCACCAGTTCCTCCAGTATGTTTTCCATCGTGATGATACCGGCGGTTCCTCCATATTCGTCTACAACCAAAGCCATATGTTGATGTTGCTGTTGGAAGTTATGCAACAGTTGCCCCAGCGGCATACCTTCAGGTACCAGCATAATATTGCGGCGCACGTTATTTAAACCTCCCTCTGCTTCTAAACGGAAAAGGTCTTTAATATGGATTAACCCCAACACATTATCCCGGTCGCCTTCACAAAGGGGAAAACGGGTATGACCGGATCTCCTGGCAATGTCTATATTTTCTTCAATAGACTTGGTCAAATCCAGGTATACTACCTCCGGTCTGGGCACCATTACATCCCGCACCACTTTATCTTCAAAATCAAATACGTTTTGCAGCAGTCGCCATTCTTCTTTATCCAGGTGTCCGCCGCGGTAACTTTCCTGCACCAGCATTTGCAGTTCTTCCTCGCTGTGACTTTCCTCATGTTCGCTGGCGGGCTTTACGTTAAAAAGTTTTAAAATATGGTTGGCGGTGCCGTTGAATACTACAATGCCCGGGTAAAAGATGAGATAAAAAAACCGCATAGGCATTGCCAGCCACAAGGTGACTGTCTCAGCCCGCTGGATGGCCAGTGATTTAGGCACGAGTTCGCCAAAAACCACGTGTATGAAAGTAACCAAAGAGAAAGCTATGACAAAGGAAATGGAGTGAATAGCAGTCGCGGAGGTGATGCCCAATAAGAACATCAGCGGCTCAAGGAGTTTGGCTACTACCGGTTCACCCAGCCAGCCCAAGCCAAGGCTGGAAACGGTAATGCCGAGCTGACATACCGATAGGTAGGCGTCAATGTTTTTAACACAGCACTGGGCGGTTTTAGCCGCTTTGTTGCCTTCTTCCACCAGTTGTGCCAATCGCGTAGGTCTAACCTTGACGAATGAAAATTCGGCGGACACAAAGATGCCGTTTAAAAGTACTAGAAATAGAGCCAATATTATTTGAAGCGCGGTTATAATACTGAATGACAATCCGTCATCCATAGTAACTTATCCAATCCCCCTCAAAATATATTTTTGGGCTTTTGCTTTGTTATTTATATTATCATATATATTAGCAGGTTAACTAATTTAAACAAAACCCTCAACCGGTCAATATGACCGCTCTAAAACCCACTGGTTCCTATTATAGCAGGTAAGCCCCTGATTTTGTCCTTTATCTCGCCCACTCGCAACCGGATACGTCTTTGGCAATGTGCGATACGATTGTAATTACGATTTGGAGCTGATTAGCACCTTTTTTATTCTTCTATTGCCCATTTCTCTTACTTGAAACATATATCCAGCCCAAGATAAAGTTTCGCCGTTTACAGGCAGGTGTCCCAATTTTTCAAGCATAAACCCGGCGATTGTTTCATATTCAGCATCAGGTGAGATGCTTTTTAAGTCAAGTGCTTCTATGATATCCTCAATTGGTGTATCACCTTCCACTAACCACTGACCCTCCGAAGTTTTGATAATGTGACTTTGGTCTTCAATAATATCGCCTATTATTTCGTCCACCAGGTCTTCGAGAGTTACTATCCCTGCAATGCCGCCATATTCATCTACAACGGCAGCCATACCCAACTTTTTCTGTCGAAACTCTTTTAACAATTCCACTGTATGCTTGGTCTCAGGTACAAGCAAAGTTGATGACATAATGTCTTCCACCTTGCGGTTCTGATTCACTAAGAACTCACAAGCCAGATTGTGAATTCCGATCATGCCAACTACATTTTCATAATTACTCTTATATACCGGGAATGCAGAGTAACAGACTTTGCAAGCCTTTTCCAGAGCCTCTTTAATGCTTTCATCGGCATCTAAATAAAAAATTTCGGTTCTTGGTACCATAACCTGCCGCACAATCCGATCGCCAAAATCAAAGACAGCTTCAATCATACGCTTTTCTTCTTCCGGGAGGGTTCTGTGCTCTGTAATATAGAGCCGAATTTCTTCTTCCGTTATTTCTTTTTCTCGTTGCTGGGGATTCCCGCCCAGCAACCTTACAACTACGTTTGTGGAAAAAGTCAAAAAACGTGTTAATGGGATGGTTGCTTTGGCGATGAGGTTGATAGGTCTTGCCGCTGCCAATGCAATTTTTTCGGACCACTGCATGGCCAGACGCTTAGGTGCCAGTTCCCCGAAAACCAATGTTATGTAAGAGATGATTACCGTGACGATTAATACCCCCAGAGTGTTGGAGATACCTGTCGGAATGCCGATTTCCCTAAGTTCACGTGCCATAGCTGTTGATAAACCAACCGCAGCAGTTGCGCTGGCCAAAAATCCGGCCAGTGTTATACCAACCTGAATGGTTGCCAGAAAAAGGCTGGGGTTTTCGATTAACCCGATAAGTACTTGAGCCGATTTGTTTCCGTCATTTTTTAGTTGTTCTATTATTACCCGTCGTGTGGTAAGCACAGCTATTTCACTGGCAGCGAAGAAAGCATTAAATAATATGAGTATAAATATAAGCAATAAACCCGTCCAATTGACTTCCAAATTAAACACCTTTACATAATAATTTTTGCGCTTTACGTTTAGCATGTATGAAATTATTTATTCATATGCAAAACGGTATATTATTTTATATTTTAATAAGATTTTCCTCATCCTGGTATTGAGTGGCGTTTTATTCGTAGCAAAAGGTATCTTCAGTAATATTGCACATCCGCTGTCATCTTAAACTATTGATCTATTATTCTCTGGTAATAGTTTTTTGAATCAAGTGAAGATTTTTTGTTGATAATGCAAATGCGCTCTGATCGCTTGGAGAGGGACATTCAAATTGAAATATATTTCTTCACTATTTCTTGCTGCATTGAACAATCCGCGGGCTAAAAGATCTCACCCGTTTTTGTCCAACTGAATAATATATTCTAAAGGAACTGTTGCAAAATGGGGGGATTAGCTTGGGTTACTTTGTTAGAGTAGAACAAGATGTGAATATTTACGTGGAAGACCTTAACCCGGGGAATGGGAAGCCAATCTTATTTATACACGGTTGGCCGGCAAATTATAAAATGTTCGAATATCAGTTTAATAAGCTTCCCCAAATGGGATATCGTTGCATCGGAATGGATTGCAGAGGATTTGGTAAATCCGATAAACCTTGGAGAGGCTACAATTACGATCGAATGGCAGATGATATTCGAGGTGTGGTTGAAGCACTCAACTTACGTGATTTTACACTCGGAGGGCACTCTACGGGGGGAGCTATTGCCATTCGATATATGGCCCGTCACAATGGATATGGGGTATCCAGGCTAGCCCTTTTTGCGGCTGCGGCTCCCAGTCTTATTCAGCGTCCATATTTCCCTTATGGTTTAACAAAAGAAGACGTAAATAAGATCATTCAGGGAACATGTGAAGACCGTCCTAATATGTTGCAGGAATTCGGAAATATGTTTTTTTTCCAGTATGTGACTAAGCCTTTCTCGGCTTGGTTTTTTCAATTAGGACTTCAGGCGGCAGGTTGGGCCACCGCAGCGGTTGCATTCTCCTGGTTGGACGAAGAAGGCTTATTTTCCGACCTCGGAAAAATAAACGTTCCTACATTAATTCTTCACGGTATTCATGACAGAGTTTGTCTTTTCCCTCTGGCCGAAGCACAAAACCGGGGAATAAAAAATTCCAAGCTTGTACCGTTTAAATACAGTGGCCACGGATTATTTTACGATGAGCGTGACAAATTCAACAAGGAGTTGATACAATTTATTGGATAACACAAGTTGTTGAATCCAGCCTAATCTGCCGTCAGTAAAGAATAAGGTGCTAAATGTACATGTCGCAAGTCTAAGGGTAAGAGAGTCTGTGAAAATATGAAAGCGAGAAATCGTCGGGTAGGGTAGGGAGGCTATCCATTAGCTGAGTAGTCTCCCTGCCACACACCGTGTGTATCGTTCGGTATGCGGTGGTTTTTTAAATTCTTATGAACAGGAGATGGTATAAAATAAAAATTATTCACTTTTTGTTTTAATATACTCTAAATTATACTCTAAATTCTTTTTTGCATCCGGAACGTATTTAAATACCTCATCAAGCTTACTACATGCATAATCATTACATTTAGAACATGTTTGTAGATTTCTCCCTTTTGCACACTTTCTAATTTTACACATATACTCACAGTGATATGTCTTAATACCATCCGATAAACAACCACTACAATTAATTTGTTCCGGCAGTATTTTAACGTTATAGTGATTTGACCAGTTTTTGGCAACCTTGGCGCGTAGCTTATCATCGTTTTTCTGTGTTGCAGTGAAAGCTTCGCATTTCGTGCAATCTATTCCGCAAAATGCTATCATATTTTTCTCTCCCTTAAACATATTGTCAGAATATCTAACTTATGGCTATTATATTTTAAAATTCTATTTAAATAAAGGCCATAATCTGTCGCATTCTATTGGCGAGATTTATTGTATTATACAGGCATACTGTAATACAATTAGACTTAAATTTTCGTAGAAATACGGGATTTTTCTTTTTGAGTGGGTGATGCCAATGGTACTGTAAGCAACATTTATATGTTGCAATATCAAGCGGGCTGTCATAAAAAGTACACAGAACCTTAAGTAAAAAACATGGGATTTGCCGGTGAACAGTATGGTTGTATTGTAGCATAATGATTGCTGAAGGATGTAAAATACATATTATAATAAATAAGAATATGCTTTAATCGGGAGGCGGCAGAGTGGAGGATAATAATATGAAAAATAGAGTAGCTGTAATAACGGGAGCTACAAAAGGAATTGGCAAGGGTTTATTTATCAGATTAGCTGAAGCTGGAGTGAATACAGCAACGGTTTATCATGAAGATGAAAAGGCAGCTGAAGAGTTTGCGGAAATTGCACAAAAGATGAATATTAGATATCACATTGAGAAGTTTGATGTTTGTGATATTGTAAAACTGCCCATCTATATTAATAATATATACGAGGAATTTGGCAGGATAGATTACTTGATTAATAACGTTGGTTTAAATGTTTATAAAACAATACATGATTGCAGTTTGAAAGAATGGGAAAAAGCCCAGGACATTATATTAAATGTTCCTTTCCAATTAATGAAATTAGTTATACCTGTTATGAGGCGGCAAAAATTTGGCCGCATTGTAAATATTGGAGCATCATCAAATGATTATTTGAAAGGGGTTGCAGGTGTTGGGCCTTTTGGGGTGCACAAAGCAGCCTTGACAGTTTTAACAAAAACTTTAGCCTTGGAAGAAATAAAATACGGGATAACAGTAAACATGGTGGCACCTGGAAGTACAGAAAAAGCAGGAACAATACCAGAAGGGGGTAGGATACCAATTTCTAATATTCCGATTGGCAGGAGGATTGAGATAGAAGAAGTGGTGGAGTCCATCATGTTCTTTTTAGCTGATAACGTAGGTGGTATAACAGGGCAGTTCATTGGAGTAAACGGGGGACTGTCTACCTGACAGTCAATTTGAGCCTATAAAAAAACAACATATAGCAACCAAGAAGTGTAATTGCTAATGGGTAGCCTACCCGCTTAAAATGTTCACGAGCACAAGAGTATTTAATTTTACCGGCAACGTCTAAGTGAGGGCTTTAGTGGCTCCTTAAGAAATCGTAGTTAAAGAAGACAATAGCACATCATCCTATCACTGGCTCCGAACTCACTGGACAATAGTTATTTGTGTTATTTTATTTTTTTAGGTTTAATCGTTTTAACAAAACGAACATCTGTATCCTGTTGTAAAATCTTTTTAGCTGGTTTTAGAATTAAGCGATCTTTATTAATTTTATGTTTATTGAATATTTCTAAATTGGTTGATTGCTTTTCAACGTAGTTTCTGTTTAATACACTTTGTTGAGCAAAATTATCAACAAGTAAATATAAGTAAGTGGCAAACAGTATATGAGCAATATAAAATGCAGTTATAGATAATGGTTCGTTACGGGCGTAATCGGCAATATTTAATAAATTCATTATAAACCCTGCAACTAATAACCAAATGCTATTAACGATAATAATAGCTTTCAACCAAAGATTATTCCATCCGGTTAAGTCCAGGGCTGCCACATAAAGCAATGCATAAATTCCTCCAACAATTGTACTCCAAATTACGCCGAGTGTTTTTATTGAAAGAGATTGGGCAACTTCATTATTTAAAAAAAATTCCATTGTAACTTGAGGCATATTTACGTTTTGGCCTGGTATGGCTTGATTAATTAGATACAGCGATAAGTCGGCTGCTAAAGCTGCTATAGGACCTGCAAAAGCAGCTAGTAAAAGTTTATCTCTTATTTTAAATAGATCCTCAATTTTTCTCATAAAGATCCTCCCTACCTTAAATATCTTGTTATTATTACTTTTTTCTAAAAGCAATATGTCTGTTCATCATTTTTGGGGGATATTGGCTTAAAGGAATGTATTTTCATTCAAACTAAATAATGCTTTATTGTATGTATATTACGGTGGCTTGGTGGAGTTATCAAAAATAAAAGGGGCTGTTGTACAACGGGCTAAATAGTTCATAGTGCCGCAGCTTTTTATAAAGGTATCAAATTATTATCGGAATTGGCTGAATTTAGGAAAGGGAGTATCGCTTACTACTCTAAGAAAGTAGTTTTGCGACACCCTCTTTTGCTAAAAGTTAAATTACGTTCGAATATCCTCACAATGTGTGGTATCCGGTTGTGGTACGAGGCAAACGAATATTACTATAAAATGGGGTTTGATAGCTCGCAAGGCATTGCCTCAATTAGATAATTTAGTCTATATTAGCTTAATTGACAAGCTCTTAAATTATGTTTCGG
Source organism: Desulfoscipio sp. XC116 (assembly GCF_039851975.1). Classification (GTDB taxonomy): domain Bacteria; phylum Bacillota; class Desulfotomaculia; order Desulfotomaculales; family Desulfallaceae; genus Sporotomaculum. Next base: position 1,338,239 of record NZ_CP156660.1, read on the forward strand.
CAACGTAGTATATGGCTTGCAGGACTTCTTTTTTGTCAAAGTAAGAGCTTTTGCGAAATGGCATAAAAGAGCAACATCATACAAGAAAACACGGCGGGTATCCAGTATTATTATGAATAAGTTTCCCAATAAAAATAAAGGAGAATAGTTATGCTTAAAGGATATACACAGCCGCGTACCCCCTTGGGAAAATCCAGCCTGCTGTCCGAACCGCCCTGGCATTTTGCCGGAGATGCCCTGGTTGTGGAGTATGAAACGGACGAAGCGAAAGCGGCGGCATTTTTGCCGGAAGGCTTGGAACTGGAATCTGCCCGCTGCGCCGTATACTTTATGGACTGGCAGTACGCCAGTGATCAAGAATACATGGACCCCGTTTGCAGCCAGTACAGGGAAACGCTATTTCTGCTCAGTGCACGATATGAGGGTAAGCCTATTGCATATTGTCCCTTTATCTGGGTAAGTCAAGATAAATCCATGATGCGCGGGTTGATTCAGGGCTGGCCCAAATCCGGAATGCTCGCTGGATGTCCTCGAAAATTCCCCGCTTTTCCGTTAAATAGCTATGGCGTTTCCGATACCGGTCCGGAATACCGGGGTCCAGGTATTTAACGTCCCCGTCTCCAGTCCGGAGGTCCAGTTTTAACCATGTAGCGTTTTAATGTGTCTTTGGTTATGGTATTAAAAAATACATAGCGTTTTTTCGCACCCTTGCCCATAACTTTGATTCTTCACTGTTGCAGGTCGACATCTTCCATGCTGATACTTAACAACTCCGATAGCCTTAAACCCGCACCAACATTATACAGTAGTCTCTAAACCACTGTTCAGTAAGTTTCTCCGTCTTGCCATGATTGTAACCCCCTGTAATTTTACTTACAGGGCACGCGTACGTTTCTATCGGATACGTTTTCTACGCATACGTTTTACGCGTACGTTCAGAAACAAAAAGGCCGAACGTGTTAATTTCACGTTTGGCCTCAAATCCCGTTATATCGGGCTTTCCTGGTGTCGGAGGCGGGACTTGAACCCGCACGGTCGCCCATACGCCCCTCAAACGTACGCGTCTGCCTATTCCGCCACTCCGACATAGTTTGTCATGGCAAATAAAATTATATGATTATGTCCCCGGTTTGTCAAGAGTGTATATCTAACCAGCCAAATTATTGCGGCGGCTTTCGTGTCATTCGAAGACTGCACACGAACATGTTGATCACTGCCTGTCGTAAAGCCAGGTATATACCTTGTAATTCCACAGCACCTTGCGCACAAAGTTTTTGGTTTCCGGGAAGGGGATCACGGCTATGTCGGAGATGCCGCCGGATATTTTATCTTCCTCCAGCCATTTGCGCACATTGCCCCGTCCGCCGTTATAGGCGGCCAGTACCATTATTCTATTACCGGCGAATTCATCCTCTAAATTGGCGATGTACCAGGCACCCAGCCGGATGTTGGTTTCCGGGTCAAAAAGCAGGTCCGGGTGGTAGGGGTTAAGATAGATTTGCTTAGCTATCCATTCACCGGTATCCGGCATGATCTGCATCAGACCCCTGGCGTCTTTGGGGGAAACAGCGTCAGGGTCAAAACTGCTTTCAGTTCTCATGATAGCGGTTAAAAAATACGGGTTAACCTCGGCCATGGCGGCATATTTCAATATTTTATCGCTGTAAGGCATGGGGTAAAGTAGTTTCATTATATTAGTAAAATTAAAAATTACTACTATAAGCAGTATAAATAAAGTGAATCTAAATTTATTCAGCCTGCGCTTGTGGGCGGTCAATTGCATCACTCCATATTTGCTGCACTTGTTGTAAGGTAGACTCGGGGGTGCCGCTGTTGTCGATAACCTTCTGAGCGTAGGGAAGCTTGTCTGTCTGGGGCATCTGGGCTGCCAGGCGACCGGCTACTTGCTCTGCGGTGGCGGCATCTCTTTCGATCACCCGCTGGATCTGTGTTTGAGCATCCACGATGACCAGCCAGACTTGGTCCACTAATTTATACATTCCCGTTTCAATGAGCAGGGGTGCTTCAATAACCAGCAGCGGGGCGTCGGGAATATTTTTATAATCTGTGATAGCCTCTAATACCTCGGCTCTAATGGCTGGGTGTACAATGGAGTTGAGGAGTTCTAAAGCCTGGCGGTTATTAAAGACTATTTGCGCCATTTGGGGCCGGTCCAAGGTGCCGTCGGCATTTAATACGCCGGTGCCGAAATGTAGCGTGATTTGCTGTAATCCCGGCGTGCCCGGGGCCACCACGTTCCTGGCCACCTGGTCGGTATCAATTACTTTGGCCCCCATGTCCTTTAGAAAACGGGCCACGCTGCTTTTGCCGCTGCCGATGTTGCCGGTAAGTCCAACTACTAGCATATCTTATTCCTCCCCAAGAACAATTATTAATATTTCTCCCGGGTTTTAATCTGTCCTGCTATTCGTGTCGAAATTAGATAAAAATTTTTGTCCGGCTTGCGCCGGACGTAGCGAGTAGGTGGATGGATATCGTTAATAAGCTTGAATTAGTGTTAAGAGATATTTTTATTTTATGTGTATATTGTTGTTGTATAGGGTAGCAAATGTGCATTGTTATTGGATGATATTTTTGTCTTATGTGATGATTGCTATGGCCGTTATATAGTTACTTAGTGCATTTTGAAGAGCCCCAAAGCGATGAGTATGAAACCGGGCAAGGTGGTGACTTTCTGGCTGAGACCATTGGTTCCCACGCTCATACCGGTCAGCAGGCCCAGGTAGGTGAGTACGAAGTGCCCCAAACCCACCATCAGAGCGGTGTAGAGTAAGTTAAAGCCCAGCATGGATACGGCAAATCCTGCGGCGAAGGCGTCCATGGCCAGGGCCAGGCCCAGCAGCACTGCTTCTCGCCCCGAGATTATGCCGGACCGGTCCAGGTCCGCCCGGTATGGTTCCCGGAGGATCTGAATAACCAGTCCCAGCGAGCGGATATGGATTTGTAGCATCGGGTCGGGTATTTCAGCTTCATTTTCCATTTCTCCGGCGGATTTAGCCCGAGCTTTTTTGCGGTTTTCCTGCAGGGATTGTATCAGCACCCACACTCCGATAAACAGTAAAATAACCCCGCCCAGCCTGTGGGCAAAGGTTGCGGAAAAGTAACCGGCTACTGCGTTGCCCAGCACCATGGAAATGGTGATGGCCGTCATGGACATAATGCTTATAATAGCCAGGGATGTGATAGGTACTTCTATTTTACGCACCCCATAGGCCACGCCTGCCGCAAAGGAGTCCATGTTCAGCGCCAGCGCAAACACTGCCAGAGCGATAAGCTCCATATGACTTTCCCCCCTTGTCGCTATAAATTTTGTTCTTTTCATAACTTCTTTTCATACTATGGTGGGGAAAGTTTAAGTGTGCATTTGGGCATCCCGGTACGGGTTAACGACAGCAAAGCGGCGGCAGCATCCAGTTGCAACCGAGATTTATATAACGTGAACTGCTTTTCATCCTCAAGGTAAACTTGTTCAGTTAAAGCTGAACAGCGGAGCTTCAGGTGGGGATTCTACCCCACCGGGGTAAAAATAGGAAGGGAGTGTCGCTTACTACTTTCTTGAAGTAGTAAGCGACGCTCCCCTTCTTAGATTCAACCAATTATTCCGATAATAATCCGGTATCCTTACAAAAAGCTGCCGCACTATGAATTATTTAGCCCGTTGTGCGACAGCCCCTCTTGGAATTTGATCAATAATCATTTTTCTTCTGACGTTGCATTAAAAGGCATGCATTATTATTGTTGCCTGGAACAATTAAAAGCCGGTGCCATACTGAACGCTGGAAGCGGTCTTTATATTATTGCTCCCGCTGGCAGGCGGGGCAAAAGTATGAGCTGCGTCCGCCTATCTTAATTCTTGCAACAGCAGTACCGCAGTGGGGGCATGGGCTGCCCTCGCGGTTATACACGCGCAGCAGTTCCTGATAGTTGCCTCTGCGGCCGTCGCCGTCTACGTAATCCCTGAATGATGTGCCCCGGTTTTGAATGCCTTCCTGCAGCACTGCTATGATAGAGTGATAGAGGCCGGCTATTTCCCGGGGAGACAGTGAATTGGCCGTGCGCTGGGGATTAAGGCGGGCTCGATGTAAAGCTTCATCAGCGTAAATATTGCCCAGGCCGGCAATAAAGGTTTGATCCAGCAGCAGTGATTTAATACGCACCCGTTTGCGTTTTAGTTCCCGGCGCAAAAAATCCCTGGAGAACTCCTGCCCCAAAGGTTCCGGACCCAGGTCCTTTAGCCCTTTGACCCGGTCTAAAGCCTGCAGCGGGGCCAACTGCAGGCGTCCGAATTGGCGCATATCAATAAAACGCAGTTCATGACCGTCACTGAGTAAAAAGACAACGTGGGTATGCTTGGACAGCGGTTCGTCCGGTGCAGTGTAAACCAGGCGTCCGGTCATGCGCAGGTGTATAATCAGCACATTATCATCGGTTAAATACAGCAGCAGGTATTTGCCCCGCCGTCCCAGCCGGGTGATTTTGCGGCCCGTAACTTGCGCGCTGAATTCTTCCGGCGAGGGCTCCCGGATAATTTTAGCCATCATTATATTGACGCCGTTTATAGTAAGCCCGGCTATTTTCTTTTCCAGAGTTCTTTTTACTGTCTCAACTTCGGGTAGTTCCGGCATGTTTACGGCACCTTTCTAACGTCATACCAGTTGGGGCCCAGCTTTAAATCCACGACCAGCGGCACATCCAGCTGCAGGGCGTTTTCCATGTATTCCCTTACCATATCCTTTATCACAGGCAATTCCTCGGGAGGCACGTCGAAGATAAGTTCGTCGTGTACCTGTAATATCATTTTTGTGGCCATGTGCCGGCTTTTTAATTCATTATGTATTCTTACCATTGCCAGCTTAATTATGTCTGCAGCGCTGCCCTGGATTGGCGTATTGATGGCCGTGCGCTCGCCGAAGGCTCTGATGACCCGGTTGCGGTTTAAAATGTCCGGCAGGTAGCGGCGCCGGTTAAGCAAAGTAGTGGCGTAACCCTTATCCCGGGCTTCGGCAATTTTGCGGTCGATAAATTCTTTAACACCCGAGTAGCGTTCAAAGTAACTGCGGATGTATTGGCCCGCCTCAGCACGGCTGACTTTAATATCCCGGGATAGGCCAAAGTCGCTGATACCATACACAATGCCGAAGTTGACCGCTTTGGCCCGGCCGCGCATTTCCGGTGTTACTTGCTCCATAGGTACGCCAAACACCTCGGCGGCGGTGCGGCTATGGATGTCCTGACCTTCATTAAACGCATTGACCAGGTTTAAGTCTCCGGACATGTGCGCCAGTATGCGCAGCTCAATTTGCGAATAATCCGCGGTAAGAATCAGGTTGCCTGGTTGGCAGGGGACAAATACCCGCCTGATCAGCCGCCCTTCTGCCAGCCGAATGGGTATGTTCTGTAAATTGGGATTGGAGCTTGACAACCGTCCGGTGGCAGTTACATTCTGGTGAAAGGTGGTATGAATTCTGCCGCTGGTGGGGTTAATCAGCCCGAACAGACCGTCAATATAGGTTGATTTTAATTTGGCCAGCTGGCGATAAGCCAGAATTTTAGCCACGATATCGTGAGACGGGGCCAGTTCTTCCAGCACTGAGGCATCAGTGGAAAAACCGGTTTTGGTTTTCTTAATTACCGGCAGTTCCATTTTGTTGAATAGTATATCTCCCAGTTGTTTGGGCGAGTTAATATTGAATTGTTCACCGGCCAGCCGGTAAATTTCCTGTACCAACAGATCAATTTGCCGTCCCGTTTCCTCCGCCATGCTGCTTAATATCGGAGGGTTCACAGCCACCCCTTCCATTTCCATATCCGCCAATACTGCCACCAGCGGCAGTTCAACGTCGTAGTACAGCCTATCCATATCGGTTTCCACCATTTTTTGATGCAGCAGCTGCGCAAGGCGCCCCAGCACATCCACCCGGGCCGCCGCTGCGGCTTCTCCCTCGGTGGGCAAAACCAGCTGTAAATACTGCAGGGCCAGGTCGGTTAATGTGTTCTGTGACAGACTGGGGTTAAGCAGGTAGGCGGCAAGCTGAATATCAAATGCCAGACCCTGCATGGTGCGGTTGTGGCGATGCAGCAGCCATAGAACCTCTTTGCCGTCGGCACAGATTTTTTTTATCTGCGGGTCGGCACAAATATCTGCTATGGCATCCAGTGCCTCAGCTTTTTCCTTGACCGGCAGCAGGTAGATGATATCACCAACAGCGGCGGATAGGGCCGCCTGACTAATTCCGGTCTCCCGGGTGCCCAAAAGTTCCAGCACAGCCTGGCCGGATGTGCTGACTGCTTTTCTTATTTGCAGCAATTCTTCCGCTGAAGACACCCTTTGATAATCCACGCTGTAAGTATCCAGCTTATCCGGCCCACCGGCGGCCTGGCCGGGCAGCTTGCCTGTTTTATCGCTGTGGCCTGCTTTGTCCATAATGTTGTGGACCAGGGTTTTAAACTCCAGCTTGCTGAATATGTCCAAAAGTGCCGGGTAATCCGGTCCCGGCCATTTAAATTGCTGAACTTCTATATTTAACGGTACCTGGCGGTCGATGGTGGCCAGTTTCTTGGATAATACCGCCTGGTCCTGGTGTTCTGTTAACTTGTTGCGCCAGCGAGTGGGCAGTTTTTCCCGGTCGGCAATTACATCCTCGAGACTACCGTGTTCCTGAATCAGCCTGAGCGCGGTTTTTTCGCCGATGCCCGGCACACCGGGGATATTATCGGACGCATCTCCCATCAGTCCTTTAATATCAATAATCTGCGGCGGGTTGACCCCGTAGCGGTCCCAGACTCCCCCCTCATCGTATTCTTCCATTTCGGTGATGCCTTTTTTGGTGAGCAATACGCGCACCCGCGGGGAAACCAGCTGCAGGGCGTCCCGGTCGCCGGTAAGTACAAACGACTCTATATCCTCGCCCTCGGCCAATTTGGTGAGGGTGCCGATAATATCATCCGCTTCGTAGTTTTCCAGTTCCAGGGTTTGAATACGCATATGGCGCAGCACCTCTTTCAGCAGGGGGAACTGGCTGCGTAGCTCGGGCGGGGTTGCCTTGCGTTTGGCCTTGTAATCTGCGTAGCTTGCATGTCTGAAGGTAATTTTGCCTTTGTCAAAGGCCACGGCAATGTAACCGGGCTCTACTTTTTGCAGCACTTTAAACAGCATATTGGTAAATCCATATACGGCGTTGGTAATTGTGCCATCACTGGTGGTCAGCGGGGGAATGGCGTGGAAAGCCCGGTGGATCAGGCTGTTGCCATCTATAATAAGAAATTTGTTCATGAATATACCGGCACCTGCCTTTAGTTTTGATAGTGGTTCTAATCAGTATTTTCACCGGTTAGATACAAAATACCTGCAGGCTTTCGGCTAGTAATATGTTTGGTTCTAGAAACTAATTTTTTATGGCAGGATTTTTTAGTTCACCAAGCGAAGTAGATGTAAAGCAGATATGATTTGTCGGATGACAAAGTATGTCAGGGTTGTCTTTGGAGAGGTGGGTCATAAATGAATAGGCGGATTTTGATTTTGGTATGCGTGTTACTGGTTGTCTTCGGTTGGTTTAAGCCGGCTCAGGCTGCCGATGATTTGGAGAGTGACGCTGCTTTGGTGCTGGAATTAATGGATTTGATGCATGAGTACCACCTGAACAATCCTGATGCCGACACTTTGACGAACGGGGCAATTCAAGGCTTGCTGGACAGTCTGGAAGATCCTTATGCCGATTATTTCAGCGCTGACACATTAAAGGATTACATTGATTCGTTAAATGGCTATCTTGAAGGTATTGGTATAGAGATACTGGCTGGTGAGCAATATCCATGCGTGTATAGTGTTATACCAGGTACCCCTGCCGCCAAGAGCGGTATCATGGCCGGGGATATTATTGTGGCCGTGGATGGGAAAAGTACTGTTGGCTGGACTTTGGCTGATGTGGTTGAAAAGATAAAAGGTCCCAGCGGTTCAGTGGTGGTTCTAACCATTCAGCGTGGTGAGGATGATTCCTTGGATGTTGACCTTAAGCGGGCTGATATTCATCTGCCTTCCGTACACCAGGAGATGCTGGCCGGTCAAACCGGTTATATTAATTTAACTTTCTTTGGTTCCGATACCGGCAGGGAATTTAACAAAGCTGTTCGCGACCTGAAAGCCGCCGGTATGACCAGCCTGATAATCGATCTGCGTAATAATGGCGGTGGCTATGCTCAGGAAGCGGTGGATATAATCGGTGATTTTGTTGCTAAGGATACCCTGGCGGTCAGTACGGTGGACCGGCAGGGCAACCGGGAGGAGGTACGCACCTGGGATAAGCCTGTTGCTGATAGTCTGCCCGTTGTGGTTATAGTCAATGAACTTAGTGCCAGCGCTTCTGAATTACTGGCCGGCGCGTTGCAGGATTATAAAATAGCTTCTTTGGTGGGCACTGCAACCTTTGGCAAAGGTGTTGTGCAGACTATTATACCGCTGAGCTCCGGAGGTGCTCTTAAAATGACGGTGTTCAAATATCTGACCCCGGCGGGACAGGATATTGACTCGGTAGGCTTAACTCCGGATCACTATGTTTTTACATGGGAGTTGCAGAAGGAAGTGGCCTGGCAAACATTGCATCCGGAGCATATGCCCCGGCTTACCTTTGATCTAGCCACAGGCAGGACGACATTAAACGACCGGGTACTGGAGATAAATATAAAAGCCAGGATAAAAGACGGCGCGTATATGCTCCCGCTGCGCCCGGTATTGGAAGCCATGTTCTACCAAGTATTTTGGCAGGACGGTGTGATTAAAGTTTTTGCGGGTCAAAAGGAAGTATGGCGTGCTAACCTGCCCAAGGGCGGGACCGGTGGTCAGTCTGACATTATTGTGCAGGATGGAGTTAGCTATCTGTCTGAGAATATTTTGAGGCAATTGAATATTGATATTAGTAAGGAAGAAAGTAAAATCACTTTAACCAGATCAATGCAGTAACTGGTTATGGTATTAGTGGGTAGACTATATAAGGACTATTTAAATTATGATATTTAATGATTTTTTTGGGGGGAGGTGCTTGGATGCATGATAAACAGTGCCTGAGCGGTAATGGTAAAAGAACTGGTGCGGGCTATGGACAAAAGGATAATGTGATTGATATAAATAAATACCGCTGGTGGCGTGCAGGGCAGCATCTCCGTACAAAGCTGGCCGAGTTTGCCGATCATGAAATGCTCATAGATGAGGTTGGTAAGGCAAGGGAACTATACTTTAGCGTTATGGAGCCGGATTTGGCGGATGAAGAAGACGAGTTTTTAATGGAACGTTTTTTTGAATGGTTTATATTTGATTACAGGATTCGCGGCCGGACTTTAATGGAGTATGTTAATATAGCCGGAAAATTTACCGGTGAGGAAACAAAACTTCTTGAAAAATGGGAAAGAACCAGGAGCTCGGTATATCAGGTGACCAAAATTAAGAATGAACAGGCTGTGGTTTTAAAAAATTTGCTTTACGGCGGTGAAGTGACGGTATGTGATCATGAAGTAGTAGAGGAACTGGCACCGGGACAGATATTATTTATTAGGGTATTGCCGGTGGGTGATGAATATGAGTTTTCCACCGGTGGACTCATTTTACCGGCCTACAGCAAGGATTATATTATTAGCAGGGTAAAGCTTGATGCCGAATTATACTGGAGCCAAAAGGGTGAGCGCGGTAAGTGGGATATCTATTTGCAGCGCAGGGCTCATGTTATTAATGCGTTGGTTATGGAAACCGCGTCGATTGTTTGGGGCCTTGAGGAACATTACGATAATGAGCTAGGTGGCAAGGAACAACAGGCCGGTAATTTTTCACCTCACGTAGCTCAGCGGGTAACCAGTTTGTTTTTAGATTATTTTTACGAACGCTGGATTAATGAGCCAATGGATATTTTGCAGGGGCAAACACCTTTGGAGGCTTCTCGCAACGAGGCCGGGCGTAAGAAGCTTAATACATTGTTGCGGGAACTGCTGAAAATAGAGAAGAAAAGAGCTCAAAAAGGCGAGCCGTTTTATGATTTATCCAAAGTCTTTCAGAAGTTGAACCTCCCGGTTAGAGAAGACTTATTTGAAGCGGGAAAAGGCAGGGAAGACTTGGGCGTTACTTCAGAATCTGAGCACGGCTATGCCAGGGTTACCAAATTAATTAGAGATGGTTTGACGGGAATGGGCTACCTGCCCAAGCAGGTAAATAACGCGGAAAAACTGTGGCAGGATTACAGCCGGTTGGTTTCGCCGACTTTCAAAAAACCGGAAACCTGGGCGGCAGCGGTGATTTATGCCGTAGTCAGGCGTACCGGTAACAAGTTGGTAAATCAAAATACCCTGGCCCGTCAGTATAATATATCCGCCTCTACAATCTCCAACAACTACAGGAATATATGCCGTACTTTGCGGATAAATGAAGATGGGGAATAGTAGCTGGCTGTATAAATCGGCTAGGATTAATCGAAAAAATGCGGAGGAGAACATTAAACTGTTCCCTTCGCATTTTTTGTTGCCGATTGTTTCATAATAAGTTTTAATCCGTTGACGGCGGCTTAGTCGACGACGCCGGGCCCGAGTTTAAGCAGCTCACTTACAGTTACCAGGCTGTAGCCCTTTTCGCGCAGCCCGTCGATCACTGCGGGCAGTGCGGCCGGGGTGCGGTCACAGGTATCGCTGGCGTGCATCAATATAATGGCACCGGGGTGAGCCTTTTCCAGTACCCGGCCGGTGATTTGATCCACTGATTTATCCTTTTGCCAATCCAGTGAATCAGTGCTCCATTTAATGGACTTATAGCCTAAATCATCAATGGTTTGGCGTACCATATCGTTCCAATCGCCGTTGGGAGTACGGATAAGATTGGGTTCGGTACCGGTTACTGCTTTAATGGACTTATGAGCGGTCATAATGTCATTTTTAATCCACTGGGGGTCATGTTCGCTGTAGTTAACATGTTCATTGCCGTGGCTGGCGATTTCGTGGCTTTCGGCGGCAATTCTTTTAGGAATTTCCGGGTATTTCGTTACCCAGGGACCACTTAGAAAAAAGGTTGATTTGACATCCTTTTCTTTTAATATATCCAGCACCGGTCCCGGGACCTTCGTGCCCCAGCTGATATCAAAGGTAAGCGCCACAACCGGTTTATCGGTCTGTACCTTATAGATTTCGTAAGGTTGGGGTTTTACATTAGCGGCTATGTTATTTTGCTGCAGCATGACCATAAACAGGCCTGCCGTGAAAAGTAAAAGTGCACCCAGCAGAATATTGCGTTTAATCCTTTTTAGGTTGAGCAGGTAAATACGCATATCCTTCACCTCTTTTGTACAATTCAAGTTATTTATATCGTATTTCCAGAGAAAGGCCGTTATGTTAAATTTTTTTGTATTCACTAATGAAAATAATGCCAAAGGTGGTGCTTGGTGTGACAAGATTGCCGGTGATGAAAATCCAATTGAAAATTTGTCTGCCGGTCGTTTTTTTAATTGCTCTTTTAAACTGTACAGCCGCAGCTGCTGGACCCGCCAGGGCTGACAGCCCTAATATTAATGCCCGGGCCGCTATTTTAATGGATGCTGAAACCGGCCAGGTTTATTACGCTAAGGATGCCGGTAATAGGCGATCCCCCGCAAGTTTGACCAAGCTAATGACCGCTGTTTTAGCTGTGGAATATGGCAAACTAAGCGATGTGGTTGAAGTTAGCGAGCGGGCTGCCTCGGTATCCGTGGGCTCTACTATAGGTTTAGCCAAGGGAGACCGCATAACTTTGGATAATTTACTAAAAGCGGCACTGGTTACTTCGGCAAATGATGCCACGGTAGCCATAGCCGAACATATCGGGGGCAACCACGACAGTTTTATCTACCAGATGAATAGAAAGGCGGTTTTGCTGGGTGCCGCGGATACCAGGTTTGCCAACACAAATGGCTACTATGATCCGCAGCACTATACCACAGCTTATGACCTGGGGCTGATTACCCGTTACGCGCTGCAAAAACCTTATATTAATGAACTGGTTGCCACCAAAGAAGCCGTAGTCAGTTGGGTTAAGCCGGAAAAGGAAAGGGAAGTAAATAACACCAACCGGTTGCTGCGTGGAGACGAAGTGGAGGGGGTAGACGGGGTAAAAACCGGTAGTACGGCCCGGGCCGGTAATTGCCTGATAGCTTCGGCCACCAGGGGGGACAAAAGGTTCATAGCGGTGGTGCTGCATGCCGGCGACCGGTATCGGGAAGCGAGTAAATTGTTGGAATACGGTTTTGCCGAAGTGCGCTCGGTAACTATTTTTCCGGCCGGTAAAGAAATGGCTGAGATACAGGTTGCAGGCGGTGTTAATGAAGTGGTGCCCTTAACTGTGGCGGATCCGGTGCGAGTTGACATAGCCAGGGACCAACAGCAAAACATTAAGCTGGATATATCGTTGTCTGACGGGCCCGCTGCCGCACCGGTGCGTGAGGGACAGCGGCTCGGTCACGCCGTATTTTCCATAAACGGTTACCGGCTGATTAAGGTACCCCTGGTGGCGGCCCGGGAAGTGCCCCCGGCATCTTTATTCGCCCGTTTGATGTACTGGTTTTCCAAGTAATAAAACTTTGCTTTAACGCGGGTGCAAACTGCTCCTTTAGAAACCGGGGGCAGTTTTTTATTGCGTGGCAACCGTCATTTGTTGCCTTCCTTAATGCGCCATGACTACGGTACTGGACAAATAAAGCCGGACTATATACACTATATATTGCAAAGTAATTAGCATGTATTGTTTTCATCCTTCCGCCGGTGCCGCGTTAGCGTATGGGCAAAGGTTTTGATTCCCGCTTTTTCGCTTATTCATCAAACACCAAAATAGCAAGGTGTGTCATGTTTTTATATAATACATAACTGGGGGGAAATTCAAATGCATTACAGACAACTGGGACGTACGGGACTTAATGTATCGGTTATTGGATTTGGGGGAATCCCCATTCAACGGGTATCCCAAAAGGAAGCCACCGCTATTGTGCACCGGGCCCTGGATAAAGGTATTAACTTTTTTGACACTGCTCGTGGATATACCGACAGTGAGGCTAAACTGGGTGAGGTCTTTAAAAACTGCAGATCAAAAGTAATCATCGCCACCAAATCAATGGCCCGGACTAAAGACGGTATGGCTGCGGATATTAAAAAGAGCCTGGATACACTGGGTGTGGATTATATTGATCTTTATCAGTTGCATAACGTTAAAGACCGGGCCGCTCTTGAACAGGTGTTTAAACCGGACGGCGCTTTGGCTGCCCTAAAGGAAGCTAAAAAGGCGGGGGTAATAAAGCATATCGGCATTACCGGGCATATCAGAGATTACTTGGTGGAAGCTTTGAAGTCAGGTGAGTTGGAAACAGTTCAGTTCCCCTTTAATGCGGTGGAAGCCGGTGGGGCACAGGAATTGTTTGATCAGGCCGAGCAAGCGCGGGCCGGCATTATTATTATGAAACCGCTGGCCGGGGGCGCTATCAGAAACACGAATCTAGCCCTGCGTTTTATCCTGGAACATAACGTATCTACTGTCATACCCGGTATGGATTCGCCGGTTCAGGTAGATGAAAACGCTATGGCAGGCCAGGAACTGCTTCCCTTATCCGCCGCTGAAAAAAAAGTTCTGGATGAGGAGTCCGGAACATTGGGGGCCGTTTTCTGCAGACGCTGTGAATATTGCCAGCCCTGCCCCCAAGGTATTGATATACCGACGGTATTTTTGCTGGACGGATACTATACCAGATATGACTTAAAAGACTGGGCCAAGGAACGCTACCGGGCGTTGCCCACCAAAGCAGATTCCTGTGCCGAATGCGGTGAATGCGAAGAAAAATGCCCCTATAACCTGCCTATACGCCGTATGCTTGCCGAATCGGCAATAAGGCTGGGAAAATAGCACCTCCATCCAGTACGTAATTAAATACCCGTTTACTCCCCTTGACATTTGGCCTGCAATGCGGCATAATAAGTGTTGCAGCGAATGGAACAGTCTAATATGCGGGTGCATAGCTCAGGGGGAGAGCACTTCCTTGACGCGGAAGGGGTCGTAGGTTCAATTCCTACTGCACCCACCAGTAAAATCAACGGTTCCGGCATCACTAAGTGGTGCCGGAACTTCGTTTTGGTGCCCGATTGGTGCGGGAGCACTACTGATATATTTTAATGTTATCAACAGAAATCGATAAACTGTGGATAAACCTGTGAATAAAATAGGACCAAGTTCCTATTGACGGTCATCTATTGGTCTATTGTTTTATAGGAACAACGTCTCATAAAGGTCGTCACAGTGTATGGAAGTGAAAGGGCAATGATTGTTTTATTTCCGTCCTTTTCCCGCCTTTTCCTTAGCGGTAGGCTGATAAAATACTAAATCACCGGCTGTTTTGCATCTCGCATTCTACATTGGATTTGTTTCGTTGCCCAAAATATAGCAATTACCGCCGTGACTTTTCGCACTATATAAGGCTTTATCTGCTAATTCTATAAGATTCTTAGGCAGTTCTTTACTATTGGATGGCGTTGCCCAAGCTATGCCAATACTTATGCTTAACCGACCGGCTGGAACTGATGGATGTTTAATATCTAACAACTCGACAGCCTTAATCATGCGCTTCGCGATTAAGCAACCATCGCTTAAATTGGTTTTTGGTAAAACGATTATAAATTCTTCCCCACCATAACGGGCAATCAGATCACCCGGTCGTTTAATGACGCCGTTCAATTCCTGGGCTACTTTAACTAAAATATCGTCTCCAGCCTGATGGCCAAATGTATCGTTGTAAAGTTTGAATTGGTCAATATCAACCATAAGTAAACATAAAGATTCCTTCTCCCTATAGGCCCGTTTCCATTCTCTATTTAAAAAATCGTTAAAGTAACGCCTGTTGGGTATGTTTGTCAAAGGGTCAAAAAAAGACAGTTGTTTTAACTTATTATTCGATATTGCCAGCTCTTTCTTTTGCCTTTCAATTAATCGATAATTTAGGAGGTTCTTTACACTGTTGATATACATAATCTGCGAAATTATAAAAGCTAAGATAGTATTAATACTTCCATTAACAAAGGCGGATGAAGCTATAATCCAGTCTGGTTGGTAAGTCCAGACCATTATACTCATAACTATCCAGGCCAATCCGAAAACTATAATAGCTTCGAGCCAACTTAAATAAAGGAATGAAGCAGCAATTAATACTGCCATTATGTAAGATGATGCTATACCTGGTCCTACAGACTGTATAAGCCCGGATAAAACTGCAAAACCAATAAGATTAATAATCAGGTAGGATAACTCATAATAGTAATGCTTCTGTAAAATTGCATCAGGAGAAGTTAAGCGGTTGGATATTTTTAGAAAGATAATTGCCAATCCAATTATTATTAATCTCAGAGTTATAATATTGGGGCCAATATCGAGAATGCGCGTTAGATTAAGCTTGCTAATATACGAAAGGCTTAAATCTATTTTATTTATATAAAATAGTTGAGTAAATACAAGAACTAGCATAAATGTTATTATAAGCCATGCAATAACTCTCAAACGACATATGTTTATAAAAAGTAAAGTATTGTCAATAGTTGGCTTATCAATCTCAGATATTTCAGCAAACCATAGATTGCGTTTATTTTTAAGCAACATTTTTATTCTATTTGTAAACATGTATACTTAGCCTCTTAAATAAAAGTAGTAATGAAAATATTATTACACCTATTAGACAAATCTATTAACTACCCTTTATTTTATGGCTAAAACACGCTGGATATTATGATTGATTAGTGCTGTTTATCTGTCGGCAAAGATAATGGGGTGAGCTTGTCTGACTATAAATATGCTGTCTTCGCAACGCAGGTGATTATTTATATAGAATAAGGAGCTGTTGCACAATGAGCTAAACAGTTCGTAATGCAACAGCTTTTTATAAAGATACCAGATTATTATCAGAATAATTTACTGAATTGTGCAAATGCTCTACGGAACATTTTGAATTAATTCTTTTCCGGTGTCTAATCGATTTAGTGCTTCAGATAATGTGATCCCAAAAACTATAGCACCTAAAAAGTCAGTAACTGCCGTACCCAAGGTTAGCGGTGTAAGCTTAGGCACATCTGCTACATATGTTATTCCATATATAGCAAACCAGGATATTGCGCCAAAAAGAACTCCTTTAAAAATATGATTTGTATCTGTTAGCACTCTGGAAATAAGCAAGGCAAACACAAACCCTAAAAAGCCTACAAATATTAGTTGTACGATGAGGAAAAACAAAACTGATAAAACATTGGTTGGATTGTGGCCCGTAATAATAATGCTAGGCCAATCTAAAAACCGCAAATTTGCAATACCAAGGTAATAGGATATGTAGCTTACTATATTCATTAGTACACCACCAATTACGCCGGCGATAAAACCTCTTGTAGTCGTATCTTTAATTACCAAGCTTACCAACCTCCAGGCAAGTATTTTATATACTTTGCCCATATGGATTTAAAGTAATTCAATTTATGGTCCGGCATTAAAAGCTATTATCAATGGAAATCAAAACTAGTGGTTCGTTTGGATGTTTGACAGAATTCGGCCACATGCTGGGGTCGGGTTTTTCTTATAATAATCGGGGAGATGCGGGGCGTGTCAATACGCTGCAGGTGGAAATCGTTGATATAACGACTGTCCGGGAAAGCGAAGATTGCGTGCAATTGACTGTGATTATAAAAGCCATGGAAAAAACTCGGACCGGTAAAGTAATCAGTTCTTATTGGGCCGGCTATCAGGTGGTGTTGATAATGATGACAATTAAAGATGCTATCCGGTAAAGCCGGTAAAATTTAATGATCGGTTGGACATTCGCATTATAAAAGGTCAGGTAATGGTGCATATTAATGAAAACTATAAAAGGTGGTATTATGTACAGGATAAATGAACGGACGGAAGATGTCACGGGCATAAAGGATCACGAAGGACCGTCAGTAGCAGTCGGAGACGATGATTTTCTTAAAAAAGATGCCGGCAATAAGGAGAAAGCCAAAGGCGATTACACCCGTGTAACAATTCTTTCTTACGATGAGGCAGATCCGGGTTGATTAAGCTAAAGTAAGCCACACTTTCAGAGGTGCGGCTTGCTTTAATTATACGCTAGCTGCTCTGGTTATAAGTCCTGCGATTTGCGTATACTAATCCGCAAGCATCGGCCACAAAGGTTCAAAAAGTAGCATGACAACCCGGAGGGATATTGGTGTATTATAAAGGATATAATTTTGATAACCCTTTATTGACAGAAGCGCTTACTAATTTGCTAATCGCCCAAAATCAATTTAACAATGCCGGCACCCCGGATATGGTAGACATAGCTATCTACGAAATATCGGCCGCTGAGATGCACCTGAAAGCTGTTTTAAAAAAAGTGCGCGATGGTGAAGTATGACGAGCTGCCGGTTCCATTAATGTAATTTGGCCAGTGCCATCGGGCAGTCAATAGATATTGGTTTTATAGAAAACACCTTCATTTTCGTCACCTATTTTTCCTATCACTTGTTGTGTTTTAACCATTCCATATAGATCCAGAACAAGACTGCTGAATCAATATTATAATGTACGGACATTTTATAAAATCCAACCATAACCGCAGGATAAGCTTTGTCTAATGGTAAACTAATGTCTTTTATCATTTTATCTATTTCGGGGCAAATTTTTTCTTTTGCTTCCTCACTTATACTTCCTACCATGGTGAATAATTCTTGATTGCTCAGTTTACTGCCAGTCATTCGTCGGGCTATTTCAGCCTGTTTATTAAGTGCCATCCTTTTGTACCACCTTTCCACCATTTATTATCATATTTCGTCAAAAAGAAAGCTTATCCTTGATAATTTTTTAGATAAAATATTTAACTTATCATTAATAAAACCCAATGGCAAAAAAAGAAATTTTGTTTAATCTGCCTACCCCCCTGACATGATTGCTGAATTTAGACTAATTATAGCAGGATATAGCAAAAAAATGTCCAATTGTTAACATGTATACTTATGAAGGGGTGGGTATGACATGACGCAGTTGCATCCCGCGCTGGACCTGCAATCATTTCCTTTAACCATGATAGTAAGCCACATTTTAGACCCCGGCAGCAATGGTCTTATAAAAAAAATTTCCAGTGACATATTATATCGCAGTACCCAACCTATTCTTGTGTTGGACCCGCAAGGCCAGGTAATAACCACCAATAAGGCTTTTAACGAACTTTGCTGCGCTGATAATTTAGCATTAAAAAGCGATGTATGTCTCAATGAACTTGACTTTAGGGATGAAGAAATCTCTAAAATTCTGGATTTTGGTATCCCCATTATGAATTATCGGGACAATCTGATTATTGACGAAAACACCAGTATACCAATTAATGTACATATTTATCCTATTTTTAGCGGTAATAAGGTCCGATTGGGGGCTGTCTGTCAGGTTTACGATGTTACCAGTGAGGTTAGCTATAACAAGCTGTTAAAACAGTCCGAAATTATTTTAAACACCATCAACACCGGTGTTATTGCGGTGGATAATAGCTTTAAGATTACTATGGTAAACAAATACGCTGAAAAATGTTTCAGTATTACTAAGCGGCAGGTAGTTGATCAGCCCTTTTGTGAATTCATTAGGCAATTTATCCAGAATCATGAGCAAATGGTAAACGATTTAACCGAGCAAAGGGAAATCCGGGATCGTGAGCTGGTTTTTTACATAAACAACAATAAGCACTACTACATCTGCGACACCTATCTGTTAAAAAACGACGCGGATGAATCAGATGGAACAATGATATTTTTCAAAAATATCACCCGGATTAAAGAATTCGAAGCTCAATTGGCTAGAAGTGAAAAGCTGTCCGCAATTGGTGAGATGGCAGCCGGCATGGCCCACGAAATCAGGAATCCGCTGACTGCCGTACGGGGATTTGTGCAGGTAATTCATCAAAAGCATCAGCAAATGGGAATCAGCGAATTTGATGAATACGTAAATTTGATGTTGTCAGAAATCGACCGGGTTAATCAAATTATTACCGATTTTTTAAACTTGTCCAAGCCCAAACAAACGCAAGTCCAACCACTGGATATCCAAAATTTATTAAACGAAGTTATGCTTTTGATGGAACAAGAGGCTTTGCGTCTGAATATAGAAATTAGACAAGTACGGTCCCCTTCCCTGCCGCTTGTTGCGGGGGATAAGAACCAGCTTAGTCAGGTATTTTTAAACATCATCAATAACGCTTTTCAGGCAGTGGGTGAAAAAGGTGTTGTAACCATCAGGACGGCGGTATCGGATGACCAATCCCTGGTAACTATTGATTTTATTGATAACGGGACGGGTATTCAGGAGAACTTGCTGGATAAAATATTTGACCCCTTTTTCAGTACCAAAGATAAGGGTACGGGTCTGGGATTGGCTATTTCCAACCGGATTATTGCCGATCACCGGGGAAAAATTAAAGTGAACAGTTCACCGGAAGAAGGAACTACCTTTTCGGTGGTTTTACCGGTCAGCCCCAATTGCTAATATTGAAAGGATTGCTTAAACTTGTGCGGCACCGGCCAATGAAGCTCAATCTAGACCGGTGGCTTGGCAAAGAAAGTGATGATTAAACGAGGGTTACATAAAATTAGGTAATAAACCTGTAAAATGGGGTTGAAGTTAGATTACTTTGATTGTATAATTGTCCTGACAATAATATGTTTGAGGAGATTCAAAAGTGAAAATTAGCCTGGATGATAGTCTTGGTTTCATTCTAAATCGAACTAATATAAGGATGAAAAACATTTTACTACACAAATTTAAAGATTATGATATAACTCCGGAGCAGTGGGCAGTTTTAAATTGTTTATGGATACGAGATGGTATTTCCCCTAAAGAATTAGCCGGGCTGACTCACAAGGATCAGCCTACGACAGTACGAATACTTTCAAAATTGGAAACTAAAGGATCTATTTCGAGACAAGTTAATCCAGGGGACCATAGATCTTTCTTAATTTTTCTTACAACTAAAGGCCGGGCATTAAAAAATATTTTAATACCCTTGGCAGCTGAAGCTTTAGATAAAGCCACAAAAGATATTGACCAAAGTAAGATAAATCTAGTTAAAGATACTCTTAACCAGATTTATAAAAACTTAGAAGCTTAAATATTTTAATAAAACAATGTAAAACAATATTTTTAGGGGGTGTCTGGTATTAGTGAAAAATCTAAGCTTAAAGGGTAGGGCATGGTTAAAAAGTTTTCATATCTTGTTTTGTTGTGCCTGGGTTGGCGCCGCTCTTTCCATTGTGCTTCTCGGACTTGTGAAGGGACACGTGCCTAACGGAGATGAACTATATGCTGTTAATGCTTCTATTAAGCTTGTTGATGACTATATTATTATCCCGGCCGCATTGGGTTCTCTTATTACAGGTTTGTTGATTTGCTGGTTAACTAACTGGGGATTTTTTAAGCACAAATGGATAATAGTAAAATTGGTTATGACTGTTGGTCAAATTCTATTCGGAACCTTTTTTCTGGGTAAATGGACAAACGGGGCAGCGGCCATTACAGATATGGAACGTGCTTTGTCCCTTCAAAACCAAACTTATTTATATTTCAGAGAAATGAGCAGTTATTTTGGCAGTGCTCAGGCATTTTTACTCATTGTTCTTGTTTTTATCTCTGTATTTAAACCTTGGAGGGTGAAGAAAGAGAAATAAATCATTATCCTAACTTCATCTTTGTAAAACTTTGGAGAACCCGATATTCTTAGCGCAGGAATATCGGGTTTTGCTGTTGCGTGCAAAGCCAATTAAAAGAATCGATGCTCTGAACTTAGAATGGTTTTTATGCTCCAGGGAGGTTGTCCGTTCTAAATTTTCCCAGGCACAAAACTATATTTCATGTCATTTAACAAGCTTTTATAGACGATAAACGTTAAACTTGTATCATTTTATGCGGAGTAGCATTGGGGTTGGTGCAATGTGGCAGAAAAAAAACCGGGTAAAACATAGCCCGGATTAAAGCATTCCTTTTATTTTTCATTGAGGTCTTCGCTTACTATCCTTTTAAACCCACCTTTGACCGGCTTGCCCTTGGGAGATTTGCCGGATGGTTTCCCCTTGGGAGGTTGACCTTTGACAGGTTTTCCTTTTGGCGGTGGATAACCGAATCCCATGTATACCCCTCCTTATATTTTATTACTAATATATGGCCGGAAATAAAATGTGTTACATAAAATGCTATCGTAGGATAATTAACTTTTTTTAGTTAACATATTGTAACGTTGTTGAATATTATGAGATGGAAAAACTCATCACCTATATTTCTGGCATTAACGCAATTTGCGTTAATCAATAATAAAAAAGGAGGCTAAAAATATGGCTGGCGGAGTTTCAGTTCCGGGGTACACAAACTTTGACGGTAGCTTTATCCTGTTTCTAATCTTGATCCTGCTGGTATTTGGCATGGGCTTCATAGGCTTTGGTGGCGTTTATTCTGCAGAAAAGTAAGCGGGTAGAAAGCAACACACATAATTGATCGCTGCGTATAATAGGGAGCCGCTTACCGGGCTCCCTATTTCATTCAATCCTGGTTTGCGCTTTGATACCGTAATATGTAACGCTAAGCCTTCGAATTGGCGCTCCCGTTGCTCATAATCCAGTAAAGCTTTAATAAATGCCGACCCGAAATTCAGCCACATGGGGCTTGTAATTTACAAAATCTAATCAAATACTCTTTGCCGGGACGTTGATATATTGCTGCAGCCGGTTTAAAAACGACCCAACACCATTGATGTACAAAACTAGCTGTAGAAGTTAACTAGAACATTGCTAAAAGTTTTTTCATTTAGTTTTTTTAATTTTAGAGTTAAAAGCCCTTTGCTATAAGATGCGCTTGCTGTTTCAGGGCGTACCGGGCAGGGCAGCACGAACGTTTTTTCAAACCTCTCCTGAGCCAATCCACTGCCCTGCTGTGCTGCATCTTTTACGATTTGTCTGACCCCCCTGATATTGGCTTTGGTCACCGTAATGGCAAAATTGATGTCTGCTCTATCTTGTATGCCAGGTACCTCAAGAGTGATAATGACTTCGTCCTGGACTTCCCTTGTTATAGAACTGAGGCTCTTATTTTTTACCTGCATCACGGCAGCGGCATTACTGCTGTTTGGGGTGTTCGCATTGCTCTGGTTTAAGGCATTCATTAGTTGGGTGAGAAATTTATTTGAGTCAAGCATTTTGAGGCCCCCTATTATTCATTATTAGAATAATATGGTTTAGCGCACTTGATGGTGAGGAAAGGAGGGGAAAAAGTACTATTAAAATCACATTTTCCGGCAAATTTAATACTATAAAAAAACCACGAAAGGTGTGATAATATGTCAGACCAACAGTCTGATAAGCTGGAAGAAGCTCAACACGACCTTCTGTTAATTATTTTTACTGCTCTTACAATATTATTCAGTACCGGTCTTGCAAAGGAAACAACTACGCAAGAACCGATTATCATCGGTTAAAGTTGGCCGCAAGGGGGAAAACCCGTGCTATCGCAAAACCAGTTGGATGCCCTGATGGAAAAGATAATGAATAGTTTGGGGGATACCGGCGGCAGCACAAGCATGATATGTGGTAACAGTGGAGAAAGTGGTGATGGTGATGCTCAGGATGGCAGTGTCTGCCCAATATCGTTAACTCCATCAGCTATACTGGTATTGGCCGGAATTTTGGGCGGAGTTTTAAATGTTAATTCAATACTAATAGACAATTCACGGCAAGTCCAAATACTTTTAACCGGGTCATTAAAACGCAAAACTGAAATAGATAAAATGCTGGATGCTGTCGGTTGCAAGACCTTTGATGAGGTCGTGGGGGCTATTGTGGATCGTTTTGCATAATTTGTTTTTTACAGGCAAAGCATGCAAAACGATTAATAATTTTTATAAGCTTTATATAGCAACAAAAAAGGCGCTTATATTGTACAAAAAAAGATAAATAGTAGTTAATGCCAATTCTTATGTTTATGCCGCTACATTTATGGGAGAGATATCACGGGGATATATTTGAAGGTAATAATCTGATGCTCGGTAGTACTGGTGATTATCGCCTCAGCCGGGGCGTATCTTGAATTGGTTTTAACATCCTTTGCTTATTCCGAACCCCATCCCGAACACCAGCAGAATCAGAAAAAGAATAAAGACTTATTTTAAAGCAGGGTGTAATTAATTTATCCTTGCTTTAAATTTAAAATTGACTAAACTAACCTTACAGGGTAAAGTTAATTATTAGGCAAGGTATAGGTAAAAAATCAAGGGGAGAAACTAATTTGTACGATATAGTTTACGATATAATTATTGACCCTTTTGTAATCGGTTTTATAGAAATACCTGTTTTAACTATACTTTTGTGTGGTATTGCTAATTGGCGATTGGAAAATACACGCCTGGTTGCCGGCATATGCTTTTTAGTTTGCTCGTTTCCGGTTATCGGCAACATAGGTTTTCTGATACTAACTATTTTATATACAATAATTGGCCTATGTAGTGCTTTGGCTGCGGTAAGAATAAAAAAAGCGTTGTTGAAAAGGAAGGTGGGCACGCCGAACAAGGTTAAGTAACTTTTATGTGTAAGAATAGTACTATTGTATTATTGCAGGCGATAGTCTTTGGTAATATAATATATAACAGTTCATCAGGTGTTCCCCGGATTAGCACGGGGATTGTTTTATCTATAAAACAATCATGTTGGCAGCTGTATTGGATTTATTATGTAATTAAGTATAGACAAGTCTCAAGTAAGGTAATTAATGCATAAAATCCATTTTACCAAAATCTCGGGAGGTAGGAAATGTTAGACCATCAATTGCTGATTTTTGTTACCGTGGCGGAAAAAAAAACTTTTCCCGTGCAGCGGAAACTCTAAATATTTCTCAGCCGGCAATTAGCCAAAATATCCATAACCTGGAGGATTATTACGGAGCCAAGTTATTTGAACGCTCCAGTAAAAAAGTGGAGTTAACTCAAGCGGGTGCCACACTTTATGGCTATGCCACCGAAATTTTAGAACTGCACAGGGTAGCCGAGCGGGCGGTGTCTGATTTGGTTGAATTGGTTACGGGCAAGCTGACTATTGGGGCGAGTTTTACCGTAGGGGAATATGTCTTGCCGCGGCTCTTGGCGGCCTTTACCCGAAGGTATCCTGAAGTAAAGTTTACTGTTACCATAGGTAATACCGAATTTGTACATGAACACGCCCGGGATTCAAGTATTGATATAGGCCTGGTAGAAGGTTTGGTGGAAGACCCGCAGTTGAAAGTTACTAAATTTTTGGATGATGAGCTTATTTTAATCGTATCTAAAAACCACCCGCTGGCTGATACCATCTCTATTGATCCGGAAGAGATATCCATAAAGTTCAAAAGTATACCGTTTCTATCCAGAGAAGAGGGGTCCGGTACCAGGTTGGCGGTGGAAAAGGCTTTGCAGAGACTTAATTATCATCCGGAGCATATTATTACTTTGGGCAGTACCCAGGCAATTAAAGAAGCAGTGGAAGCCAATTTGGGCGTTACTATGTTGTCCAAATGGACTTTACGCAAAGAGTTAAAACTTGGCTCTATAAAGCCAATTAGGTGTTGTGATCCGATAACCCGCGGCTTTTATTTACTGCAGCACAAGGAAAAATTTCAGTCCCGAGCTACTGCCGAGTTTGTTAAATTGATATTGCAAAGGGATCTTGCAGCGGTTTTAACAAAATTGATTTAAGCTGGTTTATTACCATCAAGCGTCTGTTAGGCGCTTTTTTGTTTAAGTAAACGTATAGTGCCGTATGCTGAGAATTATAAGTAATATCAGATAGTTAGCACTGTCAAGCCCGGACAGAGACAAAAGATATCCTTTTTCAGGATATCTGTCGGAGATATTTATCTTAAATCGCCAGCCTTATGATGAGCGCTAATAATTTACCTCACATTATCGCCTTATTTTTTGATCATACTGGTAGCACAATCGAGTTGTCGTATATCATTTTACAGGCGTACATATAATGTTATAGATAAGGGGGATTGAGCTCATGATGTCACAGTGCCTTTCCATTGGTACCGAGCACCATAAAGAATTGCTTAAAGACACCCTGGACCAGGAACTTAAGGCGCTTAAAAACAAAGGTTTGAATGTCCGCATGGAAGAAAGCCCGGTCGGCAGCCTGACTTTTTTAGCTTGCAGTATTTCCGGCAGCGAGCATGTGGAGCCGGTTTTCAAACATCAAGTAGCGGGTGTAATTACCGATTTAATTATAGGTAAATGGAAGGATAAGCTGCTTAAAGACATTATAAGAACCAATTATTATTATTTCGACGATGATGAGAAGGGTACTATTTATGATTATGCCCAGAAGAAGTTAAATCTTAATGAAAACAACACGGAGAAGAACAAAGTATGGATACTGCGCCGGCTGACTGAATATCTGAACTTTAACAGCGATTTAATAATTGACGGTTTTGTTCGTTTTCGGCTCAAAGAATATGTTAGCGATTTGTATGACGTGGCGGATCAAGCCGTGGATGATTTTTTAAGTGAGCGCGAATATAATGAATTTATCCAGCTTTTAAGGTATTTTATAGAGATTCAAGAACCTCGTGCTGACCTGGTAAATGTGGTTTTGCGTCCTGACGGAGTATTTCAATTGTACGATGAGGCGGGCAAGTTTATTAATAGTGACTATTTAAAAGATTTTATGGTAGATTTGGCCGACAATGAAATTAATTACGAGGATTTACTGATTAGTGCATTGATCACTATATCTCCCAGAAATATTACAGTTCATTTGGGAAATGGCGATTTTCCGACACATACTTTGGAAACCATCAGCAAAGTTTTTATCGGCCGCGTTTCCCAGTGCCGGGGTTGTCCGCTATGCCGGCAGCAATGATTTTACTATTTCGCCGCTTGGTGCTGTAATACTTTTGTTCGGTATGTCGTTGACAATTAAAATGTGGTCACATATAATATTTTAAGATATTATATGTGATAAATAACATAACTATAAATGTAACGATGAGGAAAAGTAAACTTCGACCGGTTCCCAGAGAGAAGGTGTCAGTGGCTGGAAGCACCTTTGTACGCGGGAAGCTGAAAACCACCTCTAAACAGCTGCATGGAAATCGTAGTATATACAGCCGGTCGGCACCGTTATGAGCTTTTAAGTAAAGCCCCATAAAAAAATTGAGGCTTTTTAATCAGGGTGGAACCGTGGGATAACAAAATCTCGCCCCTGGCACTTGTGCCGGGGGCGTTATTAATTCTTTTGTTTTTAATAATTATTATTTGGCTGCCTAATATGGCCGGCCTGGTTAAGAAAGGGGTATCTAAATGATTAACGTGGCATTAAAAGACGGCTCGGTACGCCGTTACGAACCTGACACATCTCTTTTGGAAATGGCTTTTGATATCAGCCCCAGGCTGGCCAAGGAGGCGCTGGTGGCCAGGGTAAACGGTGAACTAACCGACCTGAGCGAAAAAATTAACGGGGATAGTAGCGTTGAATTTTTGACTTTCGACAGCGACGAGGGTAAGCACGTTTTTAGACACAGTGCCTCGCACGTATTGGCCCAGGCTGTACAAAGGCTTTTACCCGGCACTAAGTTGGCTATTGGGCCGGCTATTGCCAACGGTTTTTATTACGATTTTGATACTGCTCAAAGCTTTACTCCGGAACAGCTGGCTAAAATTGAAGCGGAAGTAACCAAGATTATTAAGGAAGATCTGCCGTTCAGCCGGGTGGAGCTGTCCCGTCAAGAGGCCCTCCGTAAATTTAATGAACGGGGCGAGCGGTATAAAGTAGAACTAATTAACGATTTACCTGAAGATGCGGTTATTTCATGTTACCGGCAGGGTGAGTTCGATGATTTATGTGCCGGGCCGCACGTGCCTTCCACCGGGCGGCTTAAGGCACTTAAATTGCTGAGTGTAGCCGGGGCATACTGGCGTGGCGATGAGCGCAACAAAATGCTGCAGCGTATTTACGGCACGGCGTTCCCCAAAAAATCACTGTTGGAGGAACACCTGCACCGGTTGGAAGAAGCTAAACGCCGGGATCACCGCAAGCTGGGGGCGGAACTGGACCTATTCAGCATTCAGGATGAAGGCCCCGGGTTTCCCTTTTTTCATCCCAAGGGCATGATTTTGCGCAATGAACTGGAAAACTTCTGGCATGAAGAGCATAAAAAACATGGCTATGACGAAATACGCACACCGGTGATACTAAACCGCGCGCTTTGGGAGCAAAGCGGCCACTGGGACCATTACCGGGAAAATATGTACTTTACCCGTATTGATGAGGCCGACTATGCTATCAAGCCCATGAACTGCCCGGGCAGTATGTTGATTTACAGGAGCCGGATGCACAGTTACCGCGAATTGCCCATACGCATGGCCGAACTGGGCCTGGTGCACCGGCACGAGCTTTCCGGGGTGCTGCATGGGTTGATGCGGGTGCGCTGTTTTACCCAGGATGACGCGCATATCTTTATGCTGCCCGGGCAGGTAAGAGATGAAATTGTTGGCGTTATTGATATGGTAAGCGATTTTTACCAGGTGTTTGGATTCAAGTATCATGTTGAATTGTCCACCAAGCCCGAGAAGGCGATAGGCTCCGATGAAATGTGGGAGCTGGCCACCGGCACTTTGCAAGAGGCTCTGGAGGTGCGGGGGCTGCCTTACAAGATTAATGAAGGGGATGGCGCTTTTTACGGCCCCAAAATTGATTTTCATCTGGAGGATTGCTTGGGCCGTACCTGGCAGTGCGGCACTATTCAATTGGATTTCCAGATGCCCGAGCTATTTGACCTGACCTATGTGGGGGAAGACGGTCAGAAGCATCGCCCGGTGATGGTTCATCGGGTGGTATTCGGCAGCATCGAGCGGTTCATTGGTATCCTCACCGAGCATTTTGCCGGTGCTTTTCCGGCTTGGCTGGCTCCGGTGCAGGTAAAGGTGCTGCCCATCACCGACCGGCATATGGAATACGCTCATAAAATAGTTGAAAAGTTGGCTCAGAGGGATATTCGGGTGGGACTGGATTCCCGCAATGAAAAGGTGAACTATAAAATAAGGGAGGCCCAGGCGCAGAAGATACCTTATATGCTGGTGGTAGGCGACCGGGAAGCCGAAGCGGGGGCAGTGGCGGTACGCCACCGCAGCCGGGGGGATTTAGGTGCGGTGCAATTGAAACAGTTTATCGAAGATTTGACGCAGGAGATTAACAATAAAGAAAATAAATAATCGGGAATACCGTGTAATCGGTCAAGAGTATAAATTTCCCGCAGTGCTGTCTTGAGCGGTCGGTGTAATTCCCGGTCGGTTGTTGGAGATAGTTGACGGCGTCGGTGACCCGTGCTATAATAGGCTATAAATTGTATATTCCTGTATTAAGAAGAGGCTGCTCGCTTCTCACCCTGAATGGCGTCCAGTGGATTGTCTTAGGGTTATAATACTACCATAGATGGTTATATTTACTGGTATTTATTAGCGGGTGCTTGACACCTGCTTTTTTATTTGATGGGGAGGTGAAATTTATTTCCAGGGATCATCGGATAAATGAAGGTATCCGGGTCAGAGAAGTTCGAGTGGTGGATGTTGATGGCAAGCAGCTGGGTGTGTTGCCTACTCGTGAGGCATTTAAGCTGGCTGAGGAGAAACAGTTGGATCTGGTTGAGATAGCGCCCCAGGCCAAGCCACCGGTTTGCCGCATTATGGATTACGGCAAATTTAGATATGAGCAAAGCAAGCGGGAGAAGGAAGCCAGGAAAAACCAGCGCATCATCAATGTAAAGGAAGTTAAGCTGAGACCGAATATTGAGGATCATGACTTTGAGGTAAAGGCTAAAAACGCCGTTCGATTTTTAAAAGACGGCGATAAGGTCAAGGTAACTATAATGTTTCGCGGCCGGCAGATTGTGCACCCCGACCTGGGGAAAAAACTATTGGTACGGATGGCTGAACAAGTTACTGATCTGGCCAACGTAGAAAGGCAGCCCAAGCTTGAGGGCAAAAATATGATTATGATTTTGGCGCCCAAGCAACAGCAAGAGTAGTGCCATATACAGGAAGGAGTGAAGGTATCGATGCCCAAAATCAAAACGCACCGTGGTGCCGCCAAACGTTTTAAAAAGACGGGAACAGGCAAATTTAAGGGCTCGCACGCATTTCACAGTCATATTTTAGGGAAGAAGTCGGCCAAACGTAAGCGCAACTTGCGCAAGGCAACGATTGTCCATAAATCTGATGCTGCTAAACTACAGCGCCTTCTCCCTTAATCTTAGTAAGAGTTTTTAGTCCGCAAAAAAGGAGGAATTACCATGCCACGGGCGAAGAGTAGTGTGGTTTCACGCAAAAGACATAAGAAGATATTAAAACTGGCCAAGGGCTATAGAGGTTCCAAAAGCAAATTATTTCGGGTAGCCAACCAGCAGGTAATGAAATCCCTGATGTACGCCTACCGGGACCGCAAAGCGAGAAAACGGGATTTTAGAAGACTTTGGATTACCCGTATTAACGCCGCCGCGCGCGATAACGGTATGTCCTATAACCGTTTTATCAATGGGCTGAAAAATGCCGGTGTGGATATCAACCGTAAAGTACTGGCTGATTTGGCGGTGAACGACAGCAAGGCCTTCGGCCAGCTGGTGGAAATGGCCAAGAGCCGGGCGCAGTCCTAATAATTCAGTAGAGATGATAAGCATGGCAGATTAGAACCATGCTTATTTACTTTTATAGTGCCTGGACTAGCCAGTAGTGCGAGGCAGGTAACTAATCGGGAGAATGTTAAAATGCTACAGAGCAGGCACAACCCGCGCATAAAATATGTGCACCGCCTTGCCCGGCGCAAGTTCAGGGAACGGGAAGGAAAATTTATCATTGAAGGTATACGTTTTCTGGAGGAAGCGCTGCAGGTAGACTGGCCTTTGGAAATAGTTCTGCATACGGGTTGTGCGGCCGGACAGGCGCGGGCCGGTTACCTTCTGGATATGTTGGCCCGGCGCGGCGTGCCTCTGCTGGCCGTGGATGATGCATTGTTCCGGGAACTGGCGGATACGGAATCGCCCCAGGGGGTGCTGGCGGTGGCCCGGGTGCCCGAGGTGCCGGATATAGATCCGTGGGGGTGGGCCGCCCGGGGCCGGGATTTGCTGCTGCTGGTGGATGGTATCCGGGACCCGGGCAATTTGGGCACTGTCATTCGCAGTGCGGATGCAGCCGGGGCGGATGGTGTGCTTATTATAAAGGGCTCTGTCGAACCATATAACCCCAAAACTCTGCGTTCTACTATGGGATCGATATTTCATGTGCCTGTGATACCTGTTTTGGAGCGGGACGCGCTGCTGTCTCAACTGCGTGCGGCCGGTTGGCGGCTGGTGGTTGGTGAACCCGGTGCCTGTAAGCTTATTCACCAGTGCGATTTGACCGGTCGGGTAGTACTGGCTGTGGGCAGCGAGGCCGACGGTGTATCCGATGCGGTGTGCCGGGCGGCCCGGGAGCGGGTGCGCATACCCATGCCGGGCCGGGCCGAATCGCTCAATGCCGGGGTGGCGGCCGGAATAATGCTTTACGAAGCATTGCGTCAGAGAACTGGTTAAAACCTTACTTGTTTTAAAAACGGCCATATGGTATAATCGATTCGAATAAAGGTCCCCAAAAAATGAGGGAAAGGTTGTGGTTAAGTGTTTTTAACCGCCGATTTTTTTTGGAGGCTGTTTGAAGCAACGGGTTCCATCCGGGCATACATGCTGTACAGAAGACTTGCCGTCCACTAGTGTAGAATAGATACTCAAATGGTAATGAAGGGGATAAGTAAGCGGCTATTTGCCTTCCAGGGAGACGGGGTCGTGGACTGGGAGCCTCATTAAGTGCAATCCGCCCAAATTCGCCCCGGAACTGCAGCTGAACGTTTTTTCAGTAGGTGTAGCCGGATTCCCGCCGTTACCGGGAGTCGGGTCGAATTTATCTTCGCCCGGGCCGAGTTGTTGAGTTTTTATGCACAAAATTAGGGTGGTACCGCGGATTAATCCGTCCCTTGGGGCGGTTTTTTATTTTGTCTACATGAGATGGAATAATGATGAAAATTTAAACAATTGGCTTTTTTATGGTAAAAAGTATTGCATATTAATAGCACTGCTAAGCTCGCAGGCAGGTGGCTAAAGCTAAAAATTGTTGAAGGAATATTAATTTTCATGAGTTCTGATTAGTATCCATCATGGTTGTAAGAGGGGGAACAGCAAATGCAGGAAAAATTAAAGAATATTTTATCCGAGGCTCGGCAGGCGTTATCTCAATTGGGCGATCTGGAGGAATTAAACGACATTCGGGTGCGCTTTTTAGGTAAAAAAGGGCTGTTAACGGGCGTGTTGCGGGGGATGGGTTCTCTGTCCGCCGAGGAGCGGCCGATAATAGGTCAGCTGGCCAATGAAGTGCGTTCGCAGATAGAGGATATTTTAGAACGCCGTACAGCCGAAATTAAGGAAAAAATCAAATTAGTACAGCTTGAGAGCGAGAGAATTGATGTTACGCTGCCCGGTACTCCTATTATGACGGGGCGCAGGCATCCTTTATCTGTTATCCAGGAGGAAATAGAGGATATTTTCCTGGGTATGGGCTACACCATTGAAGAAGGGCCGGAAATCGAATCGGATTATTATAATTTTGAGGCGTTAAACTTACCCAAAGACCACCCGGCCCGTGATATGCAGGATTCATTTTTCATTAACCCCGAGGTGCTGCTGCGCACCCACACTTCGCCGGTACAGGTGCGTACAATGGAACGTACCGCGCCCGCATTGCCCGTACGTATAATTGCACCGGGTCGGGTGTACCGCCGGGATGATGATGCTACTCATTCGCCTATGTTTAATCAGGTGGAAGGATTGGTGGTGGACCGCAGGGTGACTTTTGCCGACTTAAAAGGTACCTTACAAGTGTTTGTTGAAAAAATGTTTGGTTCGGCTACTAAAACCAGGTTCCGGTCCAGCTTCTTCCCCTTTACCGAGCCCAGCGCCGAGGTGGATATTTCCTGCGTCATGTGCGGCGGCCGGGGTTGTCGGGTGTGCTCGCATTCAGGCTGGCTGGAAATATTGGGTTGCGGCATGGTGCATCCCCGGGTATTGGAAGTGTCGGGCTATAACCCGGAAGAAGTTACCGGCTTTGCCTTTGGTATGGGTGTGGAGCGCATTACTATGCTTAAATACGGGATAGACGACCTGCGGCTGCTGTTTGAGAACGACCTGCGTTTTTTAGCGCAGTTTTAAGGGAAAATCACATCGTTATAGTTCTTCGCTATGACAGGGCGATGTTCGTTTCGTCGATTGGATTTCTATTATTAGCGGAATTTGGCGATGATCGGCTTTCGGATAAATTATGGTAACTATGATGTTAAAAAGAGCATATGAGGAGGTCAAAATCGTTGCGCGTTTCCTTTAAATGGCTACAGGAATATGTAGATATAGATGTAACCCCGGATACACTGGCCGAGTCTTTGACTTTGGCGGGCCTGGCGGTGGAAGCCATGGAAGAACCCGGCAAAGGCATTGAAAAGGTTTATACCGGTAAAATACTAAAAATAGATAAGCATCCCAATGCGGACAAGCTGGTAATTTGCCAGGTGTCGGTAGGTGGGGAAGAAACCCAAATTGTTACCGGGGCCCCCAATGTACGGGAGGGTCATGTAATACCCGTGGCCGTGGTGGGTGCCAAGCTGGCCGGTGGTCTGACTATCAAAAAGGCTAAGCTGCGCGGGGTGGAATCTCGAGGAATGCTTTGCTCCGGTGCGGAGCTGGGTTTGGACCCGGATATACTGCCGGAAGACCAGCGGCATGGCATCATGATATTGCCTTCAGACACGCCCATAGGCGTGGATGTAAAGCCATTAATCGGCTTGGATGATGTCGTGCTGGAGCTTGAACTTACTCCCAACCGGGGCGACTGCATGAGCATGCTGGGCGTGGCCCGGGAGGTGGCGGCTATCTTGCAAAAACCGTTGAAGATGCCTGCCGCTGAGTTTTTCGCTATCCCTCCCGGGCCGGAGGACAGGGTACGGATTGATATTGATGACGCTGACTTATGCCGCCGTTATGTGGCCCGCTTGCTTAAAAATGTTAAGATTGGGCCTTCGCCGAGCTGGATGCAGGAGCGGCTGCGGGCGGCCGGTGTGCGGCCTATCAGTAACGTAGTGGATGTGACCAACTATGTGATGATGGAAATGGGCCAGCCCATGCACGCCTTTGACTATCATAAGCTTAAAAACGGCCATATCATTGTGCGTCGGGCGAATCCGGGCGAAGCTATTGTTTCTCTTGATAAGGCAGTCAGAAAACTTACCCCGGATATGCTGGCTATCACCGACCCGGACGGGCCGGTGGCGGTGGCCGGGGTAATGGGCGGCCTGGAGTCCGAGGTGACGGAGGGGACTGCGGCCGTGTTGCTGGAGTCGGCGTACTTTAAACCCGTGAGCGTGCGGCGCACCTCCCGGGATCTGGGGTTGCGCTCCGAGTCTTCTTCCCGTTTTGAAAAGGGCATCGACCAAACGGGCTGTCTGCGGGCCGCTGATCGGGCCGCCGCGCTGCTGGCCGAAATGGGAGCGGCCGAAGTAGTAGACCTGGTGGTAGATAACTACCCCGAGCCCGCAGTGGAGAAAACCGTGCTGTTACGTCCCGAGCGGGTCAACAGTCTTCTAGATACCGAGTTAGCGGTTTCTGAAATAAGCGTTCTCCTGACCCGCCTGCAGTTTAAAGTACGGGAGGATATGGGGGGACTGTTGGTTACTGTGCCCGGTCACCGGCCTGATGTTGGCATTGAGGCTGATTTGATAGAAGAAGTGGCTAGGCTGTACGGGTATAACCGGGTAAAAAATACTCTGCCCACCGGTGCAATTACTCAGGGGACCAGAACTTCTGCCCAGCGGTTGGCTATGCATGTAAAGGATTTTTTGGCCCGGAGCGGGTTTAATGAGGTAATCACCTATAGTTTTATCAACAGCCGGGTATTTGACCGGCTGGGGCTGCCGGAGAATGATACATACCGGAAGGTAGTTGCTCTGCAAAACCCGCTGAGCGAAGAACAGGCTGTAATGCGCACGTTGTTGTTCCCCGGTCTGCTGGAGGTGCTGCAGCGCAATAGCAATCGTCGGGTTAAGGATGGCGCTGTTTATGAGTTGGGCAGGGCATTTTATCCACGGGAAGGGGAACCTTTGCCCGAAGAGGTGTCGGTTCTGGCGGCCGCTGTCACCGGAGTCACTCCGGGCGGCTGGAATGCACGACCCACATCAATGGATTTCTATTACTTGAAAGGTATTCTGGAAGCATTGATGTCCTATGTGGGGATAAAGGATGTAACTTACGTTCCCGCTGTTGATGTCAGAGGCTTTCATCCCGGGCGGGTTGCCGGCGTGTTGGCCGGTGATGTGGAACTGGGCGTGATTGGTGAGCTGCATCCCGACGTACAGGAGAACTATGACCTGAGTCAAAGGGTGACAGTAATGGAGCTTAACTTTGACCGGCTTATTCGGGCTGCGGGGGCACCTAAAAAGTATCAACCGCTGCCTAAGTTTCCCGGAGTGGAACGAGATCTGGCTATAGTGATACTGAAAGATATACCGGCCCGGCAAATCATGGAAACAATTTATCGGGCGGGCGGTGCTATTTTACGTGGCGTGCAAGTGTTTGATATTTACCGGGGCGAACAGTTTGCGCCGGACCGGCACAGCATGGCTTTTGCTCTGAAATTTCAGGCTGTGGACCGCACGCTTACCGATGAGGAAGTGGCTAAAAAAACCGATGCCATTATGACTGCTTTGCAAAAGAATTATGGGGCAGCCCTAAGGAAATAGCGGGTTACAGGCGAAGTTTAACTGTATTAGCTGGTTATTGGTTACTGGCAGTGAGCTTGCTTGTCAGCTGCAAGCCAACTGCCCGTTTATTATAAGGGAAATTTTATAAACACTTGCCTATATTGCGGCTGCATCTTTTGTACAATGCTTCCGTTGACAAAAAAGTTAAAAATATAATATTCAGCAGCAGGAATAAAGCAATATATGCCGAATTATTTACCAAATGTGCGGATGATTGCTGGGGAGGCCTGTCCATGTCAGATGAGCATAACCGGGTAGATGTGGAGATAAACGGAGAACGTTATACTCTAAAGGGAGATACTACGCCGGAGAATATGTTTAAAATGTCTCGATATGTGGACGAGAGAATTAAACAGATCATGCGACGCAATCCCAGGCTTTCCCTGTATAAAGCCGCAATTCTGGTATCACTGAATATAACCGAAGAACTATTTGACTTGCGAGAAGAATACGATAACTTGATGCATATGTTGGAACCCGAAAGCAAGCAAAAAAAATAGTTACCCATGTACTCATGGAGTGGGCTTCATGAGTTTTTTTATATTTTTAAGGGTAAATTAATTTTGTGATATTGGTAGGTGGTGTTGGGAAAGGATTGATTACTTTACGCCCATCTATGCGGCAATATAAATTATATAGGTGTTCTTAAATGACTAAGATAAAATATTCAGATGCCACTGTAAAGCCGGGAGCCAAGTCACGGAAATCGGCTACCCGAAGCAAAAAAGATAGCATGGGTAAACCGCCGCAGATGGAGTTTTCCCTTGCTTCCGGGAATCTGGACAGCGCCGTGCCCCGGGAATTTTACGCTCGGGATACGGTTACCGTAGCCCGTGAATTGCTGGGCTGTATACTGGTGCACCGCACTCCCCAGGGCATCACAGCCGGGAGAATCGTGGAAACCGAGGCCTATTTGCAGGGCGATCCGGCTTGTCACGCGGCCCGGCGAATGACGCCCCGCAACAGCGTTATGTTCGGGCCGCCCGGTTATACTTATGTCTATTTTACATATGGCATGCATTATTGTTTTAATGTGGTTTCCGCCCCCGAGGGGGTAGGTGAGGCGGTGCTGGTGCGCGCGCTGGAACCTGCGCTGGGCATAGCGCTGATGCAGCAGCGACGGGGCCGGTCGGGCCTGCGGGAGCTT
Source organism: Desulfoscipio sp. XC116 (assembly GCF_039851975.1). Lineage (GTDB taxonomy): Bacteria > Bacillota > Desulfotomaculia > Desulfotomaculales > Desulfallaceae > Sporotomaculum. The sequence goes on from NZ_CP156660.1 coordinate 1,374,276, forward strand.
TGCTCCGGCCCCGCCAAATTGACACAGGCGATGGGCATTGTCCGGGAGCACAACCGGCTGGATTTGACAGTGGGTGATTTATATATTAGCCCGAGGAATGCGGAGGCGCCCGTTGTCACTACCACTCGCATTGGTATTAAGGAGGGAGCGGAGCTGCCGCTGCGCTTTTATCTGCAGAATAACGGGTACGTGTCCAGGAAATAACTAAATATTTCCTGCTTTTTACGTTGCCCGGCGAAGTATAAAATATCTAAAAAGGAAGTGGCAATAATGAGGATTAGTGAAATATATCAATACGTAGTAGCCAGGGGGATGGAGAGAGATCCCCGGGGAGCCGAAGCAGTGGCTCGCGATTTGTCTCTGATTAAGAAACGTTACAATGACTTAAAGGAAGAAGAAAAAAAAGATTTCGACACCGATCGTCTGGCTAATCCTTACAGCGATACCCGGGTGCTTTACGGTAATCCGGAGACGGAAGTAAAACGTATGTTGGTGGGCATTGACATTGAAGCGGGTGAAGTGCTGCTGGCGGATCGTCTGGCGGATAAGGGGGCCAAAGTGGACTTGATTATGTCCCACCACCCCGAGGGTAAAGCACTGGCGGCGCTGCACGATGTTATGCACCTGCAGGAGGACATACTGGCTCAGTTCGGGGTGCCCATCAATGTGGCAGAGGGTATCATGGTTTCTCGTATTAATGAAGTCAAGAGAGGTTTGATGCCTTTAAACCATAACCGGGCGGTGGATGTGGCCAGAATCCTCAATTTACCGCTGATGTGCGCTCATACCGTGGCTGATAATCAGGTGACCAGCTATTTGCAGGAGCTGATGGATGCGGAAAAACCCGATACTTTGGGTGATGTACTCAAAATGCTTAAAAAAATACCTGAATACGCCGAGGCCGCTAAATATAACGCCGGGCCAAATATTGTTGTAGGCAGTAAAGACCGGCGGGCCGGTAAAGTACTGGTGGATATGACCGGAGGCACAGGCGGTTCCGCGGATGCCTACGCCAAGCTGTCCCAGGCCGGGGTAGGTACGTTGTTGGTCATGCATATCGGGGAAAAGCATCGCAAAGAAGCGGAAAAGAACCATGTCAACGTGATTATTGCCGGGCATATGGCCAGTGACTCGCTGGGTGTTAATCTGCTGCTGGACGGTCTGGAGGAAAAGGGTGTGGAGATTATACCTTGTTCGGGGTTAATCAGGCATAAACGCAATTAAGACAGCCAACAATCAAGGAGCAGGATTTAACCATGAGAAAACCTGAATTGCTGGCACCGGCGGGCAGCCGGGATGCGCTGGTGGCGGCCGTGCAAAACGGTGCGGACGCTGTATACCTGGGTGGCAGGCGGTTTAACGCCCGACGCAGTGCGGCTAATTTTGACGATGCAGAATTAGCCGGAGCCATAGAATATGCCCATGTACGCGGCGTAAAAATCTATGTCACAGTGAATATACTGTTGGCTGACACTGAACTTAAGGAAGCCGTATGTTTTTTGCGCACTATTTATAATGCGGGTGCCGATGCCGCTATCGTGCAGGATCTGGGGCTGATTCGATTGGCCCGGCGGGTGATACCGGAGCTGGAATTACACGCCAGCACCCAGATGACGGCACACAATGTGCCGGGGGCTTTGTTGTTGCGGGATGCGGGCGTTAAGCGTATTGTGCTGGCTCGTGAGCTTGATTTGGAATCGATACGGGAAATACGCAAACGGGCCGGTGTACAGGTGGAAACGTTTGTTCACGGGGCCCTTTGTGTATGCTATTCCGGGCAGTGTCTGATGTCCAGCATGATCGGCGGGCGCAGCGGCAACCGGGGCCGCTGTGCTCAGCCTTGCCGCCTGGAATACCGCCTGGTGGACGATAATGGTAAGCTGCTGGCTGATTACGAAAAGGTGGGCAACTATCTGCTCAGCCCGCGGGATTTAAATATCAGCGCGCATATTCCGGATTTAATCAAGGCGGGTATTGATTCATTTAAAATAGAGGGGAGAATGCGGCGCCCCGAATATGTAGCCACAGTGACCAGAATATACCGTTCTTTAATTGACCGGGCAGCCCGAGGGGAAGAATATGCCGTCACCGGGGAAGAAAGTGGGCAGCTGACCCAGATATTTAACCGTGACTTTACCACGGGTTACTTTTTTGGTGTGCCCGGACGGGATTTGATGAGCTATAAAAGGCCCAACAACCGGGGTGTCAGGCTTGGCCGGGTGCGCTCTTATAATCGTGAGGCCGGACGGGCGGAGATAGAGCTTGAGGCCCCGCTTAGGGTTGGCGACGGTATAGAAGTGTGGGTGACCCGGGGAGGCCGGGTAGGCACCGAGGTAAATCAAATTTTCGTGGAAGGGAAAAAAACTTCGTTTGCTGATGCCGGTACAGTGGTGGTGGAGCTAAAGGGGCATATACGGCCTGGGGACCGGGTATTTAAGACCAATGATGTGCGGTTGATGGAAAATGCTGTGCAAACATACTCCTCCAGCCGGGAAACACGGTGCATTCCACTTGATTTTAAAGTGCGGGCGCATGTGGGTGAGCCAATGCTGCTGGAAGCGGCTGATCCACAAGGGATTACCGCCCGTGCCGCTACCGGGGCGGTGACCCAGACTGCTCAAAAGAGGCCGCTGACAGCGGAGTTTCTGGCCGAACAGCTGGACCGGCTGGGCAATACTCCCTTTGCCTTAAATAAATTAGCCTGTGACCTGGGAGACAATGCAATGATCCCGGTCCGGGAAATTAACGATGTGCGCCGGCAGGTGGTGGAACAGATAGCGGCGGCCAGGGCCGCATTACGTAAACCGGTACCGCTGTCTGGGGCCGACATAGAACATAAGCTGTCTGTTGTTTTAGATAAAGAGGAAATCGAGCGGGTTGAGCAATTTCCGGTGCTGGCCGCAGCGGTGGGCGGTGCCCCGGAGGCGCGGGCCGCGTTGGAAAGCGGTGCCGAACTCTTGTATTTCAGTGGCGACCGCTTCAGGAGCAGGAGCAATGTAACAGTAGATGAAATTGAACGGGTCCGGCGGTTTTGCAGAGATGCCGGAGTTGAATTTTATTTAACCACACCCCGCATTGCCCATGACCGGGAATTGAAACGGTATTTACCATTTCTAAAGTCTTTACTGGCGACAGAACCGGATGGTATAATGATTGCCTCTTATGGCTGGCTGCCTGTACTGCGCCAATTGACCGGTTTGCCCCTGGTTGCCGATTTTTCACTGAATGTGTTTAATCGCCAAAGTGGGGCGTTTCTAATGGAACATGGGATCGGCCGGGTTACTCTGTCCCCCGAACTTACCGGCGAACAGGTCAAATGCCTGGCCGGTTGCTCTCCGGTGGCTACCGAGGCTATCGTGCATGGCGCTTTACCGCTGATGATATCCCGTTATTGCGCGGTAGGCAGCGTGCTGGGCGGTAAAGATGAAGACAGCGGTTGTTCCATGCGGTGCCGCGATGCTTCCTTTGCACTGCTGGACCGTAAGGGAGTGGTTTTCCCTGTGGAAACGGATCAACACTGTCTGATGCATATATATAATTCTCGGGAACTTTGCCTTCTGGACACCCTTCCTTATCTGGTGCAAGCGGGCCCTGCTGTACTGAGAGTTGAAGCCCGCCGGGAAGACCAAAATTATGTGGCACGTACCGTTAAAACTTACCGGTGGGTTTTGGATAGCCTGCGCAATTCTCCTGACCGGCTGCCGGATTTAACAGCCGTCATGCAGAAAATGGTGCAAGGGGGACCGGGCTTCACCCGGGGGCATTATTATAGGGGCGTAATGGATTAAGGTAATTGGTTTATATAATAGTCATACAAGCGGGGAGAGATTATGGACGAACGCAATTTAAAAAGGCTGGAATTCAACAAGGTCAAGGAAAAATTAGCCTTATTTGCGGCATCGGAACCAGGCCGGGAGCTGATTTATAATTTAATCCCCTACGGTCATCGGGATGAAATAGTAACTGCTCTGGAGGAAGTGACCGAGGGGAGGGAACTTTTGCGCCTGGACCCCACCGCGCGTTTGGATGGGTGGAATGATGTTCGGCAGCAGGCCCGCCGCAGTGAGCGGGGAGCCCTTTTGGATCCACAGGAGTTATGGCATGTATTGCAAACGCTAATGGCCTGCAGGCACATAAAGAGTTTTTTCAGCGAGCGGCAGGACAGGTATGTTCGTTTAAATGAAATAGCTCAGGGTTTGGGTAATTTTAAAGAACCGGAAAAAAGGATTGCTTCCGCTATTGCCCCCGGCGGTGAGGTGCTGGACCGGGCTTCGGAGCGCTTGTTTAACATCAGGCGTCGCCTAACGGCGGGCCAGCAGCGGATCAAAGATCGCCTTAATGAAATTATTCGGTCGACCAGCTATCAAAAATACCTGCAGGATCCCATTGTGACTATGCGAGAGGGCCGTTATGTGGTACCTGTCAAACAGGAATACCGGTCGCAACTGCCCGGTATCGTGCACGATCAGTCGGCCAGCGGGGCTACCCTGTTTATTGAACCCATGCCGGTGGTGGAGGCCAATAATGAAGTGCGTGCGCTCATGGCGGAAGAAAAACAAGAAATTGTCCGCATTTTAACGGAGCTATCCGCCGCAGTGGGCGGGCAGGCCCAAGAGCTGCTGTATGCCCTGGAGAACCTGGGCAGGCTGGATTTTATTATGGCCAAAGCCCGCTATAGCGATAGTCTGGATGCTTGGGCACCGCGAATTGTCCCGGGCGCCAAACTGGATATCCGGCAGGGCAGACATCCCCTTTTGCCGGTGAAAGCTGTGCCCATCAGTATTCAGCTGGGTGAGGCATTCGACATGCTGGTGATTACCGGACCCAATACCGGCGGCAAAACGGTGTCTCTTAAAACGGTGGGGCTGTTGGTGCTCATGGCTCATGCTGGTTTACATGTGCCCGCTGACGATGGTACGTTAATTGGTATGTTTGATCAGGTATTTGCCGATATTGGCGATGAGCAGAGTATTGAGCAATCACTGAGTACTTTCTCTTCTCATACCACTAATATTGTAAAAATATTAGCCGGGGCGGACAGCAGAAGCCTGGTGCTGCTTGATGAACTGGGTGCGGGTACTGATCCTACCGAAGGGTCCGCCCTGGCCCGGGCTATTCTGGATCAACTGCGGCAGCAGGGGTCCAAGGTGGTGGCTACCACTCACTATGGAGAATTAAAAAGTTATGCTTTTGCCAATGAGCGGGTGGAAAATGCCAGTGTGGAGTTTGATATAAAAACTCTGCAGCCAACCTACCGGCTGTTAATTGGGCGGCCAGGACGCAGCAATGCCTTTGAAATAGCGCTGCGGCTGGGATTGTCCGAATCCGTGGTGCAAAGTGCCAGAGGGTTTTTAACCGAAGAACAAGTACAGGTAGCCGATCTGATGCGGGAATTGGAGAAAGCCCGCTTACAGGCGGAGCGGGAGCAGGCTGAGGCGGAAAAAATCCGCCTGGAAGCCGAGCAATATAGGGAACAATACATGCTCCGGGCGGAAAAAATACGCCGGCGCAAGGATGAGATTATTTCCCGTGCAATAGCTGATTCCAGGGAAATGGTGAAAAAGGCTAAACTGGAAGCCGAACAAATGGTTGAAGAGCTGCGGGCTGCGCTTAAAGAGCAAACGACCCATAGCCGGGAGCAATCCATAAATAATGCCAGGCAGCGGCTTAGGCAGCTGCAAGCTAAAATTAATGCTAAAGCACCCATTGATATTCCCGAGTATTCCTCTGAAGCTGTGGCCGATGTAAAACCGGGCGATGAAGTTTTTATACCTAAATACGGGCAGCGGGGGGTGGTGTTGGAGGCACCCGGTCAGGACGATCAAGTACAGGTGCAAGTGGGTATGATTAGAATGACCATAGCCCGCCGGGAACTGCACCGAGTCCCTGTAAAAGAGAATGCCCGGCCACGGCGTATTGGCGGTGTTGGCCAGTTAGTACATCAAAAGGCCAGGGATATATCTCCCCGGTTGGACATGCGCGGCATGCGGGTAGATGAAGGGCTGGCTGAGGTGGAAAAGTACCTGGACGATGCCTGCGTGGCCGGGCTGCCGATGGTGCAGCTGGTACATGGCAAAGGCACCGGGGCACTGCGCTCTGCGGTACAGCAATTGCTGAAGGAACATCGTGGGGTCAAAACTTTTCGTTTGGGGGAATCAGGTGAAGGAGGCAGCGGGGTAACTGTGGTGGAATTAAGGTAATTAATTTTTAGACAATATCATTATTACACTAATTGCATATTATCGATAAAAACCCTTAACCGGTGCCGGGTTAAGGGTTTTAAGGTTTATCAAATTCCAAGACTCCCACTTATAGAAGCAGGGGGTTCCTATTCATCGTTATCAGTATTGTTTGAAAAACGCCCGCTATTCGGCTTGAAAGGCGTTTCTATCGGTTGTTCATTGCTATCGTCTCTTTCAGGGTTGGACATGCTTTCTTCTGCATCGTCAGTCTCTTCAGGTGTCACAAAGCTGTCCACACCATGTACATCACAAATTTTGGTTGGCACTCGCAGGTTATAATCTGCTACCGCAGGTGATACGGTATATGGCAGCTTAAGCATTACCCGGGTAATTCTTTCCGGGCAATACTGGTTGGGCAGTAAACCCGTGGTAGCGCAAACCTCGGTTAATACATGCACATCATCAGTTTTAGTCGGCACGGTGCCGGATGCAAACAGATCGGTCACCATGTGCTCCGGTGGTGTATTGGGGCCGGGCAAAAGTCCCGACTTGCTGTCCACGGTGGCCGATGTCAGACCCTGCGGTCTGATAAAATCACGGGACTCAATCCCCTGGTGCGCCTGCTGCATAACCTCTCGCCATATTTTAGCGGGATATGTACCCCCATAGCTGGTGGGCATCTTAACCGGAATGTCATAACCGATCCATACTACACCCACCAGGTCGCGGGTATAGCCGGCGAACCATATATCCTTACCCTCGTCGGTAGTGCCTGTTTTCCCTGCCGCTGGACGACCGATTTGTGCACCTGTGCCGGTACCTGATTGAACAACCGATTTCATCATATCAGTCATTAAATAAGCTGTAGTTTCTTTCATGGCTCTGTGGGGAGACTGCTCCGCTTCAAATAAGACAGTGCCGTCGTAATCTTCCACGCGTAAAATGGATGTGGGGTTGTTATATATGCCATTGTTGGCAAAGGTAGCGTACGCGGCCGTTAATTGTATCGGTGTTACCCCGTGGGTTAATCCGCCCAATGCTATGGCCGGTCCCGTAGGGTCAATATTAATGTTCATTTGGGCGGCAAACTTAACGGCGTTGGGAATTTTAACATGATCCATGAGCAGTTTTACCGCTGCAATGTTAACTGAATGAGTGAGTGCCGTACGCAAGGTGATCAAGCCTCTATAACCGCCGCCTGAGTTTCGCGGCGAATAGTTGCCGTAACTGTTGTAAGTGACCGGTGCATCGTCGATGACACTGGCCGGAGCCATGCCCATGAACTCAATGGCCGGGCCGTAGGCCAGGATTGGTTTAATGGCCGAGCCGGGCTGTCTGGGGGACATGGTGGCTCTGTTCAGCGATCTTTGGTGAGTATGTTCCCGACCGCCCACCAGTGCTTTAATATCACCGGTCCCGGGGTCCATAATTACCATAGCTCCTTGAGGCTGCAATACTCCGTTGCTATCTTTTTGGGAAGCCGGGAAATTAGCATTGTTGGCCAGAGCCTTTTCCGCATAAGTCTGAATTTGTGGGTCAAGGGTGGTATATACTTTCAATCCCCCCCTAAAGACCTTCTCATCACCAAACTTATCTGCCAATTGTTCAGTAACGTAATCCACGAAATACGGGTAGGGGTACCTGCTGGCACTGGGGTCGCTATGTTTTAATTCAACCTCTTCCGTTTTGGCCTGTTGGTAATCTCCTTCACTGATAAAATTATAACGGTACATATTGTCCAGTACCTGGTCGCGATGGGATATGGCCGCATCCATATTTTGATAGGGCGAGTAGTTATTGGGTGATCTAATCAATCCCGCCAGTAAAGCCCCCTGGGCTATTGTTAAATCACCGGCATCCCTGCCGAAGTAAGTTTGGGCCGCGGCCTGTACGCCGTAGGCTCCTTCGCCAAAATATATCCGGTTTAAGTACATGGCCAGAATTTCTTCTTTGGAGTACCTATTCTCCATTTTAAAGGATAAAATGGCTTCCTGAATCTTTCTTTTGATAGTCCTTTCCGGGTTTAAAAACGATAGCTTAACTAATTGTTGGGTAATAGTGCTGGCGCCCTGAAAATTGCGTTCCATGCCAATAATATGCAAGGCGTCGTTAATAGCGGCCCGGGCTATGGACTCAACCCTTATGCCGTGGTGCTTATAAAAAAGATGATCTTCAGCAGCTAAAAAAGCTTCCTGAACATGCAATGGAATTTTGTTTAATGAAACCTGAGTCCGGTTTTCTACGCCAATTTGGGTGACCAGCTTATTATTGCTGTCGTATATCTGGGTGGTGGTGGCTGGTATTAAATTTGCTTCATTAAATGCAGGTAAATCTTTTATGCTTACCAATAGCAATCCTGCTAAAGCACCGGCTGAAATTAAAAAAAGTATAATAAGTATAAACAGTATAAACCTGGTAGGATTGAGTTTTCTTTTTTTGCGTTTTTTCTTTGCGGTCAAACAATATTCCCTCCTTTAGGGAATTCTCACCCTAGTTTATAAACGCAATTATACCATACTACTAACAAAAGTATTAGCACAGAAATTGCCACCTGTAACTGATCTTGCATATTGATACAATCTAAAGATTGAGGCAAGGAGAGGAGTAATAATTAAGATGTTCGGCGTCGATGAGCGGTTGGTAATAATTAGAAGGGGTCAAAAAACAAATCCGTGCAGGGTACGATAATTAAAGCGATAAAAGAAAATTTATACGTATTATGCTTTAACCCGAAAAATATTCGGTTTTTTTTTTGCTGTTGTTCCATATAGATATAACATAGACCGTTGTGGAAAACGGAGGTGACCTGGTGTTTAGAAGGAAGAGACCCGTAAAAAAAATATTACTTTTTACATCATTGTTCTTATTAATAGTAGCGGTTTATTTTTTCCTGGATAGGCGGGTGCGTCCGACGCTTTTTTCTATTGCTGAGATCGAAGCAACCCACATGGCTGTGGAGGCGATTAATCAAACTGTGCAAAGAGAAGTTTCCAGTGGTAATATTGACTACCGGGACTTTATAACGGTGCACCGGGACTATAATGGCCGGGTGGCGTTAATGCAGGCTAATACTATATGGATAAACCGAATGGCTGCCGATATTACATTGGAAGTGCAGGATAAATTACAGGGTTTAAATGCGAAACAAGTGTCAGTGCCTATGGGCCAGATGTTGGGCAGTTATATATTCGCCAAAATGGGACCACATGTAAAGGTTGGGATCTATCCAATGGGTACGGTTAGCGTAAGTGTACAGGATTGTTTTGAACAGGCTGGCATTAATCAAACCAGGCATAAAATATATTTGGATTTTAAAACGATGGTGCGGGTAGTAATACCGCTGCGCAGTGGTGAGGTTAAAGTTGCGACCAAAGTTCCCGTGGCGGAAAGCATTATTGTGGGGGATGTTCCCGAAGCCGTAATTAATATACCGGGAGGCGTATTGGGGGTTGATAATAAGTAAAGTGAGTTGGGGAGGCACGTTGAGGATCAATATATAGTATAGCGGTTAGCATTAATATTTAAAACTAATAGAAAATGTGTTAGTTATGTATAAAAGCTGATAAATCAATAATAATACCATTAGCAGCTAAAAAAGTATTGACAGCTAACTATGTAGGTGCTAATATATAAAAGTCGCTGTGAGCCGTGATGTGAGCGCTAAAGATTCTTAAAATGTTGTTGACATCAATGCTCTAAAGTGATAAAATAACAAATGTCGCTAAATAAGCGGTCAAGTAATAAGGTCCTTGAAAACTAAACAGTGCAAAGAGATGGAAACGGACGCCGGACGTGGTTGGTTATTAATAACCGAGCCAAGCGACGGCGGCCAATCAAACCTCGTCAAACGAAGCTAAAAGCCAAAGCCAAACAGCAGCGGTTTTTAGCAAACGAATAAACGAGTAAATCATAAAACGAGCAGATTAAACTCACTTAAAAAGCAAACGGGCACAAGCTGCTATAAAGTCATCCAGCCCAATAAGGCTGGGCAGCCTAAAGCAGACCAAACCCGCTTAGCATAAACTTTTATGGAGAGTTTGATCCTGGCTCAGGACGAACGCTGGCGGCGTGCTTAACACATGCAAGTCGAACGGGGTTTAGCGAGGAGTTTACTTCTTGCTAAACCAAGTGGCGGACGGGTGAGTAACGCGTGGATAACCTGCCCCATAGCCTGGGATAACGCCGGGAAACCGGTGCTAATACCGGATAAGTTCATCTGGTTGCATAACCGGATGAAGAAAGGTGCAAACCGCTACAGGATGGGTCCGCGTCCCATTAGCTTGTTGGTAGGGTAACGGCCTACCAAGGCCGCGATGGGTAGCCGGCCTGAGAGGGCGACCGGCCACACTGGAACTGAGACACGGTCCAGACTCCTACGGGAGGCAGCAGTGGGGAATCTTCCGCAATGGGCGCAAGCCTGACGGAGCAACGCCGCGTGAGTGATGAAGGTTTTCGGATTGTAAAACTCTGTCCAAAGGGAAGAAACAAATGACGGTACCTTTGGAGGAAGCCCCGGCTAACTACGTGCCAGCAGCCGCGGTAAAACGTAGGGGGCGAGCGTTGTCCGGAATTACTGGGCGTAAAGGGCGTGTAGGCGGCTTGCGCAAGTCAGTCGTGAAACCTATCGGCTTAACCGGTAGCTGTCGATTGAAACTGTCGGGCTTGAGTGCAGAAGAGGGGAGTGGAATTCCCAGTGTAGCGGTGAAATGCGTAGATATTGGGAGGAACACCAGTGGCGAAAGCGGCTCCCTGGCCTGTAACTGACGCTGAGGCGCGAAAGCGTGGGTAGCAAACAGGATTAGATACCCTGGTAGTCCACGCCGTAAACGATGGGTGCTAGGTGTTGGGGGTATCGACCCCTCCAGTGCCGCAGTTAACGCAATAAGCACCCCGCCTGGGGAGTACGGCCGCAAGGCTGAAACTCAAAGGAATTGACGGGGGCCCGCACAAGCGGTGGAGTATGTGGTTTAATTCGACGCAACGCGAAGAACCTTACCAGGTCTTGACATCTCCTGCCAGCTGTGGAAACACAGTCTTCTTCTTCGGGAGACAGGAAGACAGGTGGTGCATGGTTGTCGTCAGCTCGTGTCGTGAGATGTTGGGTTAAGTCCCGCAACGAGCGCAACCCCTACCTTTAGTTGCCATCAAGTGAGGTTGGGCACTCTAAAGGGACTGCCGTTGACAAAACGGAGGAAGGTGGGGATGACGTCAAATCATCATGCCCTTTATGATCTGGGCTACACACGTACTACAATGGCCGGTACAGACGGACGCGCAGCCGCGAGGTGAAGCGAACCCGAGAAAGCCGGTCCCAGTTCGGATTGCAGGCTGCAACTCGCCTGCATGAAGTCGGAATCGCTAGTAATCGCAGGTCAGCATACTGCGGTGAATACGTTCCCGGGCCTTGTACACACCGCCCGTCACACCACGAAAGTTGGCAACACCCGAAGCCGGTGAGTTAACCTGTAAAGGGAACAGCCGTCGAAGGTGGGGTCGGTAATTGGGGTGAAGTCGTAACAAGGTAGCCGTATCGGAAGGTGCGGCTGGATCACCTCCTTTCTAAGGAGATTATGTGGTGGTTACTGGTATAGCCATAACCCACCACCTAAATCCTAGGTCGGACATCTCTATAAAACGCACTGTTTGGTTTTGAGGGACTACACAGCGACGCCAGACAAAAGTCAGGCGTCGCAAACAGTCTCCGAATTAAAAAAAACGGATAAGCCGAAGGCATTGGACAACCGCTAAAAAAGGTCAGCCAAGCCCCGAAAGCAAAACTCCGCACGTTCCTTGAAAACTGCACAGCGAAAGCAAGCAAGTATAAGTAAAGCACAGGTAAAAAGCACAAGACGCCGAAGACCAAAAGGTCAAGCTAGAAAGAGCGTACGGTGGATGCCTGGGCGCTAAGGGCCGATGAAGGACGTGGTAAGCTGCGAAAAGCTACGGTGAGCCGCAAGCAGGCATAGACCCGTAGATCTCCGAATGGGGCAACCCGTTACCAGTAACGAGGTAACATCTTATGTTGAACACATAGACATAAGAAGGGCACCCGGTGAACTGAAACATCTAAGTAACCGGAGGAGAAGAAATCAACCGAGAACCCCCAAGTAGCGGCGAGCGAACCGGGGCCAGCCTAAACCTATTTCGCGTGCGGAATAGGGGTTGCGGGACTCTCACAACGGACTGACAACCTTAGCCGAACCCGCCAGGAACGGCGGGCCACAGAAGGTAACAGCCCTGTAGGCGAAAAGGCAAGTCAATTCAGAGAGCATCCCAAGTACCGCGGGACACGAGAAACCCCGTGGGAATCAGGGAGGACCACCTTCCAAGGCTAACTACCCTTAGCGACCGATAGTGCACAAGTACCGTGAGGGAAAGGTGAAAAGCACCCCGGGAGGGGAGTGAAACAGAACCTGAAACCGTACGCTTACAACCAGTCAAAGCACAATTAACGTGTAATGGCGTACTTTTTGTAGAACGGACCGGCGAGTTACCTTTAGCGTGCCAGGTTAAGGCTGATCAAGGCCGTAAACCGCAGCGAAAGCAAGTCTAAAAAGGGCGTCATAGTACGCTGAAGTAGACCCGAAACCGGGTGATCTACCCATGTCCAGAGTGAAGCGGGAGTAACATCTCGTGAAGGCTCGAACCAACCGTCGTTGAAAAGGCGGTGGATGAGGTGTGGGTAGGGGTGAAATGCCAATCGAACCCGGAGATAGCTGGTTCTCCCCGAAATAGCTTTAGGGCTAGCCTTGTACAAAATAGCCGGAGGTAGAGCACTGAATGGGCTAGGGGCCTTCACCGGTTACCGAACTCAATCAAACTTCGAATGCCGGACTATTAAAGTACAGGAGTCAGACTGCGGGTGCTAAGATTCGTAGTCGAGAGGGAAACAGCCCAGACCGCCAGTTAAGGTCCCTAAATCGTGCTAAGTGGCAAAGGATGTGAGGTTGCCCGGACAACCAGGATGTTGGCTCAGAAGCAGCCACCATTTAAAGAGTGCGTAATAGCTCACTGGTCAAGTGACCTTGCGCCGAAAATGTAACGGGGCTCAAGCACGGTACCGAAACTGCGGAATTCAGCAATGAATTGGTAGGGGAGCGTTCCCATTGGATAGAAGCTATACCGTAAGGAGTAGTGGACTGATGGGAAGTGAGAATGCCGGTATAAGTAAGCGCAAAGGCAGGTGAGAATCCTGCCCGCCGAAAACCTAAGGATTCCTGGGGAAGGCTCGTCCGCCCAGGGTAAGTCGGGCCCTAAGCCGAGGCTGAAAAGCGTAGGCGATGGACAATCGGTGGAGAATCCGATACCACCTTAAAGCCGTTATAAGGATGGGGTGACACAGCAGGGCAAGCCAAGCGCGCGGATGGAAAAGCGCGTCCAAGCTCGTAGGGCGAACCGCAGGCAAAACCGCGGTTCAAGAAGCCTGAGAAGTGACGGGGAGCGAAAACAAGTAGCGAAGTGGCTGCACCCAAACTGTCAAGAAAAACCTCTAACGAGGCTCTAAGGTGCCCGTACCGCAAACCGACACAGGTAGGTGGGGTGAGAATCCTAAGGCGCGCGAGAAAACCCTCGTTAAGGAACTCGGCAAAATGACCCCGTAACTTCGGGAGAAGGGGTACTCCATTAGTGTAAAGACATTAACTGTCAGAGCATGAAGGAGTCGCAGAGAAAAGGCCCAAGCGACTGTTTACCAAAAACACAGGTTCCTGCTAAATCGCAAGATGACGTATAGGAGCTGACGCCTGCCCGGTGCTGGAAGGTTAAGGGGAGAGGTTAGCGCAAGCGAAGCTTTAAACCGAAGCCCCAGTAAACGGCGGCCGTAACTATAACGGTCCTAAGGTAGCGAAATTCCTTGTCGGGTAAGTTCCGACCCGCACGAAAGGCGTAACGATTTGGGCGCTGTCTCAACGAGGGACTCGGCGAACTTGTAATGCCGGTAAAGATGCCGGCTACCTGCGACAGGACAGAAAGACCCCGTGGAGCTTTACTGCAGCTTGACATTGGATTTTGGTATTGCATGTACAGGATAGGTGGGAGGCTGAGAAGTTAGGGCGCCAGTCTTAACGGAGCCACCGTTGGGATACCACCCTTGTGATATTGAAATTCTAACACCGGAGCCTGAATCGGCTCCATGGACAGTGTCAGGTGGGCAGTTTGACTGGGGCGGTCGCCTCCCAAAAAGTAACGGAGGCGCCCAAAGGTTCCCTCAGCGCGGTTGGAAATCGCGCGGATAGAGTGTAAAGGCAAAAGGGAGCTTGACAGCGAGACCAACAAGTCGAGCTGGGACGAAAGTCGGGCTTAGTGATCCGGCGGCATTCGCGTGGAAGAGCCGTCGCTCAACGGATAAAAGCTACCCCGGGGATAACAGGCTTATCTCCCCCAAGAGTCCACATCGACGGGGAGGTTTGGCACCTCGATGTCGGCTCATCGCATCCTGGGGCTGTAGTAGGTCCCAAGGGTTGGGCTGTTCGCCCATTAAAGCGGTACGTGAGCTGGGTTCAGAACGTCGTGAGACAGTTCGGTCCCTATCCGTCGCAGGCGCAGGAAACTTGCGAGGAGCTGTCCCTAGTACGAGAGGACCGGGATGGACGGATCACTGGCGTACCAGTTATCGCGCCAGCGGTAGCGCTGGGTACCCAAATCCGGCCGGGATAAGCGCTGAAGGCATCTAAGCGCGAAGCCCCCCTCTAGATAAGGTTTCCCATCCAGTTAATGGAGTAAGACCCCTGGCAGACTACCAGGTAGATAGGCCGGGCGTGCAAGCACAGCAATGTGTGCAGCGGACCGGTACTAATAGGTCGAGGACTTGACCTTAAATTCGGTGCTCTGATTTTGTTACGGAAGTTGGCGGTTGGTTGCCGTTAGGCGATAAACCAACCATACTGCTGCCGGATACAAGATAGTTTACTTGTTGAAATAAAACTTGCTTAGCTGTGCATTTTTGAGGGAACTGCTTGACAAATACCTAAGCAATATGTTTAGATAATATACGTGACATAGTTTAATGAGGTTTCCTAAAAGTTTATAAAGTTTTCCGGTGACCATACTGAAGAGGATACACCCGTTCCCATCCCGAACACGGAAGTTAAGCTCTTCGAGGCCGATGGTACTTGGGCATCTGCCCTGGGAGAGTAGGTCGTCGCCGGAATTAATTTTAAGCAAACCCCCTGGTTTTATTGCCGGGGGGTTTTATCATACTGATGGGAAGCAATGATGACGCTTCATCTGCCTTGAAAAGGCCAAAAAATCAGTTTAGATTTTTTGGCCTTTTGCAATAGTAATTACTGCAGTACGGAAATTCCTTATCTTTTTTTACTTTTTGCTTTGATAAATTTCCTGGCGTTTTTTATACCACCCATACTGGAAAACATGGCATTAATTTTTTCTGTCTCAATTTGCCTTGAACTCATTCCATCGTATTTTACTTCTTTTTTAAGTTTTCGGTAGCTTTCCAATCGTTTTTCCGTAAGTTCACCATTTTGGATAGCTCTCTGCACTGCGCACCCCGGTTCATTTTGGTGGGAACAGTCACAAAATTTGCATTGCTTAGATAGCTTATCAATATCTGCGAATGCTCTTGATAAATCAGCACTTTCAACCCCCAGCTCTCTCATTCCGGGTGTATCAATGACAATTCCACCGTTTTGAAGAAGCAGTAGCTGTCTCCGCGTAGTGGTATGTCTGCCTTTACCATCCTTGCGGATATCGCTGGTTTGCAGGATTTCCCCACCTGCCAGACGGTTAATTAGTGTAGACTTACCCACACCGGAGGAGCCAATAAAAGCTACAGTTTTGCCGGGTTTAATATATAACTGAATACTTTTGTATCCGTTCTCCGGCATAGCCGAAGTGACCAGTACATCTACGCCAATTGCCACAGACGAAACCTGTGCTAACTTCTCCTGTAAGTTTTGGCAAATATCAGATTTGGTTAGCACAACTACAGGCACAGCGCGGCTATCCCATGCGATGGATAGGTAGCGCTCCAACCGCCGCAGATTATAGTCATTATTCAGTGCCATGCAGAGAAATACTGTGTCAATATTTGCTGCCACTATTTGTGTGCCGTTCTCCGTTCCTATCGCTTTGCGCTCAAAGGAACTCTTTCTGGTGAGAACATGGTGAATAATTGCATTTCCTTTTTTATTATCACTGCGGTCAAGCATCACAAAGTCTCCCACCGCAGGATAATCAGATAAGCGGGCGGCTGCATATCGAAACTTACCGGATATTTCTGCCGAAACATTTTCCCGGTGGGTAACTGCTTGGTATAAATTCTTGTATTGCGAACAAATTCGGCCCATAACCAAATTTGGATATAAAGTTGCTTCCTGTATAAAGCGTTCGCTTATGCCATATTTTATTAAAATATTATCCGTCAATACATTTTCCTCCTCAAAAATGATTAAATCACTCTTTGGGAGGTTTTATGTGTTTATTTTACTTTACACGCACCTCCCTGTTATATACAATGGCTGCAATATCCGTTGTTTTATACATAAATCAATATCCCCTTTCGTTATAATCGCCAATAGTATACATGATTTTTAAATTTTTTGCCACTGATGAAATTGAATGCCGCTGCTTAGTACAAGATAATTTTACTTGCCAAGGAACTTATCAAGCCGTATATATTTGAAAGAACTATGGGCTAACCAAGGTGTCGGGTGTTTTTGTAATATGCGACCTTTAAATTTTATCTACAATTGGTTTGCTAAATAGTGTATTATTAGTCTAGAGGTTCCTAGTAATAAAATATTTGGCTAAGATGGGGTTGAATAATGATTTTTTCATTGCTTTGCATTGGAGCCGTGCTGGTTATTGTTGTTTTTGTCGTTATTATAGCAGCTACAGAACTTAAGGCTGAAAAGAATAAGGGGGAGAGAGAAGTGGTTAAAAATATTTATATATATTTGGTTTTATTCGCCACATTGATGATGACTATCGGCGGAAGTGTGGGAGTTTTTATGGCAATAGCCGATATAGTGGCACCTGTTCCCTACCACCAAACCTTTGAGGAATTTAAACGTTTCGATGTTGAAAAACACGCTGGTACGGATACAATAGATAAACAAGCAAGTCCTTCAGAAGAAAAACTAAAACAACAATATGAAGCAATGGTTTTAGCGGAAAAAGAAAAGCAAGCTAACAGAGCCAAGAATAATCTTATTAAAAGCTTTGGCTGGATTATAATTCCGTTACCGGTTTTTATCTACTTTCAACGTCGCTTGGTTAATAAAGAAATCTCATGACTAATCCAGCTTTTTAAGAACACCTTGACTTAATACCAGGTTACTAGGTCCGAGGGGGCAATGTTCTATTTATTAAACATTGCAACAGTAGAAAGACGGCTTTTTAATATTTAACCTGAATTCGTGTTGCATCTTGCGCAAAATATTAGGGAAGGTGGTTCCGGGGATGATAAATAAGATTAAGACAATGAGGTTGAATTATCTTCAAACAAGACTTATAGAGTTGGAAATAGATGCTGCTATCCTCGTTCTTTCTAGAGATATTCTTTATTATATCGGAACAGCACAACCTTGTATTTTAGTAGTAACCCAAAACGATTATTTTCTGATTGTAAGAAGGGCATTGGATTTTGTATTAAACGAAGCATGGATAGATAGTAGTAAAATTCTCAACGGTGGTAGCTTTAAGGAAACATTGTTAAAAATAAAAGAAATCGGCATAAATAAAGGAAAATTAGGATTAGAATTGGATGTTATTCCTGCAGAACTATTTTTAAAGATAATGAGAATATTTACTGATTTCGAGTTCGTTAATATTTCAGAAGAAATAATGATGCAAAGAATGAAAAAGGATCAGGAAGAAATCGGCTTAATTAGGACAGCTTGCAACATAATGAATGCTGGCCACCAAAGAGTCCTTGACGTGCTTACCGAAGGAATGACAGAGCTAGAACTTGCGGCAGAAGTTGAATATGCTCATAGAAAAGTCGGGCACGAAGGAATATTGTCTATGAGAAATTTTGATTTTTATATAAGTCGTGGTCCGCTTTCTTCTGGTGAAAACTTGTTTAAGGTAAGTGGTTTTTCCAATACAATTACTGGTATAGGTCTGAGTCCGGCAGTACCCGCTGGACCGTCTTTAAGAAAAATAAGAAGTGGAGATATAATTATAGTTGATATACCTACTTGCCACCAAGGCTATCATTGCGATGAGACGCGTACATATGTATTAGGTAAAGCCTCTGCAGAGGTGACGGATTTATTTAAGGTTCTTAGGGACGTTTCAGATAATGTTATCGCTTCTTTGAGAGAGGGAGTTAAATGTAGTGAAGTATTTGATAAAGCGTATTCTTGTGCTAAGCGATGGGGTGCCGAAGAGTACTTTTTGGGGCTGACACCGAGGAAGGGCAACTTTGTTGGTCATGGAATAGGTTTAGATGCCAATGAACCACCTATATTATTTGAAAAATCAAACTTTGAATTAAGAAGTAATTTTGTTATGACTATTGAGATTCATTTGACCCACCCGGAACATGGTGCGGTAAAATTGGAGGATATGGTTTTGATAAGAGAAAATGGATGTGAAATACTATCTGTTACTAAGAGGGAACTATTTGTAGTATAAATGATTAACAGTGTAGCCTTGGCTTAAAGCCTTAACGTTCTTTTTAGGGTTATTATACAATATATAGATAGAACAAAACCGCTGGCGCGGTGCTATTAACTGGTTCAGGGCCGATTGCCAAAGTGATTCTGAAACATTTTTAGCCTTGGTTATATACTCTTCTTGTGTATGGATGCTTTTAGACCTCTAAGATCCATATCAAACATTGCTTGTTCAAGCAATGTATTCCTGGAACAAAGTGCAAAACGGGTTTATCAGGGTTGGATGTATACCGGTAATTTGGCTAGCTAAGGCAAAAGCGAATATATAACTATTGTTAGCAGAAAAGACGATATGCTTATGTTCGGCGGGAGAACGTTTTTCCGGTACAGGTTGAGGACGCTTAATGAAAACCCGAAAATTTTACGATTCGGTAGTGGTGGGGTTGCGTGACATCTTCGAATCATGGCCGATAAAACTTTTAAATTTCCCATAGAGCAATCTGTATCTTAACCGCATACGTTTTCCTGGCTTATGATCACGATAAGGATTTAAGCACAGGGATTTTTTTGTAACTTTTTCCGGGGTGCGATAGTAAGATTATGCATACCATTTGCCTAATACAAAAAAAATATGATAAAATAACAACGCGCGTTTATATATGCTTGAATGGAGGCGAAGAACTTGGTAGGCGACCTGGCTGGAAAAATAGAGAATTGGCTGCAAGAACAAATTAATAATGGAGGGGCCAGGGGTTTTGTCGTAGGACTAAGCGGTGGTATTGATTCAGCGGTTACGGCGGCATTATGTCGCAATGTTTGTCCCAAAACAACTTTTGGTGTAATTATGCCTTGCTATAGTAATCCCCAGGATGCCCAGCATGCTGAATTACTGGCTAGATCAATAGGTATTGAGTATGAAACCGTACAATTGGACAAACCATTTGCGGAAATGGTAAAATTACTAACTGGTGAAAATTATAACCCGGAGAAGAAGGACCTGGTTATTGCTAATATAAAACCACGTCTTAGAATGACAACACTTTACTATCATGCGGCCAGAAGGCAAAGCCTTGTGGCTGGCACCGGCAACCGTAGTGAGCTTACCGTGGGCTATTTTACAAAACATGGCGATGGTGGTGTTGATTTGCTGCCTATTGGCAACCTGGTAAAAAAACAGGTTTTCGAATTGGCTGAATTTCTCAATATCCCGGCTCCTATAATTAATAAGCCACCTTCCGCCGGTCTGTGGGAGGGACAGAGTGACGAAAAAGAAATGGGCTTCACATACGAAGAGCTGGATAGATATATCTTAACGGGGCAAGCTGAAGATGAATTAAGAAGGAAAGTAAACAATCTGGCTATGAAGAGTATGCATAAAAAACAATTACCGGCCATGCCTCCCTCATAAAAGAGTATTTTCCGATGAAGAGGTGATGAATTAGGTGTCAGGGCATTCTAAATGGTCAACTATAAAAAGAAAAAAGGCTAAAGTTGATTCGCAGCGAGGGAAAATTTTCACTAAAATAGCCAAGGAGATAATTGCCTCTGCCAGGCAGGGCGGAGGTGACCCGGAGGCTAATTTACGATTAAAGAACGCCATTGCTAAAGCCAAGGAAGAAAATATACCTAACGATAACATACAGAGAGCCATTAAGCGGGGTACCGGTGAATTAGGCGGTGCTAATTATGAGGAATTAACCTACGAAGGTTATGGCCCCGGAGGGGTTGCCGTAATGCTCGATATTATGACGGATAATCGTAACCGTACGGCTGGTGAAATAAGACATTTATTTTCCAAGTACGGCGGCAACCTTGGTGAAACCGGTTGTGTTTCCTGGATGTTCGATACCCGCGGGGTACTGATTATTGAAAAAGCCAATCTGGAAGCGGACACTGATGAGTTTTTGCTTACCGCTCTTGACGCCGGTGCGCTGGATGTCAAGGAGGAGGACGACAGCTTGGAAGTAATCACTGAACCGGATGCTATGAACCAGGTGGCTGAAACGCTGGCAGTTGAGGGGATAAAAATAAGCCTTGCGGAGGTAACCAGGATACCTCAAACTACTGTAATGATTACCGGCAGCCAACAGGAGCAAATGCTTAAGCTGATGGATATGCTGGAGGACCATGAAGATGTACAGGAAGTTTACGCTAATTTTGATATTGTAGATGAAGAATAGGTTGCTGTAACAGCAACCTATGTTACTTTTTGTATAAAATGGCAATAATCCTTTTATTAACATATTTAGCCCGTGTAATATGGGGTTGGCATGCATTGCCTATTATATGCCTGTTAATAAATAATAAAGGAGTATTGCCATGATAAATAAGCTATTTGGTATGATAGCAGCGGCTGCGTTGGTGTTTTTAGTGGCTATGGTTGTATATTTTACTTTAAGTACTGTCAGCGACCCGGCCATGAAGCCCATATTTACCGGTGACAAGGTGGAACCGTTGATTAAATCCACCACTACTGTGCGCCAGGAGAAGGAATACACAGCCTGCGGTGATGTGGAGGTATATTACCGGGGTCCGGCTGCGCCTGATTTAATTGGCTTGGATGAGCATCGCCTGCAGATGAAGTTTCCCCGGCAGGATGGTTGGGATGTTGCCATGCAAGGCGATGAAGTGGTTATAACAAAACAAATAGATGGTTTGTGCGGTATGCATAAGGAGTACAGACACTTAGGTATTCATGATGGTCAGCTGGCTGTTTATCAGGGTCCGCTGGGCTATGATGAAATATTGTTGCGTTTGGAGACAGGTATAAACATTGACCTTTTGCCGGAAGCGTTTCTGAATAAGCTAAACAAAACCGACGCTTTTCAGAGTTTAAGCGCTGATGAAAGGCTTGATTTGCAAAATACACTGGAGTTCACTGATGAGCAGTTGCTGAACGCCTTGCTGGAAAATTTGGACGAATATAGCAACTCATAGACAGAACACATGTTGTGGTTAGCCGGCTATTTGTGTTATTATGGGGAGAGCAAGGCTTCCGGGCTGGGTCCCGTATAGCCGCAGTTATGTGTTTATAACTTAAACAAGGCAGATGCGGAGTGATTTAATGCGTGTTTTGGGGGTAGACCCCGGAATCGCTATTACCGGCTTTGGTATTGTGGACTATGCCGGTAATAGTTTTACACCTGTGGCCTACGGTTGTATACGAACTGCGTCGGATATGCCGCCGCACTTAAGGTTATATAAATTATATAATGAGTTAAAGAATTTAATAGTTAAATATCGTCCCCAATGTTTGGCTGTGGAAGAGTTATTCTTTAACAGTAATGTACGTACAGCTATGTCGGTGGGCCAAGCCCGGGGAGTGATTATACTGACGGCGGCTCAGGCTGACCTTGCAGTTTTTGAATACACGCCTTTACAAGTGAAACAAGCTGTGGTGGGACGCGGTCGGGCAGACAAACAACAGGTACAATATATGATTAAAATTATACTGAATTTAACGGCTGTTCCCCGGCCTGACGATGTAGCCGACGCGTTGGCTGTGGCCGTTTGCCACGTCAATAATAGCAGTAGCCTAATTGGAAAATAAATATGATTAGCGATACATAAATACATATATAGGATCTGTAGTTGTTATTTAGACCATGATGCCGCAAGAGCAGCTTAGTAGAAATGAAAAGTTTAAGGCGATGTTAGGTGGGCGAATCTGTATGATAGCGTTTTTAAGGGGCACTGTGGCCAACGTGGAAACCGACGCAGTAGCGCTTGATGTGCATGGTGTTGGCTATAAGGTTAACGTAACTGCCGCGTGTGCTGCCGGTTTGTCCGGGCTGGGTGAGCAAGAAGTTTTTTTACATACGCATATGATTGTCCGGGAAGATGACATGCAGCTGTATGGCTTCTTCAGCACTGACGAAATAAATGTTTTCCTGCTGTTGTTGGGAGTGAACGGTGTGGGGCCGCGGGCCGCTCTGGCCGTTCTGTCTCACTTAACGCCGCGGGGACTGGCCCGGGCTGTAACGCTGGAGGATATATCGGCACTTACTAAGGTGCCGGGAGTAGGTAAAAAGATTGCTCAGCGGATTGTGCTGGAGTTAAAGGATAAATTTAAAAAGTTAGGCGTTAAACTAACCGAAACGCTGCCACAGCAGGGTGAAGCAGCGGCAGCCGGTGTTCTGGATGATGCCTTGGCCGGTCTTTTGGCACTGGGCTATGGTGCAGGTGAAGCTCGGGAAGCTGTACATCGGGCAAGGGAATCAACACTGGATAAAACAGCTGGTGTGGCCGAGTTAGTCAAGCTGGCTCTGCGTTTTTTGGATAAAACCAAGTAGGCTGCATAGTGTGAAGTTTAAATAAATCACCAAGTCCGAAAACGCAAATACATATCTACATCTAAACAAAGTATAATTATTGAAATAAAAGGAGGAGCGGGCCGGGCGGATGTTTTTCAAAAGCGTGTTCACATCGATTGCACCTTTTAGCCTGTGCTAACCGGTATCAATGGCAACATGATCATTAATGCCTGTCTAGCGCCCGGAATGTGTGGTATGGGGGACTTAAATAAAGAAAGAATAATAACGGCTGCCCTGAGGGAAGAAGATACGGATACCGAGGTCAGCCTGCGCCCGCGCAAACTGAGCGAATATATTGGACAGGATAAGGTTAAAGAAACTATTGGTATATTTATTCAAGCCGCTTTGCAGCGTGGCGAAACGCTGGATCATGTGCTTTTATTCGGCCCGCCAGGTTTGGGTAAAACTACGCTGGCCAATATCATTTCCAATGAGTTGGGCGTTAATATCCGTACTACCTCCGGGCCGGCTATCGAACGTCCCGGGGATTTAGCGGCTATTTTAACCAACCTGCAGCAGGGAGATGTTTTGTTTATTGATGAGGTGCACCGCCTCAGCCGTACGGTGGAGGAAATACTATACCCGGCGATGGAGGATTTTTCCCTGGATATTATTATTGGCAAAGGGCCCGGGGCCCGTTCCATAAGAATTGATTTGCCTCGTTTTACACTGATTGGCGCCACTACCAGGGCGGGTTTAATGACTTCTCCCCTACGGGATCGGTTTGGCGTGATTAGCAGACTGGATTATTATCGTACCGTTGACCTGGTAACTATTATCATTCGAGCGGCCAGAATCTTAAACGTGGATATTGACGGCGGCGGTGCGGAGGAAATCGCTCGTCGGTCTCGCGGCACTCCACGCATTGCCAATCGCCTGTTGAAACGGGTGCGTGATTATGCTCAGGTTAAGGCTGATGGGGTGCTTACCCGGACTGTGGCCGTCGAGGCGCTGGAGTTTTTTGAAGTTGATCCGCTGGGACTGGACCAGGCTGACCGCCGGGTATTGTCAGCGGTGATCACCAAGTTTGCCGGCGGTCCCGTGGGGGTGGAAACTATTGCGGCGGCTACCGGTGAGGAGGCGGGCACCGTAGAGGATGTTTATGAGCCTTATCTGTTGCAGTTGGGTCTTTTAGCCCGTACTCCGCGTGGCCGGGTGGCCACGCCTGCCGCCTATAAACATTTGGGTGTGGAGATGCCCGGAGCAAAACAGCCCACGTTGTGGTAACGAAGGAGAATGGTCAGTCATGAAAATTTTATTGCATGCCTGCTGTGGTCCCTGCACCATTTACCCACTGAAAAAATTAAGGTCTGATAACCATAAGGTTTATGGCTATTTTAGTAACCCCAATATACATCCCTATACAGAGTGGCGGAAAAGAAAAGAAACCTTGCTGGATTATGCCCGGGACAATGATTTACAGATGATTGTCAACGATGATTACGATTTGGATGGCTACCTGCGGGAGGTAGTGCATCGGGAAAGCGTACGCTGCCGGTATTGTTATATTATGCGCCTGCGTCAAACGGCCAAAGTGGCGAGGCATGGCAAATTCGACGCTTTCAGTACCACATTGTTGGTCAGCCCCTTTCAAAAACATGACTTAATTGCTGAGATCGGCCGTGCCGTGGGTGAAGAAGCGGGGGTGCCCTTTTATTATACCGATTTCAGGACGGGTTATCGGGAGGCTACGGAGATATCCCGGTCGCTCAATATGTACAGGCAGCAGTACTGCGGCTGCATATACAGTGAAAGGGAACGCTATGACAAGAAATATAAAAAATAAACTAAAAGAGCCGTGAGACATGGATCATGGAGGGATCATCATGAATTCCCCGGCAGGTTTAGGTAAAATCACTTGCTGTTCAGAAGATAAGGTCTTTAGCTATAGATGCGTGATTGTCGGCTCAACTATTTATCCGAACATTATACGCGTTGGCAGGAAAAAATTCTTTTTTGTCGAACTTTCCACGATATGGTTATGCGGGGGAGGTTCTTTTTTTATGGCGGGAAGGTATATAGTTAAACGCTTTTATTCGAAGTTATGGATATTTGCGTTATTGCTGCTGATTGTCTTATGGCCGGGCGGACCGGCTTGGTGTGACGTACAGGTTGTTCCCCATACCGTGCGGGTGGGGCTCATGCAAAACGTATCGCAGGTGTCCATTGTTTTGCAAGGTGAGTACAGGCTAATCAATGTTGATACCGGCCAGGTGATTGGTGAGAGCGGAGCAGGCCGTTGGACGGTGGAAAATGCAAATGGTCTGTGCCGGGTGCTAAAAGACGGTGCATATGTGGGCCTGTACAATGGCCCCGTTAAGGCCGATGGCATTGCTGCCTCTGAAATAAACATATTATCCGGTGCTGATATGCTGTTGTCTAAAGACTCTCCGGCGGACCTGACGGCACAGGGTGCCGATGGTTTTGAATACCTGGGTGCAGACAGGGCGGGCTGTTACGTGCTGGGCGAGAGCGGTTCGGTCAAGCAGCTTTCCAGGGGAGGATTAAATATCGCCGGTGTGGAAAAGGGCGGTCAATTAAAGCATTACCGGGGCAGCTTAGAAATCAGGCCTGCTGAAAACGGCCTGACGGTGATTAACGAATTACCCATTGAACAGTATTTGTATGGCGTAGTTCCGGCGGAGATGCCCGTGTCTTTCCCCGAAGAAGCGCTGAAGGCCCAAGCGGTGGCGGCCCGCAGCTATTTGCTTACCCAACTGGGCAACTATGCCAGTTATGGGTTTGATGTATTGGACGGTCAGTCCAGCCAGATGTACCAAGGTTATGACGGCGAAAAACCGGCTTCCAGCATGGCTGTTG
Source organism: Desulfoscipio sp. XC116 (assembly GCF_039851975.1). GTDB lineage: Bacteria > Bacillota > Desulfotomaculia > Desulfotomaculales > Desulfallaceae > Sporotomaculum. Next base: position 1,400,169 of record NZ_CP156660.1, read on the forward strand.
ATGCTACCAAAGGCCTGGTATTGACCTATCGCGACCGGCCGGTGGAAGCATTTTTCCATTCCTCCAGCGGCGGTTATACTGAAAACAGCGAAGACGTCTGGGGTGATGCATTGGGTTTTATTCGAACTAAAGAAGATTTCTTCGATAATAACAGTAAACATTATAACTGGTCGGTTACTTATTCGGCCGGTGAGTTGGTAACGTTAGTTAACCGGCAGTTAAAACAGTATGTAAATAGCAGCGGGTTTACCGGGTTGACCGGTATAACCGATTTAAAGGTACTGGAATATACCGCTTCAGGTCAGAGGGTTAAAAAGCTGTCGATTGAAGGTATTGACGTTGGGGGTGGTCCACAAGCATATACTGTTGCCAATGCTGACCGGGTGCGTACTGTTCTTGGCCTGTGCAGCGCATTATTTACCATGCAGAAGCAAACCGATGACAGTGGTTTGATTAGCAGTATAACATTCACCGGCAGTGGTTTGGGGCACGGGCTGGGCATGTCACAATACGGAGCAGCCGGTTGGGCCGATCAAGGTTATAGTTTCCAGGATATTTTGCAATACTATTATACAGATATAAAGCTGGCGGAAAACTACGGTATGTAAAGTGTTGCTTTGTTATCGCGAAATTACTTAATAGTAAAAGGGGTACGGCATGAAGGTAGCCGATTTTGAATATTTCTTGCCTGATGAATTGATTGCCCAGGATCCCGCACCCGTTCGGGATGAATCCAGGCTGATGATATTGCCTAAAAAAGGAGGGGAACCTCTACACGGGTTATTTAAAGATATTATTGATTATATAAGGCCGCAGGATGTGCTGGTAATCAACGATACCAAAGTGATTCCGGCGCGTCTTTGGGGTAAAAAAGAGGGTACGGGAACAACTATAGAGGTGTTGCTGCTGACCCGCCGTGATGAGCACATCTGGGAAACGCTAGTGCGTCCCGGGCGGCGCGTCCCGCCTGGGACTAAAATTATATTTGGCGATGAATTGACGGGTACTGTGGAAGCTGTGGCGGATGAAGGATGTCGGTTAATTAAATTTCATTATCAGGGTGTGTTTGAAGAACTGCTGGACAAGTTGGGGGTTATGCCCCTGCCGCCATACATAAAAAAGCAGCCTATGGACCCCGGTCGTTATCAAACCGTATATGCCCGGGATCCCGGCTCGGCCGCCGCGCCCACCGCCGGGCTGCACTTTACGCCGGAGCTGCTGCAAAAAGTAAGGGACCGGGGCACAGCGGTTGTTCCCGTGCTGCTGCACGTGGGGTTGGGTACTTTCAGGCCGGTTAAGGTAGACGAGGTAACCAGCCACCGGATGCATGCCGAATTTTATTCCGTGCCGGAGGAAACAGCGCATGTAATTAATGACACCAGGATCCGGGGCGGCCGGGTGATTGCGGTGGGCACCACTACCACCCGGTGCCTGGAAACGGCGGCACAAGATACAGGTAAGGTGCAGCCGGGGGCGGGGCGGACGGAAATATTTATTTATCCCGGTTATCGTTTTCGGGCCGTGGACGGGCTGATTACAAATTTTCATTTGCCCCGCAGCACATTACTCATGATGGTTAGCGCGCTGGTGGGCCGGGAGCGGCTGTTGGATACTTATAACCTGGCAGTGCGGATGCGCTACAGGTTTTTCAGTTTTGGCGATGCTATGTTAATAATATGATCTGTCCAAGGAGCGATATATGGCTATTGGTTTTACAATTACCAAAGAAGATGACAGAAGCACGGCTAGGCTGGGTCTGTTGAATACTCCCCACGGTACGGTGCAAACGCCTATTTTCATGCCGGTGGGCACCCAAGCTACCGTAAAAACCATGACCCCTCATGAGGTGCGCGACTGTGGCGGGGCAATGGTGCTCAGTAACACTTATCATTTGTACCTGCGGCCGGGCCATAATCTGGTAGCCGAGGCGGGCGGATTGCATAATTTTATGCGCTGGGACGGCCCTATCCTGACGGACAGCGGTGGCTTTCAGGTGTTTAGCCTGGGCCCTTTACGCAAAATTACCGATCAGGGAGTCACTTTTCGCAGTCATATTGACGGTTCGGAGCATTTCTTCAGTCCCGAAACGTCTATGGACATACAAATGGCTTTGGGGGCGGATGTGGTGATGGCTTTTGATGAATGTGCGCCCTATCCTTGCAGCTATGAGGATACACGGTCGGCCATGCAGCGTACCACCCGCTGGGCGGAGCGTTGTCGCGCGCGCCATGACCGGGAGGACCAGGCGCTATTCGGTATTATTCAGGGAGGCATGTACCGCGATCTGCGTTTACAAAGCGCGGCGGAGCTGGCTGATATGGATTTTCCAGGGCACGGTATCGGCGGGTTAAGCGTTGGAGAACCGAAATCAATGATGTACGAGGTATTGGATTATCTTGTGCCGGCCATGCCCCGGGAAAAGCCCCGCTATCTGATGGGGGTGGGATCGCCGGACTGTTTGCTGGAGGGGGTCTACCGGGGCATAGATATGTTTGACTGTGTGCTGGCCACCCGAATTGCCCGCAATGGCACGGTGTTCACCCGACAAGGTAAGCTTGTGGTGCGCAATGCCGAGTATGCCAGAGATTTCAAGCCATTAGACCCTGCCTGCGACTGCTATACTTGCCGTAATTTTTCCCGCGCTTATATTAGACATTTAATTAAAGCCAACGAGATACTGGGCATTAGATTAACTACACTGCACAATTTGCGTTTTGTGCTGCGGCTGATGGAAGACATTCGGGCTGCTATAGCCGGCGATTATTTCGTGGAGTACAAGGATGATTTTTTAAAACAGTTTAAGCTGGATTAAATGCATTGCTTTACATTAAATTACATGATGAAATTTAAAAAAGGGAAATGAATAATAATAAAGAATAAGTATTATGTTTTGATTTATAATTGGGAAAGGGGGGGGAACACAGTGAATGAAACAACTATTGGCATATTATATATTGTCGGTTTATTTGCATTGCTTTGGTTTTTAATGATCAGACCCCAGCAGCAGCGCCAAAAAAAGCATGCTCAAATGGTATCCAATATAAAGGTAAATGATCGGGTTGTCACGGTGGGCGGCATTTACGGCACTATAATAAAAGTTAAAGAAGATACTTTTATTTTGCGGGTAGCTGAAAATGTACGTATTGAAATATTGAAAACCGCAGTGGCGCAGATTATTTCGAGCAGTGAAAGTATTGACCTTAAAAAAGATTAATTATTGGGAGTAGACCCGGTCTACTCTTTTTGCTGAAAATTTTTCACGGCACAAGGAGGCATTCATGCTTGGTAACCCTGGATGATGTCAAAGGCAATCCGGTGTTGGACAGTTTTATTCGCAAAGGTAATGAATTTCTGGGCGCTATGGGTTACACGGAACATAGTTATCGACACATCAATCTGGTGTCCAGCATTTCTAAAAACATACTGGACAAGCTTGATTATGGTAAACGGGAGGCCGAACTGGCGTCTATTGCCGGTTATCTGCATGACGTGGGTAATGTGGTGAGCCGCAACGACCACGGTATTTCAGGGGCTGCCATTTGCTGTCCCATACTGTTGCAAATGGGCATGAATCCCGATGAAGTGGCCATCGTTATTTCAGCGATTGCCAATCACGAGGAACAGTATGGCCAGCCCGTGAATACTGTAGCGGCTGCGCTGATACTGGCCGACAAATCGGATGTGCATCGCTCCCGGGTGCGCAACCGGGAGTTTGCCACCTTCGATATTCATGACCGGGTTAATTACGCTGTGGAAAATTCCCTTGTTTGGGTTGATGAAAAGAAACGAACCATTACTATGGAGCTGACTATTGATATAGAAATTACTCCGGTAATGGAGTATTTTGAGATTTTTTTAACCAGGATGATATTGTGCAGAAGGGCGGCGGTTTTTTTAAATTGTGTATTTGAGTTGGTGGTCAACGGAGCCAGGTTACTGTAATTGAACTAAGGGGGAATGGCTAAATGAGATGGAGTAAAGTATTGACCATGGCCGCCATTATACTGGTTGCTGCAGTGGTGGGCATAACAGCGGCGGTGCCGCTGCCAATTTTCAAGAATATTTCATGGCTGCCCTGGGGCAATCAGGTTATTCTCGGCCTTGACTTACAGGGCGGTGTGCATGTGGTGTTGGAGGCCAAGGATACGGCTACATCCAAAGTTAATGATGAAACTATGAAAAGGGCCCAGTCTGTGCTGGAAAGAAGAATTAACGAAACCGGGGTATCCGAGCCGATTATCCAGCGCCAGGGCGAACGAAGAATAATTGTGGAACTGGCGGGTATAGACGACCCTGAACAAGCCGTTGTAAAGTTAATTCAGCCTGCTTATCTGGAATTTAAAAATGAACTTGGTCAGACCGTTATAACCGGGGCGGATTTAAAGGAAGCTAAGGAATCCCGGGATCCCAACTCCGGTCAGGTGGAGGTAGATCTTACTTTTACCAAAGAGGGCACCACTAAATTCGCCCAGGCTACCGCGGCCAACGTGAATAAGCCCATTGGTATTTATCTGGATGGCAAGCTGCTGCAAAACCCGGTGGTGGAGGGGCCTATCACCACCGGTCGGGCTCGCATTACGGGCTATGAAAACCTGGATGAGGCGCACACCATAGCCATACTTTTGAATTCCGGCGCACTGCCCGTACAGCTTGAAGTGATGGAGAAGCGGACCGTAGGCCCGCAGCTGGGTCAGGATTCCCTGGGTAGATCCATAAATGCCGGTATTGTCGGTCTTGTGGCTATTTTAGTTTTTATGCTTGTCTATTATCGCGTTCCCGGATTAATTGCCGATATGACACTAATTTTTTATGCGCTTATCGTACTGGCCATATTTATCGGCATCCATGCTACCATGACGCTGCCCGGCATTGCCGGTTTCCTGCTGTCTATTGGTATGGCCGTGGATACTAACGTGGTTATTTTCGAGAGGATAAAGGAAGAAATGCGTACCGGCAAAAGTATTCGTTCGGCCATTGACGCCGGTTTTCACAGGGGCTTTGTGGCTGTGTTCGATTCCAACGTCACAACGCTGATTGTCGCGGCCGTGTTATATTTTTTAGGTTCCAGTATGATTCGCGGATTTGCGGTGACGCTGAGCATTGGTATCTTGGTCAGTTTGTTCACAGCCATCAGCATGACGAGATGGATGCTGCACCTGACCGCTGCCACCAATGTAGTTAAAGATCCTCGCTATTATGGCGCTTAAGGAGGGCAGGACAAATGTTTAACTTTATCCGACACAGGAAGATTTGGTATATTTTTTCGCTGCTGGTAATATTGCCGGGCCTGTTCTCTATGCTGACCCGGGGTTTTAACTTGGGTATTGATTTTACCGGCGGTAATCTTGTGGAAGTCCGGCTGGAGCAGGACGTGAAGATTGAACAAGTGCGGGAAGCAGTGGAGGAACTGGGCTACGCAGCTTCCAATAATATTCAGGAAAGCGATAACAACAGTTATATGATTAGAACCCGGGAGCTTACCGAGACAGAAAGCGCCACTCTGATTTCCACTTTAAAGCAAAAAATAGGAGAAGTTACCTTGCTGCGCAACGAACGGGTGGGACCGGTGATCGGCAAAGAGATTACCACGAATGCCATTTTGTCCTTACTGATTGCGTCGGCGCTGATGCTGGTGTATATAACCTTCCGTTTTGAATTTAAACAAGGCGTGGCAGCAGTTGTTGCGTTATTGCACGACTTGCTGGTGGTCCTGGGTATATTCTCCATTTTACAGATTGAGGTGGACACTACCTTTGTGGCGGCCATATTAACCATTATCGGTTATTCTATTAATGACACTATCGTTATTTTTGATCGTATCAGGGAAAACCTAAGGATGTGCAAGAAGGGGGAAACCCTGGAGGACTTGGTCAACGTCAGTTTATGGCAAACCATGGTCCGGTCGTTAAATACCGGCATGTCAGTGCTATTTGTGTTGTTCACTTTGTACTTCCTGGGTGGCACTACTTTAAAGTACTTTGTTCTAGCCTTATTAATTGGAGTAATATCCGGTACTTACTCATCAATATTTAATGCCAGTCCGTTTTGGGTTGATTTAAAATTGATGGAGAAAAAAGCAGCCAGATAATAAAATTTCCATAATAAATATAGCTAGCTGATAATATAATGTGTCAAAGGCGTCTTGGGTGAGCTGAAATCTATCCAAGGCGTTTTTTTATACTTTAGGGAATTATTTTTGTCATATTTATAATAAGCGCTAAGGATTAAATTACTGAAAAGCGTGCGCAAAGGGAACTGAATGAGCGCGCTTTTCTTGTTGGTTTTGGGAGCATTGGTATTTAAAAGCCGTTTAAATATTTAGGTGCGGTGCTGAACCTCACACTGTTTATTTTTTTATATAACCCGGGGCAAATTAAAAAAAGGTTTGGAGGGCTAAGACAATGAATAAGCAAAATCTTAAATCACGCAAATATTTTTCGGCTTCCGGGGAAATTGGCTGTTGGGAGGCGGGCAGGCAGGAAAAGGTCTTGCAAGCTCTGGAGAGCAAAGTCAGGGAATTGGCCATTAATATGGAAAAAATGAAGCTGGCCGAATACGTTGATCTATTAGAAAAGCCATATAAGCTGATGTATATTAATTTCATCAGTGGCATTGCCAGGGGGTTTGGTATTGCTGTTGGGTTTGCTATTTTAGGTGCGATAATAGTATTGATTTTGCAAAGACTGGTGTCTCTGAACCTGCCCGTCATTGGCGATTTCATTGCCGATCTGGTTAAAATAGTTCAATTGCAGCTGGGCACAAAATAACAGGGGGGAAAACGATGGAACAGGGATTATTAAACGAATTCAAGCGTCAATTAGAACAGGAAAAAAACAATTTAATGCAAACCATAAGCCATATCGACGATGGAGGTCTGGGCGTTTCCCTGTCGGAATCCGTAGAAGAGCTATCTACCTATGACCAGCACCCGGCAGACGTGGGTACCGAAGTATTTGAGCGCAGTAAAGATTTTGCCCTGCGTGAAGATGCCATGATTAAAATACAGGCTATTGAGCATGCCATGCAAAGAATGCAGAACGGCACTTACGGTACTTGTGAAATATGTGGGGAAAAAATACCCTTGGAACGGCTGCAGGCGGTACCTTATACCACCCAGTGCGTCAATTGTCGAGCTCAGGTAGAGGAGCCTGCCCATAGAAAAAACGTGCGTCCTGTGGAGGAGGATATTTTGGAGCCGCCTTTTGCCCGTACTTTTAATGACCCCACGGATAAAAACGGTTACGACGGCGAAGACGCCTGGCAAGATGTGGCCAGATGGCAGGAACATTCGCCCCTTTCCGGGGCCGGGGCCTACTATGGCGGTGGTGAATTTGGCGGGGATGAGCCGGGTGATACGGATTTAATCGACCATATACCATACGAGGTGGGCAGTGATGGTATCTTTTATGAAAGTACTCGGGATATGGATAATGAAAATGACCCTGCGGAAAGAATCGATGTTGGCATAAACCATGAAGATTAATTAAGTGTTTTTCCATTGGAATTGTCACCGTCTTTAGCATATGGTATATTAAGAGTGATTTTAAAAGTCGGGCTGGGAAAAGCACACGTCATAGCCGGGCCCTTGAGGCAGCGAATATGCCCGCGGGACTTCATCTTGGCTCTTAAGATGAGGGCCCCCGGGTATTATTTTTTGTGCATTGGTAACTGGTGTGGTTGCCGGGTTGTTATATATAGGGGGAAGGATATATGTTTGCTGAAGAGAAAATAAAAGTGGCTCGTCTATCTATCATATCCAATTCAATATTGACAGTAGGCAAGTTGGCCGTCGGTCTTTCAATGAATTCAATTAGTGTTATATCCGAAGCCATCCATTCGGGGCTGGATTTAATGGCGGCCCTGATTGCCTTTGCGTCGGTGCGGGAATCCAACAAACCGGCTGATGACCGGCACAGGTACGGGCATGGTAAATTTGAAAACCTGGCGGCTATTATTGAAGCGATTTTAATACTGCTGGCTGCGGGCTTAATCGTTAAAGAGGCATTACCCCAATTATACGAAGCAACTGAAGTTAAGTCGCTGGGTTTGGGAGTTGTAGTCATGGGTGTCTCCGCTGCAATGAACTTTTTTGTCTCCACCAGGTTGATGAAGGTGGCTAAAAAGACTGATTCACCGGCTCTTGCCGCCGATGCCTGGCACTTACGTACTGATGTTTTAACTTCTTTGGGTGTGTTGATTGGCATAGTGATTATGAAATTCACCGGCTGGCTTATAGTTGATCCGCTTATTGCCATTGGCGTAGCGATATTAATTGTAAAAGCAGCTTATGATCTGCTGAGGGAGTCTCTGGGCAGTATGTTGGACGTTCGGCTGCCGGACAGCGATGAACAAGCTATCAGAGACATTTTAGAAGGTTATGCCAGCCGGTATGTTGACTATCGAAATTTGCGCACTCGCAAAGCCGGGCCACAGCGGTATATCGATTTTAACCTAATTGTGCCGCGAGGTAAAAAGATTATCACCTCTCATGAATTATGCGATAGCATTGAACGGGATTTGCGTCAACACTTGCCCGGAGTGGAAGTTATTATTCATGTTGAACCTTGTGTGCCCGAAGCGGGAGACTGTGATATATGTAAGATCCGTTTACATTATCAAGGGGAGGGAAGCAGCGATACTTGCGCTGTGTGTGATAAGTGTCGCGGTAAGCTATGATTTCATTAGCTGCCCCTTAAAAAAACGGCTAATTCCCGTATAGTAAATAAAACGACTTACTTCGGGAAGGAGAGATGAGGTAGCACCAGAGGGAGTGTGGCAGTGTGCTATTTGGGGATGAAGTGGAAGTTTGCTTACAGAGAATCAGGGAAGGTGACGAATCGTCAAGGGAAAAGTTAATAACGGATGCCAAACCCTTTATTGCCGGGGTGGTAGGTCGCCTTTGCGGCCGCAGTCTAAGCTGGGACCGCGATGATGAACTGAGTATTGGACTGATCGCCTTTAATGAGGCTATTGAACGGTTTAAGGAAAAAATGGATGTGCCTTTTACCGCCTTTGCACGCATGGTGATCAGGAGCAGGGTGACCGACTATTTGCGCAAAGAATCAAGATGGAACCGAGTGGATTTACATACGTGGGAGATGCCGCCTGAAGGGGCAATCAGCCAGGCGGAGAAAAATGCTTCGTGGATGAAATATGTTGATGAAACTGCTCGGCGTGAAAGAATTGAGGAAATAAATAATTATAATTTAAAAATCAGCAGTCTGGGCATCACATTTAAGGACCTCGTAAAAGTGTCGCCAAAGCACCGGGATACCCGGCAAACATTAATTCGGGCGGCCTGCTATATTGTAGAACACCGTGTGTTATACGATGCTTTACAAGCCAGCAAACGACTGCCCATGCGAGAGTTGGAGCTGGGTACGGGCATAAGCCGCAAGGTACTTGAGCGAGGTCGTAAATATATTATCGGTATAGCTACTTTGCTGTATTATCGTGAAGAGTTTATTTACTTAAGTTCGTATGTCAGGTTACCATGAGGGGAGTGTTGATTGATGAGACCGGGCCGGGGATTAGTTCTAGAAATAAAAAAAAGAAGCTGTGTTGTCGTAACCGGTGACGGTCAGTTTTTGGAAGTACCCAGACCTTGCAGCGATCTGGTTTTGGGACAGGAATTAGTATTTAACCGATCAGTCCGGCCAGGGTTTAAATCTGTCTATTTAGCAGTGGCATCGGTAATGGTAGTTGTTCTGGCCTGGTTTGTTTTTAACTCTACGCTCCCCCGGGCAGTGGCATATGTTGCACTGGATATTAACCCCAGCCTGGAGTTGGGGATTAATAGCGGAGGGGAGATTATCTCTGCCAGGGGTGTTAATGATGATGGCAAGGAACTTCTAAAAAAGGTAACGGTGGTGAATGAGCCGTTGGCTGAAGGTGTACAGAAAATTATAGCCGGCTGTATTACATACCAATATCTAAATTCCGGCCAAGAGAATCTCGTGTTGGCCACAGTAACCGATGTTGTGCCTAAAAAATCAGATAAAGAAAGTACTGCGTCAATTAATGAGGTTCATGATTGTGTATACAACTCCATAAACAGCTCGATAGATGAAGCTGGAGTGAGAGCGAAATTGATAGTAGCCGATACTAATTTAGAAACCATGAAAAAAGCTCGTGATAGCGGTGTTACTCCCGGTCGTTATATATTGCAAAAAGAAGCGCTGAAAAAAGGAGTACAAATAACCGACCGGGAATTAAGGGAAGAACCTATTCGGGAATTAGAAGTACAGAAAAATTTTCGGATCGGAGATCTGATGCAAAAGGAAATTAACAATGGGTTATCCGACAAACCTGATAAGTTTGGCAAAACCGGAAAACCTGCAAAAAAAAGCAACTCTGACGATCACAATAAACCTGCATCATTCTCACCGGAAAAATTCGATGATAGTCAAAATAATCGCGTGGGACGTAATGTTACCCGTGATAATGAAAATGATAAAGAAAGTACTAATAACGCCCGGGGAAAATCGCCTGTTTTCCGGGATAATGGTGATTTTTCTAAGAGACAACTGTTCCATCGGGATAAAGAATTACAGAAAAAAGACAACCCCAAACAAAAAGAAACGAACAGATATGAAAGAGATGATACGGTTTGGAAATTTAATAGAGATAAACATAAGGACAAAGGTAAGGATAACGATAGATATAAAAATAATTAATCAAATATATTGCATGTCGGTATATTCCCAACAACTGTTATATAGCAGGCAATGCAAGTCAATACGATGCCCTCCGCAGTTGCGGGGGCGTTTAGGTGTCGGCAATTAAGCTGCAAAGATTCATTGGCTTGATTTCTAATGTATAATTAAGTATAATTTGCCATAGGGTTCGGGAAGGCGGAAACTAATATAGCTTTTATTTGCCCGCAAGTGTTGTGCAAGCTTAATTGCCGGAGGCTTAATACAAAGAGTGAGTTATTAATATCAACAACGTTGGCCATGAAGGCATCCGGTCTAAGAAAAGACAGGAGTTCATGGCTTTTTTTGTAGTCTTGCTATGTGGACTGATTTTTTATTTAACATGACACTAATAATATGATAAGAGGAAAATAAGAAAGGTGGCGCAAAAATGGCAGAACAATCGGCAATCCGGCAGGCTATTTGGCTGGAACCAGCTCATTTACATTTTCACCACGGCGATAACATTGAAGTTAAAGTGTTGTGGGGACGGGCTATGCATAAGGACGGTGTCGGCGACTCCAGCGGTTGGAAAGGATATGCGGTTGATCCCGACGGCGTTGAAATACCTGTACAAATAAGGCTCGCTCCGGATGGTCAGCATAATGTTCTTCTTTTTAATTCCGGATACGAGGGGATGTATACCGTACAAGTCGAAAGTGATGCCGCCGCTGGGCAGTGGGCCCGGGTACTGGTGCCTGTGGGACATCATATACACGGGCATGGCAAGGCACTTAACCGGGGTTTGGAAATTGTGCCGGGCACATACGGTGAATTTCATCCGGGAGATGCTGTTGATCTAACCGTGCTGTATAACGGCGCGCCACTTGCCGGAGCCCGGGTACAGGCTACTTACCATCTTTATGAAGATGATGGTTTTGCGCACATCCTAAAAGCCGATGAGCAGGGCAAAGTGCAGTTTACTTTTGATGCCCGGGGGCACTGGTTGTTCCAAGTCGACAGTAATGCGGATAATCGTGATCTGACGGTTACGTTAGTGATACCCGGGGTCAGGGGGTGATGTAATAAGTGGCTGGAATCATGATTTACACTAAAACAGGTTGCCCTTATTGTCAAAAGGCGGTGAAGGATTACAAGGCCAGGGGTATTAACTTCAAGGAAATAAATATCAGTCTGGATGTTGCGGCCAAACAATTGGTCCAAGAAAAATTTGGGGCCGGCCAAGTGCCGGTAATTGTGGAAGACGGTAAATTAGTAAGCACCGGGTATAGCGGTGGCGGGTGAGGAATTTAACAGTACCGGCGGTTGCCTGGTTAGATACCACGCCGTAGGGCGTGGTTTATTGTTTTGCCGCTAATGGAATGATATAATTTTTAATTGGGAGGGACGAAGAATTTGCTGCCTGTTTATCAACTGGCTATTCCTACTCCTTATGCAGTTGGCCCCGTAAATGCTTATTTAATAAAGAGTGATCCCATAACACTTATAGATATCGGACCCGATACGCCGCGTGCCGATAAGTTTTTGCGGAATATGCTGGCGTCGCTGGATTGCCGGGTTGAGGACATCAAAAGGATTGTGGTTACCCATTCTCACCCCGACCACTGCGGCCTGGCGGCACAAGTCGCCAAAGCGGCCGGTGCGGCGGTATTAATACATCCCCTGGAAGAGAGCAAGTTAATGGGAGAGCCTGATTATTTCAGGGAGCGGCTGCCCTTTATCGTGGAAACCGGCGTTCCGGCGGAGGTCGTGCAGGAAATCATAGGTGAAAGAGATAAGTTGCCCCACCCATCCGTAAAGGGCGTACATACCAAGCCAATGAGCGGGGGGGAAACCATTGAATTTGACGGGGGCGCGCTAAAAATTATGCATTTTCCCGGACACAGCCCCGGGCATCTGTGCCTTTATGCCCCGGAACAAAAATTCTTTTTTTCGGGTGATTTTTTGCTGCCTCATATCACTCCCAACCCGCTGATGGAGCCTGACCATGACAAACCCGGATCACGCTTACCGGCCTTAAAACAATACCTTGCCGGTCTGGACACGTTGGAAAAGCTGGAAATCGCCATGGTGTTCCCCGGCCACGGCGGTACCTTTAACGATTATCGCAGTGTGATAAACGTAGGGCGGCGACACCATCGGTCTCAGTTCGCGCGAATTAAAGATAAGCTTAAGATGGGAGAACTTAGTGCTTATCAAATAAGTAAAGCCATGTATCCGGATCTGAAGGGATGGGAAATCTTTCTGGGGTTATCGGAAATACTGGCCCACCTGGATTTGCTGGTGGAAAAAGGCCGGATCAACTGCTCAAACAGGCAGGGGGTCAATTACTACAGCAATTAACGGGTATTTTAAATTAACCCATTAATTTATTTGAGGTATAGTATGAATTTGCGTTTAATTATAGCCATACTGGCGGCTAAATTAGCCATGTACTTAAGCAGGCTGACCGGTCGGGGGCGTGGCTCGTCTCTTCCGGGTATGCTGGCATTGCGCATATATCCCGAATTATTAAAACATTATCAGGGCCGGACCCGCAAAGGCGTGATTATGACTACCGGCACCAACGGTAAAACCACTACCAGTAATATGCTGGCTGATATTATGGAACAAGCCGGCTACCGGGTGGTGACCAACCGTGAAGGGGCTAATTTAATTACCGGTGTGGCGACGGCATATATCAAATCCGGCACTCTGACAGCCCGCTTAAATTGCGATTATGCAGTGCTGGAAGTTGATGAGGCTGCTTTCCCGGCGGTGACGCGCTGGATAAGGCCCAACCGGGTGCTGGTAACTAATTTTTTTCGCGATCAGCTGGATAGGTATGGGGAATTGGACACTACAGTTGCTAAAGTACTGGGGGCCTTAAAAAAACTGTCTGGAGACACCGAATTAATCTTAAATGCTGATGACCCTCTGGTGGCCCGCCTATTCAAGGAAACCGGTCGGACCACGATGTTCTATGGGGTATGTCCGGATGCGGCATTGTCAAGTGCGGCGGCCTATAGCCGGGAGGCCAAGTTCTGTCCTTTTTGCGGCGTTACTCTTGTTTATGACTTTTACATATACAGCCAGCTGGGCGATTTTAAATGTCCGCAGTGTGGATTTGCCCGGCCCCGGCCGGATATAGAGGCTAAGGACGTTATTAGTGATGCGGCGGGCATAAAAGCGACTATTAGAGGCAGCGGTGCGTACGGGGGCACATGGTCATTGTTCATACCGGTGCGTGGTATATACAATGCCTACAATGCTCTTGCTGCCTTTGCTGCGGCATTGTCACTGGGGGTGGCCCCGGAGAAAGCCGCCTATTATTTAACTAAATATATCCCGGCTGCAGGTCGCATGGAATCATTTTGTTATGCTGAAAAACAGGTGACCTTAACCCTGGTGAAGAATCCCACCGGTTTTAACCAAGCTCTGACGAGTCTTTTAGCATATAAGGGCAAGCAGGATGTTATGATCGCTATTAATGATAACGATGCGGATGGCCGGGATATTTCCTGGCTCTGGGATGTGGATTTTGAAGTGCTGGTACGGTATCTTAATCAATTTAACGGATTTATTTGTTCCGGTCGGCGAGCCGAAGAAATGGCTTTGCGTTTAAAATACGCCGGGGTGCCCACTTGTCTGCTGACCACGGAAAGGAATTACCGGCGGGCTTTGGATGCGGCTTTGCATGGGGAAGGAGCGGCGGTGGGTATACTGGCTACTTATACAGCTCTATGGCCGGTGGAAAAAATTTTAGGTCAAAAGGCCGAGAGGGTGAGTAATAGTGCTGACCGTGTGCCATCTGTATCCTGACTTGTTAAACTTGTACGGTGATCGCGGCAATGTGCTGGCTTTTGTTCAACGCTGCAATTGGCGGGGGCTGCCGGTTCGTGTGGAAGAGGTCAACCTTGGTGATCCGGTAGAGTTTGCTGATTATGATTTTTTATTTATCGGCGGCGGCTCGGACCGGGAGCAAACTCTGATGGCCGCGGATCTCAAGGCTCGGGTAACCGGTTTACGTGCCGCGGTTGATAATGGTTTGGTGGTGCTGGCTATCTGTGGCGGGTATCAGTTACTGGGATGTTACTATCGCACACCGGAGGGGCGGGAAATTCCCGGGTTGGGCCTGCTGGGTTTTTACACCGAAGCGGGAGACAAACGATTTATTGGTAATGTGGTTTTGGAAACAGAACTGGCCGGAAAAAAAACCAAATTGGTGGGTTTTGAAAACCACGGAGGACAGACCTTTTTAAACGGCCTTGAGCCACTGGGCAGTGTTCTATATGGCAGCGGCAATAACGGGCGTGATGGCCTGGAAGGGGCTCGCTATAAAAACGTATTTTGTTCTTATTTACACGGTCCTCTTTTACCTAAGAATCCGGCCTTGACCGATCATTTAATCGCTTTGGCCCTGGCCAGGAGAGGTTATGCATCCCAATTGGCCGTGCTGGATGATAGTGTAGAAAATATGGCTAATCAGGCTATGCTAAAAAGATTGTTAAGTTAAAAAATAAAAGGTTGCCGGTATGAATATGTTTTGTTAAAATAATGTTAACATTATTTTGTATACAGTGTACCACCTGTGGAGGTGAGAGCATGACCTACCTGGCAACCTGGATGGAAGGAAAAGAAGTGTTTTACCGGTTTGTTAGCGAAAAGGAATTGCGGGAGCTGTGGGAACCGGAAAAAAACTTTATAGTGGTTGAGCTTTCCAATTAGTTATTTAATATTGATTAATTATAATCTGGTTTCGGTTTTTGACTAACCAAACCGGATTTTTTTATGGGGACGGGCGGATTTTCTTTTTTGAGAAATCACTCGTCCTTTAATATTTTTATTGTTATTATAATTTGCCGCAAGGCGTTGTAAATCACCACAATTAACTTGGCTGGTTACAATTCAGGAGTCGGTTGAAAATTTTTTGTAACCCCGATCTAGATCAATAATAATAGCGCTAGCTGTCGATTTCAGGTAAAAGTAGTCTTTTATCACAATTCAGTCGGATACTCATTTTAACATTACCGCATATAAATATAGTACTTGTTTGTTTTTTACTGTAGAGAAGTTGGTTAGTCAACCATATGGTGGTTATAAACCAGTAATAACATTAGCACTAGGAGGGAGTGTGAAACAGTGGATTTTGTCAAGAGGTTGGAAGAATTCCGCTCTCTGGAAAAACAGTATAAATGGGAGGGGACATTTGGGGAATATCTGGCAATGCTCAAGGAAGACCCTATAATATCACAATTAGCCCATGCTAGGATTTACCATATGCTGTATGACGCGGGAGTGGATGATCTGGAATATGGCGGTAAGCGTTATAAATTTTTTAATCAAGAGATCTTTGGGCTGGATAAAACGTTGGAAAAACTAGTGGAGGAATATTTTCACCCTGCGGCCCGGCGTCTGGATGTACGCAAGCGAATTTTGCTTTTAATGGGTCCGGTGAGCGGCGGTAAGTCCACTTTGGTAGCTATGTTAAAAAGAGGACTGGAGCGGTATAGCAAGCTGGACCGCGGTGCGGTTTACGCTATTAAACATTGCCCTATGCATGAGGAGCCGCTGCATCTTATTCCCAAAGAATTGCGCGCTGAATTTGAGAAAGAGTATGGGGTCTACATTGAAGGGGAGTTATGTCCTTCTTGTCGGATGATGTTGGAAAATGAATATGACGGCAATATAGAGAACGTATTGCTAGAAAGAATAATTCTTTCTGAGGACCACCGCGTGGGTATAGGCACATTTACTCCGTCCGACCCCAAATCTCAGGATATTGCAGATTTAACAGGCAGTATTGATTTCAGCACGATAGGCGAATACGGCTCCGAGTCGGATCCCCGGGCCTACCGGTTTGACGGCGAATTGAACATAGCCAACCGGGGGATTATGGAATTCCAGGAAATGCTCAAATGTGATGAAAAATTTCTATGGAATTTGCTCAGCCTGTCGCAGGAGGGAAATTTCAAGGCGGGGCGTTTTGCCTTGATTTATGCTGATGAAATGATTGTTGCCCATACCAACGAGAACGAGTACAAAGCATTTATCAGCAATAAGAAAAATGAAGCACTGCAATCCCGGATCATTGTCATGAAAATACCCTATAATCTTAAAGTTAGTGAAGAGGTCAAAATATATGATAAGTTAATTAAACAAAGTGATCTTAAGGATATTCACATTGCGCCTCATACTTTAAAGGTAGCCAGTATCTTCTCCGTGCTCAGCCGCTTAAAAGAAAGTAAGAAACAGGGCATGGACCTGGTCAAAAAGATGAAGCTGTATGACGGCGAGGATGTAGAAGGATTTAAACAAAAGGATTTAACTGAGCTGCAAAATGAACATACGGATGAAGGTATGAGCGGGGTGGACCCACGTTATGTAATCAACCGCCTCAGTTCGGCACTAATTCGCACCTCCACTCGTTGCATTAATCCGCTGGATGTACTGCGGGCGTTAAAGGATGGGCTGGACCAGCATCCTTCCATTACTAAAGAGGAAAAGGAACGGTTATTAAACTTTATATCGGTAGCTCGTAAGGAGTATGATGAGCTGGCTAAAAAAGAGGTGCAAAAAGCATTTGTGTATTCATATGAAGAGTCGGCCCGGGTATTGTTTGACAATTACCTGGATAATGTGGAAGCATACTGTAACGGCGTGAAGTTAAAGGATCCTATTACCGACGAGGAGATTGACCCTGATGAGAAATTAATGCGTTCTATTGAAGAACAAATCGGAGTTTCGGAAAGTGCTAAAAAAAGCTTTCGTGAAGAGATATTGATTAGATTATCCACTTATGCCCGTAAAGGAAAACGCTTTGACTACAAATCCCATGAAAGATTGCGGGAAGCCGTGGAGAAAAAACTGTTTGCCGATTTAAAGGATGTGGTTAAAATCACCACTTCCACCAAAACACCCGATGCCGAGCAGCTTAAGCGCATGAATGAGGTTAGCGCCAAATTAATTGATGAATACGGATATTGCAGCATATGTGCCAATGAATTGTTAAAATATGTAGGCAGCCTGTTGAACAGATAGGTGGTGGTATAATGTCAGGCGAATATACAGTTTCCAGGGAAGACTGGTCACTGCATCGCAAAGGTGAAATTGACCGGGAACGTCATCGAGAAAAGGTCCGGGAGGCCATTAAAAAAAATCTGGCGGATGTAGTCAGTGAGGAAAGTATTATTTTATCGGATGGGCGAAAAGTAGTTAAGGTGCCCATCCGCTCTTTGGAGGAATATCATTTCCGTTTTGACAGCGGAAAACGCAAACATGGCGGGCAGGGTCAGGGCGATACCAAAGAAGGGGATGTGCTGGGCAGTGATCAAAGGCAGGCCGGTCCCGGCAAGGGCAAGGGAGCCGGAGAGGAACCGGGAGTGGATTATTACGAGGCCGAAATTACCATTGATGAATTGGCCCAGCTAATTTTTGAAGACCTTGGATTGCCTAATTTGCAGCCCAAGAAAAAGCATGAGCTGGCATCCGAAGCATTTGAATTTAAGGATATCAGGAAGAAAGGTATTTCCAGTAATATAGATCGTAAGAGGACAATTTTAGAGGCGCTAAAGCGTAATGCCAGACAAGGCCGGCCTGATTCTAAAAAAATAACTAAAGAGGATTTGCGCTTTAAAACCTGGGATATCACCTATAAATATGAAAGTAACGCCGTAGTGTTGGCTATGATGGACACGTCGGGGTCAATGGGCCCTTATGAAAAGTATATTGCCCGCAGCTTTTTCTTTTGGATGGTGCGCTTTTTGCGCACTAAATATCAAAATGTGCAAATTGTTTTTCTGGCACACCATGTGGAGGCCAGGGAAACAACCGAGGAGGAGTTTTTTACCAAGGGAGCGAGCGGGGGCACGCGCTGCTCATCGGTTTATAAACTGGCCCTGGAAATAATCGAGAGCCGTTATAGTCCGGATGATTATAATATTTACGCCTTCCACTTTTCCGATGGGGATAATTTAACATCGGACAATGAAAAATGCGTGAGTTATGTAAAAGAACTGCTTCAGCTATGTAATCTGGTCGGTTACGGTGAAATCGAAGGGCCATATTACCACACCAGCACGCTAAGAACCGCATTAAAAAAAATTGTTGATCTTAAATTTACCAGCGTGGGTATCAAGGGTAAGAGTGACGTATATCCCGCATTGAAAACATTTTTTAATCCCCATCCGGAAAATAAAGCGCAGTAAGGGGAGGTGTAGGCTTTGCATCCACAGGAAGAAATAAAAAAGCTGGAAAAATCTATTGAGCAAATAACCGACATAGCCAGGAAGTTTAACCTTGACTTCTACAACATGTATTTTGAAATATGCCCGGCGGATATTATCTACTCATTTGGTTCATATGGCATGCCCACTCGTTTTTCACATTGGACCTTCGGCAAGGCGTATCACAAGATGAAAACGCAATATGATTATAATCTCAGCCGTATTTATGAAATGGTTATCAATAGCGATCCCTGTTATGCGTTTTTGCTGGAAGGAAATTCGCTGGTGCAAAATAAAATGGTTATTGCCCATGTATTGGCGCACTGCGATTTTTTTAAGAACAATTATTACTTTAACAGAACATCAAGGAAAATGGTGGAAAGTATGTCGGTGGCAGCGGACCGCATTAGGGGTTACGAGTTTAAATTCGGGCGGGATAAAGTGGAAAGTTTTTTAGATGCGGTAATTTCATTGCAGGAAAATATAGACTCCGAGCGGCATATTGATCCGGGCGAGGGTAAAAAGAAAAAATATAAAAATAAAGGTCACTCTTGTCGGGAGCAAACCTGTTCCGGTGATAAATGCTGCCAAGGCAGTTGTCACCGGGATACTCACCGGCAAAGCGATTCCGGGCAGAGCACTCCCTATGACGATCTTTGGAATCTGGATAAACGTGAGTGTGATGGAAAATGCGATGAAGCGGAAGATGAGGTAAAGAGAATACCCGAACAGCCGGAAAAGGACTTGCTGCTTTTTATGATGAATTACGGGCGTGATTTACAAGATTGGCAAAGGGATGTAATTTCCATTATTCGGGAAGAAATGCTGTATTTTTGGCCTCAAATGCAAACTAAAATTATGAACGAGGGTTGGGCTACTTACTGGCATATGCGTATTATGCGGGAAATGGATTTAACCGAGGATGAAGCGGTGGAATTTGCCAAGACTCATTCCGGGGTTATCCAGCCGTCTAAATACCAAATAAACCCGTATTATTTGGGACTGAAAATGTATGAAGATATTGAAAAGAGATGGGATAATCCCACTGACGAAGAAAAAGAAAAATACGGGCGTCCGGGTGGCGAGGGCAAACAGAAAATTTTTGAAGTACGTGAAACAGAAAACGATTTGTCGTTTATACGCAATTATTTAACCAGAGAGCTAGTGGAAGAATATGACCTGTATTTATATAAGAAAATCGGTTACGATTGGAAGGTTAGCGATAAAGATTGGGAAAAAGTACGGGACGGATTAGTAATAAATCTGTATAACTGCGGACTGCCGTATATTGTGGTTGAGGACGGTGATTTCGGCAAGCGAGGCGAAATTTATTTGAGGCATGTGCATGAGGGATCGGATTTGGACGTTTATTACTTGGAAAGAACGCTGCCCCATGTATATAAAGTATGGGGCCGGGCGGTGCATATGGAAACGATAGTGGATGGCAAAAAGGTTTTATTTACCTTTAACGGAGATAAAACAAGCAAAAAATTTATTTAGAATTTTTACATCTACCCTGCATCGCGGGGTATTTTTTATGAGTAAATATTGGGGGGATATAAAATTAACTGTCCTTTTTTATGTAGTCTATTATGAGTTAACGCAGTTGTTTTTTACATATCATTAATGCAGTATCTGTTTAAATATCTCCAGCATTGTTAAAGTATTGACTTCAATTCTTTAGTTGGTTAAACTGTTGGAGAAGTATTTTATTATTTGTCGAAGGAGATGGAGATAATTGCGTAGAACCAAGTGTTTATGGCTGCTAATGCTGGTGCTTAGCCTGGCGCTGGTGGCGGCGGGATGCGGTGGTGAAGAGCCTGCCGGCAAGTCTGATGGACAAGCTGTAAGCGGGGATACCGAAAAAACCAGTTGGGAACTGATCCAGGAAAAGGGCGTCATGACTATCGGTCTGGATGATACTTTCCGTCCCATGGGGTTTAGGGATGAGAAAGGTGAACTGGTTGGTTTTGACATTGATATGGGTAAAGAAATTGAGAAACGCCTGGGCATAAAGATGGAGTGGATTCCCACCGACTGGAATGGTGTGACAGGCGCGTTGAACGCTAAGAAATTTGACGTAGTTATCAATGGCATGAGTATTACCAAAGAGCGCGAGGCCGCGATTGGTTTTTCCATACCGTACGTTAACGCCAGTATTGGCATGGCGGTACTTAAGGATAACACGGATATCAACACCAAGGATGATTTAAAAGGCAAAACAGTGGCCACTCAGGCCGGTAGTTCCGGATGTGAGGCCTGTAAGTCTCTGATAGAAGAAGGCATTATCAAGGAAGCCGGCCTTAGGCAGTATAACCAGTACCCCGAAGCCTTCCAGGATCTTTCCATCGGTAGAGTTGACGTGGTAGTGGTCGATGTGACTACGGCTGAAGATTATATCGGTGAAAAGCCGGATGCTTACAAAATTATTAAAAAGCCTCTGGTGGAAGATATGTACGCCATTGGTTTGCGGAAGGAAGATAAGGACCTCAAGGAAGCACTGGACAAAACTTTACGGGAAATGATGGCGGACGGTACCTTGACCGAAATATCCAAGAAGTGGTTTGACGGTAAAGATATGATTGCTATGCCGAAGTAGAATATCGGGGCGCGATTTATCGCGCCCTATCAAGCTTTAAGCTAACTAACGGGGTGTTTTATATTGCACATCGGTCCAATCGACGTTGATTTTTTGCTGGCTATATTACCAATACTTTTCAAAGGTGCATTAATGACCGTTGAATTAACTGTGCTGGCTATTCTTTTCGGCACTATTATCGGGTTATTTGTTGCCCTGATGAAAATCTCTCGTATTAAACTGCTGTCAATGATCGGCGGTTTTTATACCTGGGTAGTTCGCGGTATACCGCTGTTGGTGCAACTCTATATTTTGTATTATGGTTTGGCGCAGTATCTTGATATACAACTAAGTCCCAAGGCTGCGGCGGTGCTGGGACTGAGTATCTGCGGCGGGGCGTACATAGCGGAAATCATTAGGGCGGGTATCCAGTCTATCGACAAGGGGCAAATGGAAGCGGCTCTATCCCTGGGCATGTCCACCGGCCAGGCCATGCGGCGGGTAATTCTACCCCAGGCTTATCGGCGTTTACTGCCGCCTATGGGCAATGAGTTTATTGCCTTGATGAAGGATACTTCGCTGGTTTCGGTGATTACAATGGTAGAGCTGATGCGCAGTGGTATACTGCTGAATACTACTTACTTTCGTTCTATGGAAATATATTTGACTGTAGGTATTATTTATTTAATTATGACAACGTTTTTCATTTATATTATTACTCGCTTGGAAAAACGCCTGGCCATATCCGACGGGGATTGACGGAAGGTGAAATGATAGTGATAGTTGCGGAGCGCGTGAATAAACATTTTGGCGAACTACATGTTTTAAAGGATGTCAGCCTTACCGTGGCCAAAGGCGAAGTAGTGGTTATTATCGGACCCAGCGGTTCCGGTAAAAGTACTTTTTTGCGCTGTTTGAACTATTTGGAGACTATTGATAACGGTTACATTACCATGGAGGGTCAGCCCATCGGTAAAAGGAAACTAGCCGATGGCCGTTTGGTGGACGATGGCAGAAAAAATGTCTATCGCCTAAGAAGCCAAATGGGTATGGTTTTTCAGCGTTTTAATTTGTTTCCGCATCAGACAGCATTGCAAAATATAATGGAAGGGCCTATTACCGTATTCAAAGTTCCGCCGTCCGAGGCGAAGTCCCGTTCCCTGGCGTTGCTGGCCAAGGTGGGACTGGCCGATAAAGCCGACGTTTACCCGGTGCAGCTTTCCGGCGGCCAGCAGCAGCGGGTGGCTATTGCCCGGGCGCTGGCTATGCAGCCCCGGGTGATGCTGTTTGATGAGCCGACCAGTGCCCTTGACCCCGAACTGGTGGGCGAAGTGCTTGAGGTGATTAAGGACTTGGCGAGAGAGGGTATGACTATGGTTGTGGTCACGCACGAGATGGGCTTTGCCCGGGAGGTGGCCGACAGGGTTATCTTTATGGATGACGGAAGAATTGTAGAAGAGGCCAAGCCGCAAAAGATTTTTACTGACCCTGCTCATCCCCGTACCAGGGAGTTTCTAAGCAAAATATTATAGCTTTCTGTTTTGGGGGTTTAGGTTTACTTGCCCGGCCTGATTGGGCCCCGGAATATTAAACTAATAGGATTTTAAAAACCAGCGACGAATTTGATAGGCTGGTTTTTTATGTTTATATGCAATATCTTTTGCCGGTAAACCGGCAGGAACAATTTACCCCGTACCACGGGGTTTATTTTTTGAGCAGCCAAACAATAATAAAACCGACACAGATTGCTTGGCGGTTTTGCTGTGTACAATCTTCGATATTATCAGGGACGGTGAAATAATGCGTGCTCTTTGGAAGGGCGCTATTACCTTTGGATTAATATACGTTCCCGTTAAAATGTACGCTGCTACCGAAAAAAAAGATGTTAAATTTAACTATCTGCACGCCCGGTGCCACACGCCGCTGCGCTATGTGCGCTATTGTCCCCACTGTGACGGGGAAGTGAAAAATGATGAAATAGTGCGGGGCTACGAATACGAAAAGGGCCGGTATGTAACCGTTACAGAAGATGAACTGGCCGGCTTGTCCGGGGAAAAGAGTCGCAGTGTAGATATTATGGATTTTGTGGATATGCAAAAGATTGATCCGGTTTACTTCGATCGCTCTTATTACCTTGGCCCGGGTGAGGGCGGCAAAAAAGTGTACGAGCTATTAAGACGATCCATGCTGGAGACTGCCCGGGCGGCTATTGCACTTATTACCATCAGGAACAGGGAGTCTTTGGCTGTAATCAGGCCCACTGGTCGGGCGTTAATTATGGAAACAATGTTTTATGCCGATGAAGTCCGCTCGGTGGAGCAAATCGAGGAAATTGGCGGTCAGATTAATCTGCATGCAAACGAAGTGCAAATGGCGGTAAATTTAATTGAAAATCTTTCCACGGATTATGAACCCGGCAAGTATAATAGTGCCTATCGTGAAAAGCTGCATGAAATGATCAGGGCTAAAATTGCCGGTGAAGCGGTAGTGGAAAAACCGGCTGCTCCGGCTGCGGAAAATGTAGTTGACCTGATGTCGGCACTAAAGGCCAGCATCGAATTAGCCAAAGAGGAGCGTGGCCAACATAAAAAACGCCGGGTGTCGGGTAAAGGGTCGTGATTCCGGCCGGCACAGGCGTCCTGCCGCTGATAGAACCAATGCTCGCGGTCCCGGCCCGGCCTTTTGACGACTCTGAATACTACTTTGAAGTCAAGTGGGATGGCTATCGTTGTCTTGCTTATCTGGATAATTTAACTACTTTGGTTTCCAGGAACTTAAAAGATATTACCGGTACCTTTCCCGACCTGGGCGGTTTATTCCGCCGGGTAAAGGATACGCCTCTGGTGCTGGATGGCGAAATTATTGTCTTAAATGATGACAAACCATCTTTTGCTGCTTTGCAGTCCCGGGCCAAGCTGGAGGATAAAAACCGGATTATTTCGGCAGCGCGGTCGCTGCCGGCTATTTATATGGCCTTCGATATTTTATATTATCGGGGTGTGTCCATCATGCAGCGTCCTTTAAGTGAACGCCGGGAATGTCTGCAGACTGTTGTCGATGCAAATGATTATTTTTTAATTTCTGAGCTGGTGCGGGGGGAGGGGGTGGCGTTTTATCGGGCTTGTGTTGCCCAGGGGCTTGAAGGTGCCATGGCTAAAAGAGTTGACAGCAAATATACCCCTGGTAGTCGTTCGGTTTACTGGAAAAAACTGCGCCATACCCGGGAGGCCGATCTTACTGTTTGTGGATATCGCAGGGGGCGGGGGAGCAGACTATTAGGTTCGCTGGTGCTGGCTGCCTGGAACGGGGCGGACTTTGTTTACCAGGGCATGGTGGGCAGTGGATTAAGCCGGGATGAGGAAATAAATTTGCTAAAAGCAATGAACGGTCTTGCCGCAGATAGTTGTCCTATCAAAAGCGGATCGCTGCCGGTGCGGGGCGTACAGTGGGTGCGGCCGCGGCTGGTCTGCCGGGTGGAATACTTGACCCTCACCCGGGAGGGTATTATGCGCCATCCGGTATACAAGGGACTGCGCGGAGATAAATCTCCCGAGGAATGTACACCGGCCGGACAACAAAATTAGACAGAACAATTGGGGGTTATCCGGCATGTTCACAGGTAACTAATGGCAACCGTAATCATTAATCACATTATTTATCAAATTTCAATACTCCCTTTTTATTTATAAGTGGGAGTTCCTATTTTTACTCCAGGTGGGGCGGAGTTCCCGGCTGAAGCTCCGATGTTCAGCTTTAGCTGAACGAGTTTAGTAAGCGAGGTTTACAATTACAATGTTCTTGGTTCGGGGCTTGCCTTATTCTTAGCAATTTTTAGGCATATAAATCAGTCGCCTAAGGTCTGGCGGGTGGGTGTCACTATTGACTCAACTTCATTATAAAGTATAATGTTGCAATAGAGTTTTTGGAACAAGCAGGAAAAAGCTTGTTAATCTTGAACATGATGCTGTAATACTTATTTGCCCATTGGTGAGATTCCTAATAAAATTGACCGGGGTGGTGATAATGTGGATGATAGAATATACTGGCTGGCCTGGCATATTATCCTGGCCGGGCAGGCCCGGAAATTCTGGACGATAATAAAGCATTTCGGAACACCCAAGGCTGCCTGGCATGCCCCCGACAGTGAGTTTAATTCCCTGGTGGGAGCACGCCAGGCAAATAACAAGGAAATGTTGGCGCGTCGGAGAAACTGTGATTTATCCAGAGTGGCTAGTTATTTGGATGGTAAAGAAGCTGGCGTAATCTTATATGAAGATACCGAATACCCCGGGCAGTTGAAAAATATTTATGACCCGCCGCCGGCTTTATTTTTATGCGGTCGAACGAAATGTTTGGAAAACGTTTCCGCGGCCATGGTGGGTGCAAGGAAGGCTACCCCTTATGGTCTGAGTGTGGCGGAAAAATTAGCCCGGGATTTAGCAAGGGCCGGGGTAACTGTGGTTAGCGGCATGGCCCGGGGAATAGACGCCGCTGCTCACCGCGGGGCATTGGATGCCGGCGGTAATACTATTGCCGTACTGGGCTGCGGGGTGGATGTGGTTTATCCCAGAGAAAACGGCAGGTTAAGGGACGGCATTATGCAAAACGGTTTGCTAGTCAGTGAATTTCCACCGGGCACCCCGCCGGATGCCTGGCATTTTCCGGTGCGCAATCGGGTAATCAGTGGTCTGTGCAAGGTAGTGGTGGTAGTAGAGGCTGCCGAGCGGAGCGGCGCCCTGATAACTGCTCATGTGGCGCTGGAGCAGGGGCGGGATGTGATGGCGGTGCCGGGAAATATTACTTCCAAGCTAAGCCGTGGTTCAAATGAACTAATTAAGCAGGGGGCCGCACCGGTATTGGGGGTCGGTGAAATTGTGGAGGAACTGGGTCTTTCATTAATTGAAACGTCCTTGCCCCGACAGTCCGCCGGGGGTTTAAAATTAAACGATAATGAAACACTATTGCTTAAAATATTGAATTACGAAGCTGTTTCCCTGGAGCTGGTAGTGCAGAAATCGGGACTTGCGGCTGGAGAAGTGATGTCGGCGTTAATGTTTCTGGAAGTCAAGGGGTTGGTCAGGCAGATGCCCGGCAGGCTTTACGCTCTTGCCGGCAATTAATGTTCTAAATAACAGTGATTTAGGATAGATTTAATAAAATGATACTCGGTAAGGGAAAACTAAGCCGGCTATCAAACCTAGAACTTTGAGGTGATATGTGTGGCAAAAACTTTAGTAATTGTGGAATCACCGGCCAAAGCCAAAAGTTTGGGCAAGTTTCTCGGCAAGAAATACACCGTTAAGGCATCTATGGGACATGTGCGGGATTTGCCCAAAAGTCAATTCGGAGTTGATATACAGGAGGATTTTAAGCCTAAATATATAACTATTCGAGGCAAAGGAGATATTATTAAAGAGCTGAAGGCCGCCACAAAAAAGGCTGACAGAGTATTGCTGGCTTCCGACCCCGACCGGGAAGGAGAGGCCATTGCCTGGCACTTGGCCAACGTATTAAATATTGACGAACAGGATTCGTGCCGGATTGCTTTTAATGAAATCACCAAACAAGCAGTACAGCAGGCGGTTAAACACCCACGCCCGGTTGACCGGCGCAAAGTGGATGCTCAGCAGGCCAGGCGTATTTTAGACAGGCTGGTGGGCTATAATTTAAGCCCGCTGTTATGGCGTAAGGTGAAAAAGGGTTTGAGTGCCGGGCGGGTGCAATCAGTCGCTATGCGGTTGATCTGTGACCGCGAAGAAGAGATCCAGGCTTTCGAGCCGGAAGAATACTGGTCTTTGCTTGCCAAGCTGGCCAAGGGCAGAACGAACAGTCTGGAGGCCAAATTACATAAAATTGACGGAGAAAAAGCGGATATTCCCAATGAAGCGCATGTAAATGAAATTAAGAATGATTTACAAAAAGCTTCTTTTGAAGTGGCTAAAATAATCCGGCGGGAGAAAAAGAGACAGCCTGCGCCGCCTTTTATTACCAGCAGTATGCAGCAGGAGGCTTATCGCAAGTTAAATTTTACAGCCCGGAAAACTATGATGGTAGCCCAACAGCTTTATGAGGGGCTGGATTTAGGCAAAGAGGGCCCGGTGGGATTGGTTACTTATATTCGTACCGATTCTACCCGAATATCTGAAAATGCGGAGCAGGAAGCGGATGCCTTTATTGCTGAACGCTTTGGCGCTGAGTACGTGCCAATCGAAAAAAAACGCGGGGCGCCTAAGGGCCGGACTCAGGATGCCCATGAGGCTATTCGGCCCACCTCGGTGCAGCGGGAACCGGATAATATCAAACAATTCTTAAGCCGTGATCAGTACAGACTATATAAATTAATTTGGGAAAGGTTTGTAGCCAGCCAGATGAGCCCGGCGATTATAGATACCACCGGTGTGGATATCAAAGCCGGCAAATATACATTCCGTGCCGCCGGTTCCATCGTCAAATTTACCGGTTTTACGAAGGTTTATATTGAGGGGCGTGACGACGAGGAAGACACCGGCGAAGGTAAAACATTGCCGGAGCTTAAGGAAGGTGAACAATTAAAGCTGCGCACCCTGGTGCCGAAACAACACTTTACCCAGCCGCCGCCCCGATTCACTGATGCTACATTAATTAAAACTTTGGAGGAAAAAGGTATAGGCCGGCCCAGCACCTATGCGCCGATTGTAGATACTATCCTTAAAAGGGGTTATGTAGTCAGAGAAAAGAAAAATTTTTATCCCACCGAACTTGGTTTGGTGGTGGTGGACTTGCTGAAAAAATATTTTTTCAATATTATTGATGTTGAGTTTACCGCTGCGATGGAGCAAAAACTGGACGATATAGAAGAAGGGGATGTAAACTGGGTTAGTATTCTCGAAGATTTTTACATGCCCTTTCAGGAATTGCTGGAGGTAGCCGATCAAGAGATTGAACAAGTTCAGGTGGAGGATGAAGTTACTGACGAAGTATGTGAACTGTGCGGCAGAAATATGGTCATTAAAATGGGCAGATACGGGAAATTTTTGGCTTGCCCGGGATTTCCGGAATGCAGAAATGCCAGGCCATTATTGGAGCCAACCGGCGTTTCCTGTCCCAATTGCGGCGGCGAGCTGGTTTTAAGACGCAGCAAAAAAGGCAGAAAATTTTATGGCTGCAGTAATTACCCAGCATGTGATTTCGTGGTCTGGGATCAGCCAACCAACCGCAAATGCCCCTTGTGTAACAGTATGATGGTATTAAAGGAAAATAGAAAAGGACGGGTATATCAGTGTATTAGCAAGGAATGCGGAGGTAAAGTTGAAGCGCCTCAGGAAGATGAAAGGGAGAACAATGAGAGTGCCTCAAAAGAAGCAAATGATTTGGTGAGGGCATATTAAACACGAAAATTAGCTTTAATTATAGAGGTGGCCGTATTGCAAAAACGATTAGTCATTATCGGTGCCGGTTTGGCCGGTTCGGAGGCAGCCTGGCAGGCGGTCCGCAGAGGTGTCCCGGTTTCTCTTTATGAAATGCGCCCACAAAAGAGTACGCCGGCACATCAAACCGGGTATTTTGCAGAACTGGTGTGCAGTAATTCGCTTAGGGCCCGGGCACTGGAAAATGCCGTGGGTTTACTAAAGGAGGAAATGCGCAGGCTGGATTCTCTTATTATGCGTTGCGCCGATCAATATAACGTTCCGGCCGGGGGAGCGCTGGCTGTGGATAGAGATGGTTTTGCCGGTGCCGTTACCGGTATGTTGGAAAATCATCCGTTAGTAACGGTGCACAGGGAGGAATATACTGATATAATTAACGATGTGGTGCTGGTGGCCTCGGGCCCTTTAACTTCAGACCGGTTGGCGGAGAAGATCAGGGAGTTTACCGGGCAAGAGTATTTATATTTTCATGATGCCGTGGCTCCAATTGTGAGCCTGGAATCAATCAATATGGACAAAGTGTTTTGGTCCTCCCGTTATGGCAAAGGTGAGGACGACTATATGAACTGTGCCATGAACGAGTCCGAATATGCCGCCTTTCAGGATGCTTTAGCCGCCGCTGAGCGGGCGCCACGCAAGGACTTCGATCAGGAAATTAATTTTGAAGGCTGCATGCCTATCGAAGTGCTGGCCCGGCGGGGAAAGGATACCATGCGCTTTGGGCCGTTAAAACCAGTTGGGCTGGTTGACCCGCGTACCGGTAAAAGACCCTTTGCCGTGGTGCAGCTGCGCAGGGATAACGCCGCGGGTACACTGCTTAATATCGTTGGCTTTCAAACCCATCTTAAATGGAGCGAACAAAAACGCGTGTTCAGCATGATACCCGGCTTGGAACAGGCCGAGTTTGTGCGCTATGGCGTCATGCACCGCAATACATATATTAATTCCCCCGTGTTATTGAAACCGACTTATCAGTGTAAATTGAAAGAGGATTTATTCTTTGCCGGGCAATTGACCGGGGTGGAGGGATATGTGGAATCAGCAGCCTCGGGGCTGGCGGCAGGCATAAATGCCGCTTTGCTGATAAAAGGGCGTGAGCCGGTGGTTTGGCCGGCCCAAACAGCCCACGGTGCTCTGGCCCATTACATAACATCTGCGGATGCCCGTCATTTTCAGCCTATGAATGTTACTTTCGGCCTTTTCCCACCTCTGGAAGAGAAAATCCGGGATAAAAAGAGACGCCATGCTATGTATGCCGGTCGGGCGTTGGAAGAATTAAAGCAATGTCGGGAACTATTACAATAATATAAAAGATGTGTGGCGTTAAATGATAGGTATCCAATGTGAGGTTAAACGATGTACGGTTATATGGATGGTTTCTTCATTTATTTGCAAATGGAAAAAAACGCTTCACCCTACACCATTAAAAGTTACGATGACGATTTATACGACGGGCTGACTTTTTTTGCCCGGATTCTGGCTAAAGAAGACTACAGCATTCACCCGGCCCAGATCACCAAAACCCTTTTCAGAAGTTATCTGGCGGATATGCATGAGCGTCAAAAATCAGGTGCCACCATAGCCAGGCGTATGTCAACCTGGCGGTCGTTTTTTAGATATCTGTGTCGGGAGGGGGTACTGGAGGATAACCCTCTGTCCAGGATTAGTATTATCAAGCGCAACCAAAAGCTGCCCCGCTTTCTGACTGAGGCGGAGATGAAACAATTGGTGGAATATCCCGAGCGAGTAAAGCTATTGGGGGCTCGGGATACGGCTATTCTGGAAACGTTATATAGTACGGGTATCAGGGTGGGTGAGCTGGTGCGTATTAATATTGGAGATATTGATTTGAACAAGGGCACAATAAAGGTGACCGCCAAAGGTAACCGGGAACGCCTTGTTCCACTGGGCAGTTACGCGCTGGAAGCGGTGCGTTGCTACATGCAAGAAGCCCGACCAATGTTGATAAAGGGTAAAAAAGGGCGTTTGGAGGCCCTGTTTCTAAATAGTAAAGGCGGTCGGCTTACGGACCGGGGTGTGCGCTGGTTGGTTAAAAAATATGTACGGCAATTGCAGTTGCATGACCGGACCAGCCCGCATACATTTAGACATTCTTTTGCCACCCATTTGTTGGATAGTGGTGCTGATTTACGTTCGGTGCAGGAACTGCTGGGGCATGCACGGCTTTCCACTACCCAAATTTATACTCATCTGAGCAAAGAACGTATTAAAAACGTTTATGATAAATGCCATCCCAGAGCATAAAATTTGCTTTAAAGGAGAATGACCCATGTTCCATGCCACTACTATTGTGGCCGTTAAGCAAGGTAATGAAGTAGCCATGGCCGGTGACGGTCAGGTTACTTTCGGTCAAAATACCATATTAAAACACAATGCCCGTAAATTGCGCCGTTTGCATGGTGGAACGGTACTGGCCGGGTTTGCCGGTTCGGTTGCCGATGCTATCACTTTATTTGAGAAGTTTGAGAATAAGCTTGAATCTTATCAGGGTAATATGAAGAGGGCGGCGGTGGAATTAGCCAAAGAATGGCGCACCGATAAATACTTGCGCCGACTCGAAGCGCTGCTGGCTGTTGCTGATAAAGAATGTATACTCGTTATAAGCGGTAATGGTGAAGTTATTGAGCCTGATGACGGGGTTCTTGCTATTGGTTCCGGTGGGCCATACGCTATGGCTGCCGCCCGGGCGCTGGTCAAACATGCCGGGATGAGTGCCGTGGACGTGGCCCGTGAGGCTATGTCCATAGCTGCCGACATTTGCATCTATACTAATAATCATATTATTGTAGAGACATTATAAAAACGGAGGTTGCTTAGTATGAATTCGCTGACACCCGGGCAAATTGTGGCGGAACTTGATAAATACGTGGTTGGGCAAAATCAGGCTAAAAAAGCGGTGGCCATAGCGTTGCGCAACAGGTATCGGAGAAGCAGGCTGCCTGAAGATTTACGGGATGAGGTAATGCCTAAAAATATATTGATGATCGGTCCCACGGGTGTGGGCAAGACTGAAATTGCCCGCCGGTTGGCCAAACTGGTTAAAGCACCGCTGGTCAAGGTGGAAGCAACCAAATTTACCGAAGTGGGTTATGTGGGGCGGGATGTGGAATCGATGGTGCGTGATTTGGTGGAAACATCCATTCGCATGGTAAAACAGGAAAGAATGACCCGTGTGGAGGAAAAAGCTAAAAAGATGGCGGAGGAAAAAATTATAGAATTGCTGGCCCCCTTGCCAAGAGAGGAGAAAAGTGCACGCAATCCTCTCGAGATGCTGTTTGGTTCCGGTCGCCAGCCGGAGCAGACGGAAAATACTCAGTACCAGCAAATGGCCAGCCGGGTTAAATTTGAAAGGGAAACTTTGCGGGAAAAGTTGGCCGGAGGCGAACTGGAAGGAGAATACATAGAAATTGAGGTGGAAGACAACAGACCGCCCATGATGGAAGTGTTTACCGGATCGGGCGTTGAAGAGATGGGCGTTAATATAAGTGATATGTTAGGTAATTTTTTTCCCAAGAAAAAACGCCAGCGCCGTTTGACTGTTGCCGAGGCGCGTAAAATTCTAACCCAACAGGAAGCTCAGAAATTAATTGATATGGATGAGGTGACCTCCAGTGCTGTGCAGTTGGCGGAGAATGACGGAATTATTTTTTTAGACGAAATCGATAAAATTGCCGTTCGTGAAGGGGGCGCCGGCCCTGATGTCTCCCGTGGCGGTGTACAGAGGGATATACTGCCCATAGTTGAAGGGTCCACAGTAATGACTAAATACGGACCGGTTAAAACAGATCATATATTGTTTATAGCGGCCGGCGCTTTCCATATGTCCAAACCGTCGGATCTAATCCCCGAACTGCAGGGCCGGTTTCCCATTAGGGTGGAGTTGACCAGTCTAACTAAAGATGATTTTTGGCAAATTTTAATTGAGCCCAAGAATTCTTTGATCAGGCAGTATATTGAATTATTGCGTACTGAAGGAGTAGAGGTTATATTTTCGCCAAATTCTCTTGTGAAAATTGCTGAAATCGCTTATACTGTTAATGAGCAAACAGAAAATATAGGAGCAAGGCGGCTGCACACAATTATGGAAAAGCTTTTGGAGGATGTTTCTTTTAATGCCACCGAGCTTGAGGATAAATCATTCAACATTGATGAACAGTATGTCGGCAAAAAACTTGGTGAGGTAGTAAAGGATCAAGATTTGAGCAGGTATATATTGTAATCATGAATTAATATATGCATAATAATAAGTAATTTGTTTTATATCAGTATAACAGGTAATAGGTTTGACCGCATGTTTAAAAGGCTATACGCTTTAAACTCTATAATTTGCTACAATAATTACAGCCGGTCAAAGAATATTTGCTGTTGCATTGAAAAGGTATTAGTAATTGAATTAGTATAAGAAAGAGGCGATGTAGCTTGCGTAACTTGCTTGCTAAAACCCGCTCCATTAATAAGGTACTGCAAAAATCTGCGGGTTATCCGGTCGATTTTAAAGAAATTTCGGCAATATTAAGTGAAAATATCGAATGCAGTATTTATATTTTGGATCGCCGGGGGAAAGTACTCGGATACAGTTATTTAAAAGGGTTTGTTTGTGATGTGATGGAAAATATTGTAGAGTCGCCGGCAGGTTTCCCGGAAGAATATAACGAAAACCTATTGCGGATTAATGAAACTCACGCTAATATTTGTCAGACTGTCAACGTCTGCGTTTTCCATCACGACAAGAAGTGTGAATACAGTAAAGTAACTACCGTAGTGCCTATTGTAGGCGCAGGTACGAGATTAGGGACGTTGGTTCTGGCCAAATACGAAAAAAACTTTACCGATGAAGATTTAATATTGGCTGAGCTTGGCGCCACCGTTGTAGGTATGGAAATATTGCGGGCCCGCCAGGATCGTATGGAGGAGGAAGCCAGGAAGCGTGCCGCCGTGCAAATTGCCATTGGTACGTTGTCATATTCAGAGCTTGACGCCGTGCACCATATATTTAGGCAACTTGACGGTGACGAAGGATTGCTGGTTGCCAGTAAGATAGCGGATAGGGTAGGTATAACCAGGTCTGTAATTGTAAATGCTTTGCGCAAGTTTGAAAGTGCCGGTGTTATTGAGTCAAAATCTCTTGGTATGAAAGGAACTTTTATAAAAGTTTTAAATGACCGTTTGCTTGAAGAGTTGGAAAGGATTAGGGAGCATTAAAAGATGTTATTAAGAGTCAGTCATTGAAGAGATGGCTGACTTTTTTTGTACTCTTTTATAGGCAGCCTTGTCATAGGTTAAACTTTATGTTAGAATACATCCTGGTGTTAAATACACACGTTGCCGGATTTTGCGCAGGTGGTCCCCCGTGGGGGGCCTGGGAAAGATGATGGCGGCGGAGGAAAAAACCGGCGGGGGAGGAGGTGTTACTACCAGTGGCCGTAATATCTATGAAACAGTTGCTTGAGGCCGGTGTTCATTTTGGACACCAGACTCGGAGATGGAACCCCAAAATGGCTCCCTATATTTTTACAGATCGCAATGGTATATATATTATAGACCTGCAAAAAACTGTAAAAAAAGTAGAGGAAGCATATAACTTCGTAAAATCTACCGTACAACAAGGCGGCAATATATTGTTTGTTGGCACAAAAAAACAGGCTCAGGAATCAGTTCGTGAAGAAGCTGATCGGTGCGGTATGTTTTATGTCAACCAGCGCTGGCTTGGAGGCATGTTGACTAACTTTCAGACCATTCGCAAGCGCATTGACAGGCTGCATGCACTGGAAAAGATGGAACAAGACGGAACAATGGATAAACTGCCTAAAAAAGAAGTAGCTGAATTGCTGCATGAAAAAGAAAGATTAGCTAAATTTTTGGGCGGTATCAAGGAAATGCGCCGTTTGCCCCAGGCAATATTTGTTATTGACCCGCGTAAGGAGCGTATTGCCGTTGCGGAAGGACGCAAGTTAGGCATTCCCATTGTGGCTATCGTGGATACAAATTGCGATCCTGACGAAGTTGACTACATTATACCCGGTAATGATGATGCCATTAGGGCGGTCAGACTTTTAACCGCAAAAATGGCTGATGCCGTTATTGAAGGCAACCAGGGTGAACAAACTGCTGAATAATTTTGTTGGCGGGGGATTGACCTGGGAAGGTAACCCCTGCCTTTTTTTCTATTAGGTTGAATTTTTGGATATAATAGTACATTACATGAGAAAACACCGATAGGGGGGTTTGTTTGATGGCTGAAATAACTGCGGCAATGGTAAAAGAATTGCGTGAAAAATCCGGTGCAGGTATGATGGATTGTAAAAAAGCATTGGTAGCAACGGATGGCAATATGGAGAAAGCTATTGATTATTTACGTGAAAAGGGATTGGCATCCGCAGCTAAAAAATCCGGTAGGATCACCGCCGAGGGCTTGGTGGATTCCTATATTCACGCCGGCGGTAAGATTGGTGTACTGCTGGAGGTAAACTGTGAAACGGATTTCGTAGCTAAAACCGATGAGTTTAAAGAATTGGTAAGGGATATTGCTATGCAGATTGCCGCTGCCCGTCCGCAATATGTGACTAAAGAAGAAGTGCCCGAGAACATTGTGGCTAAAGAAAAAGAAATTTTAGCTGCTCAGGCGGCTAATGAAGGAAAACCGGCTAAGATTATCGAAAAAATGGTGGAAGGCAGAATTGAAAAATTTTATAAGGATATTTGCTTATTGGAACAACCTTTTATTAAAGACACGGACAAAACTGTTAAACAGCTGGTAACTGAAAAGATTGCTAAAATAGGTGAAAATATTTCAGTGCGCAGATTTGTTCGCTATGAGCTTGGTGAGGGACTGGAAAAAAGGAAGGATGACTTTGCCGCGGAGGTAGCGGCACAGGCAAGAAAATAATAAAGGCATGAAAAGGAATTATTATTATTATGTAGAAGAATAAATGTAGTGACGGGAGGTTATATGGCCCCAATGGATGCACCCAAGTATAAAAGGGTCGTATTAAAACTTAGCGGTGAGGCCTTGGCTGGGACCATGGGATATGGCATTGACCCCGAGGTCGTATATTCAATAGCGGTACAGATCAAAGAAGTGGTTCGATTGGGTGTCGAGGTGGCGGTTGTTGTCGGCGGAGGCAATATATGGCGCGGTGTGGCGGGCAGTACCAAGGGGATGGACAGAGCCACGGCTGATTATATGGGTATGCTGGCTACGGTAATTAACTCATTGGCCTTGCAGGATGCTTTAGCTAAACATGACGTTGACACCAGAGTACAAACTGCTATCGAAATGCGCGAAGTGGCTGAGCCATATATCCGCCGGCGGGCTATCAGACACCTGGAAAAAAGCCGGGTGGTAATATTTGCTGCGGGCACGGGAAACCCATATTTTTCTACCGATACTACTGCCGCTCTGCGAGCGGCGGAGATAGAAGCCGAGGTAATTTTAATGGCCAAGCGGGTTGATGGTGTATATGATTCAGACCCTCTTAAAAATGAAAATGCTGTCAAATTTGGCCGGCTAAGTTATATCGACCTGTTAAATAAAGGGTTAGGCGTAATGGATTCAACAGCTACCTCCCTGTGCATGGACAACCGTATTCCTTTGCTTGTTTTTGGGCTTAATGAGACGGGCAATATAAAACGGGCCGTTTTAGGCGAAAATGTTGGAACATATGTTGGGGGTGATTTTATTGACACTTCTGTCT
Organism: Desulfoscipio sp. XC116; assembly: GCF_039851975.1. Taxonomy (GTDB): domain Bacteria; phylum Bacillota; class Desulfotomaculia; order Desulfotomaculales; family Desulfallaceae; genus Sporotomaculum. Next base: position 1,436,727 of record NZ_CP156660.1, read on the forward strand.
GATTCCGAAAAAAATATGCAAAAAACGGTGGAGGTAGTGGACAAAGAGTTTGCCTCGCTGCGTGCCGGGAGAGCCACTCCCGCTTTATTGGATAAAATTATGGTGCCATACTATGGTACTCCGACACCGGTAAATCAGCTGGCCAATATTAATATCCCCGAGGCGCGATTGCTGGTTATTCAGCCTTGGGATAAGAATGTCCTGTCGGATATTGAAAAAGCTATTTTAAAATCTGATTTAGGAATTACACCGGCCAGTGACGGTAATGTGATCAGGTTGGCTGTACCGCAATTGACCAGGGAAAGAAGAGCCGAGCTGGTTAAAGTTATTAAGAAGAAAGCTGAAGAGGGCCGGGTGGCCGTGCGTAATTTGCGCAGGGACGCCAATGATGGATTGAAAAGCCAGCAAAAGAACGGGGATATTTCCGAAGATGAGTTGCGGCGCCTTCAGGATGAAGTACAAAAGCTTACTGATAAATACATAAAGGAAATTGATGCATTGTTTGCCGCTAAAGAAAAGGAAATTACAACTGTTTAATGAAAGATGTGACAGCAACATTGCATATTAACAGCCTATTAATATTGAATCTGGATACGGCTCTGAAGTTATGCCGTTCAGCCGGCCGCCGTGTTGATGTGGAATTTACTTCACCACCCCGTGGAGAATTGACAGGGCAGTATAGAGTTATTCGCAGCCGCGAGCTTTCCGAGGGCAGTGTTATGTTGACGGTGGCCAGAGAAAAGTTAGCATGAGAGTCAGGTATGCGGGACTTGTCTGGGATGTTGTAAGTAATCGCAGTGATAAAAATTTATACGAACAAGTGTTGAAAATTGCAATATGTATTAATAAATGCCCCGCCGGAGCCATTATTGAAAAATAATGGAACAACCCCCCTCGTTTCCGGAGGGGGTTGTTTTATCCATTAGCTAACCGGGCTAATCCCTCGCTTTTCACAAGAACAGGGATAGCTGTTCGAGGATGTTTCCCCATGGATGGGTTGGGTCGTACCCGGCGTTTAAAACCCTACCTGAATCAAGAATTATCGAGAAAGGGGAGGCCGGAATGTTTAAATGGCTGCTGGGCAACCGTCAGGAAAATGCTGTTTCCATAAAAAAGAGTATAGGTGAAGAAGAGCTATTGGGACAGCTGGACATTAGTAAACTGCCTGTTCATGTAGCCATTATAATGGATGGAAATGGACGGTGGGCCACCCGAAGGGGAGCACCCAGGTCGTTTGGACACAGGGCAGGCGTTAATGCTTTGCGTGAAGTGGTAAAGCTAAGCGTAGAGCTTAAGTTAAAACATTTGACGGTATATGCTTTTTCCACTGAAAACTGGAAAAGGCCGCGTGACGAAGTAAATATATTAATGAATTTACTGGTCGAGTACTTTAATAAAGAAATTAATGAGCTATGCGCTAATAATGTGCGTATACATCCGATGGGTATATTGTCTGAGCTTCCGGTTAAAGCCAAGGAAGCGGTGGATATGGCCATAAGGCGCAGCAAAAATAATACGGGTCTGGTTTTTAATGTAGCCCTAAATTACGGTGGTAGATCTGAATTGCTTCAGGCTGTGCGGGAAATAGGGAAAAAAATTAACGATGGCGGTATGAAGGTTGAGGAAATAAATGAGCAAGTTATTGCGGAATATTTATTTACCGCCGGTCAACCTGACCCTGACTTGTTGATTAGGCCGTCGGGCGATTGCCGGGTGAGCAATTTTCTATTATGGCAGCTGGCCTATACGGAGTTCTGGCTTACCGACACCATGTGGCCGGATTTCGGCAGGAAAGAACTATTGCAAGCTTTACTGGATTTTCAGAGAAGGGAAAGGCGTTTTGGCGGTTTGTTGCATAACTAGCTGTTAGAAGGTGCTTTATCAGGATATATTTTATCCCGGGCTGGTGATTTAGTGTTTTGGCAGAGACTATTAAGCGCAATTATCGGTGTTCCCGTACTAATTACTGCGGTGTGGTATGGTGGTGCTGCGTTATTAACCGTAACCGTGGCATTGATGTTGTTGGGAGTCCGGGAAATTAGTGTTATATTTGCTAAGCTGGATTTAAAAGTGCCCCTGTTTATGGTTATGCCGGGTTGTCTTATTTTGGCTGCTGCGGCATATAAATATAAGGAGGGGTACCCGGATGATATTTCAATAATAATTTTAATATTTTACCTGGTGGTTATGATTTCTTTTTACCCGCGGTTTACCCCTCTTGATGTGGCGGCATCCTTTTTTTGTACCATATACGTGGGATTGCTTATTTTCCTTTTTCTGCTCAGTACGCTGCCAAACGGTTGGATTTGGTTAATATTAATGCTGGTCTGCACTTGGTCAAGCGATACTCTGGCTTATTTAGCCGGTCGCCGCTGGGGCAGGCGGCGCATGGCGCCTGAACTGAGTCCCGGTAAGACAGTGGAAGGGGCTTTAGGCGGTGTGCTGGGCAGCATTATAGCAGCTTGGGTGGTGGTTCTGCTATATATTCAATTACCGTTGTGGCCGGTATTGTTGTTGGGACTTATCATCGGGCTGGCGGCACAGGCGGGTGACCTGGTTGAGTCAGCCATTAAACGTTTAGCCGGGATTAAGGATGCGGGCAAGTTGATTCCCGGCCACGGAGGGGTCCTGGACCGTTTTGACAGTATGCTGTTCACGGCCCCGCTGGTATATTACTATGTGGGTTTAATTTTAAATTAACTGAGGTGAATTAGTTGCCGCGGACAGTACAAAAAATATTATACGTGCTGGCGGGTACGGTAACACTATTGGCCATTTACCTGGCTATTAAATATGTGATGCCCGAGATGTTGGAGTGGCTTTTATATTTAACCGCCGTCTTATTTCCGTTTTTGCTGGCGGTTATTTTCAGTATTTTTATGGAACCGTTGGTGGTTTTCTTCGGTCACAACGGCAGGGTCTCCCGGGCCGCTGCCGTACCTGTTGCCATGCTGGTTTTTTTCGGTGGTATCAGTACTATATTGACCTTGGTTATATTTAGGTTGGTTAAGGAATTAAGCGATCTTTCTGTGATGCTGCCTCAAAAGGTACCGGAATTGCAGTACTTTTTTGATTTATGGGTAAAGAAAAGTATTATTTTTTACGGCACTTTGCCTAAAAGTGTAACCGAAAATCTACAGCAATCTTTAAATAATGTAACCACAGCCATTGAGCACTGGGCCGGGGAATTGGTGAGTGTTTTGCTTGCTGTTATAAGCGGTATTCCCGGTGCTATTATGGTAATATTGGTTAGTTTAGTCGCCACTTATTTTTTTAGCAAAGACAGGGAAAAAATAGCCCGGCTATGGCTCAGGGTAGCCCCTCCACCCTGGGGTGCGCGGGTTCTGGAAGTAAGCAAACAGGTGGCTCTGGCCTTTCAATCATATATACGGGCCCAATTTATTTTAGTTTCCATTACTGCTTTTTTAAGTATTATAGGTCTCCATTTCATAGGTGCAAGTTATGCCTTGACCATAGGTTTACTGATTGGCTTTCTGGATATGATACCGGTATTGGGTCCGGGGACTATTTATATCCCCTGGGCTATTTGGGCGTTTGTTGCCGGTAATGTGCTATTGGGTGTAGAGCTTACGGTGCTCTATCTGCTGGTAATGGTTGTTAGGGCATTGCTTGAGGCTAAAATTGTGGCGGCGAATTTGGGCCTGCATCCCTTAGCTGTATTGGTAGCTATGTTTGTGGGGTTGAAGACTATAGGAGTAATCGGGCTTATATTGGGTCCTATGCTGGTTATTACGATACAGGCAGCCGTAAAAGCCGGAAATCCTATTAATAAGTGAATAGAACTAATTGGAGAGCATTATGAATAAACTATCGATATTGGGTAGTACCGGATCCGTCGGACGCCAAACCATGCAGGTTTTGGATTGTTTTCCCGGTGATATCAGACCGGTGGCACTGGCTGCCGGGAAAAATAAACAACTGTTTTTGGATCAGGTTAAAAAATACAAGCCACTTTTAGTCTCTTTGCAAAAGGAAGAAGATGCTCGCTGGCTGCGGCGGCAGTTGGATAGCCGGCAGAAAACAGAAATATACTATGGTCGCGAGGGCTTGCTGGCGGCAGCTACTTGTTCCGAAGCCGATACGGTTTTAACCGCTATATCCGGCGCGATCGGTCTTTTACCCACGGTAGCGGCCATTAAGGCCGGTAAAACTATAGCCCTGGCCAATAAAGAAACGCTGGTGGCTGCAGGTGAGTTGGTGATGCGCCTGGCTGATGAATATAACGTCGCTATCAGGCCGGTGGACAGTGAACATTCAGCTATCTGGCAGTGCCTGAACGGTGAAGATAGATATGATGTGGCAAGGATTCTGCTTACTGCATCCGGCGGACCGTTCCGTACCTATCGATGCGAGCAAATGGACGCTATAGACCCTGCCGGGGCCCTTAAGCACCCCAATTGGCAGATGGGTGCCAAAATTACAGTGGACTCGGCTACTTTAATGAACAAAGGCCTTGAGGTTATTGAAGCCAGATGGTTATTTAACATAGATTATGATAATATTAACGTGGTGATTCATCCCCAGAGCATTATTCATTCCATGGTTGAATTTAATGATGGTTCCGTATTGGCCCAAATGGGTGCTCCTGACATGCGGTTGCCTATTCAATATGCTCTTTTTTATCCCCGGCGGCCGAGGGGAAAAACCCCTGGATTGCAGTGGCCCGTGGGTGAGCTAACTTTTGAAAAGCCTGATCTGGAGCGGTTTCCATCCCTGGATCTGGCTTTTCAAGCCGGGCGGATGGGCAAAACTATGCCGGCGGTACTAAACGCTGCCAATGAGGTGGCTGTACACGCTTTTTTAGCTGGAAGAATAAAATTCACAGCTATCCCCAAATTAGTTAATGAAGTGATGCAGGAACACAGCTCTGTTCATTGTGCTTCCCTGGAGGAAATACTGGAGATAGATCGCTGGGCACGCCGCCGTGCGGGAGAGATAATTATTAAAAAAAGCATGGCATGATGAAAAAAATTAAAGGATGGACTATATGGCTACTTTCTGGGCATCCGTATTTGTTTTTGGCATATTAATATTCTTTCACGAGTTGGGTCATTTTGCTGTGGCTAAAGCGGTGGGTATAAAAGTGCACGAGTTCAGCCTGGGCTTTGGCCCCAGATTGTTGGGTCTAAACCGCCAAGGCACCGATTACAACCTGCGATTATTTCCACTGGGTGGCTTTGTGCGTATGGCCGGCATGGACCCTGAGGAAGAAGATGTGGAAGAAGGCAAGGGTTTTGGCCATAAAACCATTTCGCAGCGGATGGCTGTAATAACAGCCGGTCCGCTAATGAACTTTTTACTGGCGGCGGTATTACTGGCAGTTATATTCATGCTGCAGGGCATGCCCATGCCGGGCACAACTATTGCCGGCGTTTTGCCCGGGCAACCGGCCCAGCAGGCAGGCATAAAGCCCGGTGATCAAATTTACTCTATTGCCGATAAAAAGGTGGATAATTGGGAGGAAATTATATCAAGCATCAGCAGTCGGCCCGGTCAGTCCACTAAATTGGTAGTGTTAAGGGATAACCAAAAAGTAGAATTGAGTGTCACTCCCACAGTTGGGGAGGAAGGGCGGGGAATGATCGGAATCTCCCGGGTGAAAAAATTAAACCCCTTGGCCGCGCTGGCTAAAGGTTGCGAATTTACCTTTCAGGTAACTGTATTGATATTGCAATTCATTGGTAAGATGATTATCGGTCAGGCACCCGCTGATCTGGGCGGGCCTGTGCGGGTGATCTGGGAAATTGATCGGGCGGTGCAGACAGGATTTTTTTACTTGCTGCAGCTGGCCGCCTTGTTAAGTATCAATCTGGGACTATTTAATTTATTCCCCATCCCCGCTCTGGACGGCAGCCGCATAATGTTTCTCGGTCTGGAGGGACTGCGGGGGCGCCCCGTTGACCCATCCAAGGAGAATTTTATACATATGGTAGGGTTCGGATTATTACTGTTGCTCATTGTGTTTATAACATATAACGATATATTGCAGCTATTTATTCAAAGCCCTCAGGGTGCTCCATAATCTAAAGCGGTAAATTATTAACTATGCTTAACCCCGGTGCGAGCCAGATCTGCCGGGGTAATAATTTGGGCTGCGGGCCGGTTGTTTATGTAAAACCGGTACGTAAATGATCTAATGTATGTTGTTTTTCATAAATATTTTAAGTAAAAGATGAAGCAGGTTTTAGCTAATTGCTAATTTTCTAACTTGGAGGCTAATGATATGCAGCGTAGGAAAAGCAGACCGGTGCGTCTGGGCGGCGTTACAGTGGGCGGTGATGCGCCGGTAGCGGTGCAGTCTATGACCAATACCGACACCTGCGATGTGGCGGCCACCAGGGAACAAATCAGGCGTCTTATCGAGGCCGGCTGTGAAATTGTAAGGGTGGCGATACCCGACCAGCGGGCAGCGCAGGCATTGCCTGATATTATGCGGGGGTTGACGGTTCCCCTGGTGGCGGATATTCATTTTGATTACCGCCTGGCCCTGGCGGCTATTGATGCGGGAGTGGATGGCCTGCGTATCAATCCGGGCAACATAGGAGGTCGGGATAAGGTTGTGGCGGTGGTCCAAGCTGCCCGGCAAAAAGAAATACCTATACGTATCGGCGTAAATGCCGGGTCACTGGAAAAAGATCTGCTCAGCGAGGGGGTAACGCCGCAGGCACTGGTCCGAAGTGCTTTGCGACATGTTGCTATACTGGAGGAGCTGGGTTTTTACGATATTAAGATATCTTTAAAGTCCTCGGATGTGCCGCTTATGTTAAACGCGTATCATATGCTGGCTGATAAGGTGGACTATCCTTTCCATATTGGGGTCACCGAAGCGGGCACTATATTTAATGGCAGCATTAAATCGGCGGTGGGTATCGGGGCGTTGCTGTGGGATGGCTTGGGCGATACTGTCCGGGTATCATTAACCGGTGATCCGATACACGAAGTGCGGGCGGCTTACGAAATCCTGAAGGCTTTGGGTTTAAGGCGGCGCGGAGTGGAATTGATATCGTGTCCCACCTGTGGCCGGACTTGCATTGATTTGGTTAGCATTGCCGGCGAGGTGGAACAGCGTTTGGCGGCTATTGAGCAGCCGCTTAAAGTGGCGGTTATGGGATGCGCAGTTAACGGCCCCGGAGAAGCTAAACATGCCGATGTGGGCATTGCCGGCGGTAAGGGCGAAGGCCTTATTTTTCGTAAAGGACGGGTAATTAGGAAAGTACCCGAGAATTTACTGGTTGAAGAGCTGATGAAAGAAATTGACAATATTATTCAAGGGAGGAACGGGGATGAGGATCTCTAATTTACTGGTGCCAACCCTGCGGGAGGTGCCCGCGGAAGCTGAGGTAATCAGTCACCAGCTGCTGCTGCGAGCCGGTTTTATGCGTAAGGCGGCGGCGGGTGTATATACATTACTGCCGCTGGCCTGGCGGGTAATTCTAAAAATTGAACGTATTATTAGAGAAGAAATGGACAGGCAAGGCGGGCAGGAGATAATGATGCCCGTTATTCAGCCTGCTGAGCTATGGCGGGAATCCGGGCGCTGGGATGTATACGGCCCCGAATTGTTCAGGCTCAAAGACAGGCATGGCCGCGATTTTTGTCTGGGGCCGACCCATGAGGAGATTATTACCACACTGGTTAAAGGAGAAATTAATTCTTACAAACAGTTGCCCTTGCTGTTGTATCAAATTCAAAATAAATATCGTGATGAACGCCGTCCGCGTTTTGGCTTAATGCGCGGCAGGGAATTTATTATGAAGGATCTGTATTCATTTGATCGTGATGAGGCAGGTCTGGATGTCAGTTATAATAAAATGTATGAAGCGTATACCAATGTTTTCCGTCGCTGTGGTTTGCAGTTCAGGCCGGTGGTGGCGGATTCCGGAGCTATTGGCGGCAGTGATACCCACGAGTTTATGGTGTTGGCTGAATCGGGGGAAGCCACTGTGCTTTATTGCGCTGATGAAAAATGTGGTTACGCGGCCAACCAGGAGCGGGCTGAGACAAAGCCTGCAGCCGGTGATACCGATGATGCGCCGGAAGAACTGCAAAAGGTATCTACACCGGGATGTCACAGTGTCAGTGAAGTAGCTGAATTTTTTAATATGCCGCCGGGAAAAGTGATTAAAACCGTAATTTACACCACCGACAAGGAGGACGTGGCGGTTTTGGTCAGGGGTGATCGGGAAATAAATGAAATCAAACTATATAACGCCCTGGAATGTGTCAGGCTGGATCTGGCTGATGAGCAGACGGTGCATGAGATAACCGGAGCTCCGGTGGGCTATGCCGGACCGGTCGGCTTAATCGGGGTCAGGCTGGTGGCAGATCCGGAAGTAATGAATTTGGCTAATGCCGTATGCGGGGCAAATGAGAAGGAACAGCACCTGATTAATGTTAATCCCCGGCGGGACACCAAACCGGATTTGATCACCGACATACGTTTGGTCAAGGCCGGAGAACCCTGTCCCCAATGCGGTGCGGAATTACGGGAGGCAAGGGGGATTGAGGTCGGCCAGGTTTTCAAGCTGGGCACCAAATACAGTAATGCGTTGGGTGGCACCTTTCTAGATGAAAACGGTAAGGCCAGGCCTTTTGTTATGGGTTGCTATGGTATTGGCGTAACCAGGACAATGGCTGCCGCTGTTGAGCAGAACTATGATGAGCGAGGCATTATCTGGCCCGTGCAAATAGCCCCTTATCATGTAATAGTGGTGCCGGTGAGCGGCAAAGATCAAAACCTCATGCAAGCCGCTGAAACAATATATAACTCTCTTAAAGATGCCGGTGTGCAAACTGTTATTGATGACCGGACGGAGCGGGCCGGGGTTAAATTTAATGATGCGGATCTAGTTGGTTATCCTCTGCGTATTACCATAGGTTCAAAGGGATTGGCAAACGGTCGGGTGGAACTTTATATGCGGCGGGCCGGTGAAACATTAATGGTGCCGTTAAGTGATGTGGTGGATGTTGTAAAGGCAAAGCTAAATGATATGGGTGAGAGCCTTTGAGTTTATTGAAAACGATGCTGCTATATAATGTATAGTTGTGTTCATCTTGTCAAACGTCCCCTTTTATGATAATATTAATTTGCTTTTGTGCCTATTCGTTGTTTTGGTGGTTTAAGGTCACTTGATTTTGCAACTTCCCGAGATACATAAATAATATTTGGGGGAGGTAAAGGTATTCCGCTCTTGGGTGACCAATAATCATAACCGGTGAAGTAAAATGACCGCTAAGGATTATTTATGTGGACCTGTTATTGAAGGAGTGGGTATTGCCCACTCTTTCGTATTATACTAAGGGAAATGCGACGGTTTAGCATTGGGGGGGACAAAGAAATGAATAATAATAACAAAACAGTAAACGCCATAGTACAAATTATTAACCCCAAACTGGTTGAACTCGGCCTTGATCTGGTGGATGTAAAATATACCAGGGAAGGAGGACGATGGTTCCTGAGGGTTTTTATCGATAAACCCGCGGGAGTGGGTCTTGAAGATTGTCAGTTGGTTTCCGGGAGTATTGATCCGCTGTTGGATGAACATGATCCCATACCGCACGCTTATACTCTGGAGGTTTCATCGCCGGGCTTGGATAGACCACTTAATAAACCTGCTGATTTTATCAGATTCACCGGTGAAAATGTAAAGTTAACCACCTTTGCGCCGGTGGAAGGCAGGCGCAAGTTTAAAGGAAAAATTATTGCCGCCGAAAACTGTTCGATAACCCTTGATGTGGATGGCACCAGCGTTGTGCTGCCTTTGAACCAGGTTGCCTCGGCCCGCTTGTCGCCCGAGTTTTAAGATTGCATGATCAATATTTAGGGAACTTAAATATTTTAGATGGAATAGTTTTTGTGGAGGGACACGGTAATGAATACCGAATTTTTGGAAGCCCTGAGAGATTTGGAAAGGGAAAAAGGGATTTCTGCCAATGTACTGCTGGAGGCAATAGAGGCCGCGTTGCTCTCAGCGTATAAAAGAAATTTTGGGTCGCTGCAAAATGCCAAGGTGCTTTTAGACAGGGAAACAGGCGATTGTAAAGTCTATGCCCAGAGAAATGTTGTAGAAGAGGTAAGCGACCCGCGACTGGAAATTTCGCTGGGTGAAGCTCGGGCCCTTGATCCCCTGTATAACTTGGATGATGTCGTGGAGACAGAGGTTACACCGCGCAATTTTGGCCGGATAGCAGCTCAAACGGCCAAGCAGGTTGTAGTACAGAGGATTCGTGAAGCCGAACGCAATATTATTTATGAACAATTTGCCAACAGGGAAGGGGACATTATAAGCGGCGTAGTGCAGCGAATTGAACAAAAGAATGTCTTTATCGAACTGGGTAAAACGGAGGCGATATTAACACCGGCGGAGCAGATACCAGGGGAAAATTATACTCAGGGTGATCGAGTGAAGGCCTATATCGTAGAGGTTAAAAAAACCACCAAGGGGCCGCAAATCTTTGTTTCGCGAACGCACCCGGGGCTTTTGAAAAGACTTCTGGAACTGGAAGTGCCCGAGTTGCAGGAAGGTGTGGTGGAATTAAAGTCCGTAGCTCGGGAAGCCGGTTACCGTTCTAAAATCGCGGTCTTTTCCAGGGATGAGAACGTGGATCCGGTGGGGGCTTGTGTCGGTCCAAAGGGGATGCGGGTACAGACCATAGTAAACGAACTCCAAGGCGAGAAACTGGATATTATAAAATGGGACTCCGAGCCATCTAAATTTGTGGCCAGTTCACTTAGTCCGGCTAAAGTAGTGGCTGTTGAAATATGGGAGGATGAAAAGGTCGCTCGGGTTATTGTGCCTGATTATCAGCTCTCTCTGGCTATTGGCAAGGAGGGGCAGAACGCCCGTTTGGCCGCTAAGTTGACGGGGTGGAAAATTGATATAAAAAGTGAAAGTCAAATGGCTGAATTATATCCTGAGTACAAAGATCTATTTGCTGAGGAATTTATTGAATAGGGGGTTTCGGCTTGCCTAAGGTGAGGAAGATACCGGAAAGAATGTGTATAGGCTGCCAGGAAATGAAACCTAAAAAAACATTAATCAGGGTGGTGCGTACGCCCGAGGATGCTATAGAGATAGATCGCACCGGTAAGCGCTCGGGCCGGGGTGCGTACATTTGCCCTAGTAGAGAGTGTTTGGATAAAGCATTGAAAGGCAAGAGGTTGGAAAAAGCGTTAAAGCACTCCATTACCCAGGATATTAAAGAAAGCTTGCTGGAAGGGGTAGACCGGCCATGAGCGATGCGGTGGCAAGTCTGCTTGGTATATGCAGGCGGGCAGGGAAGGTAATCAGCGGCGAAACCGCTGTGCGGAATGCCTTCTTGAAAAATGAAGTCAAGTTGTTAATTTTGGCCGGCGATGCATCAAGACGCAGTCAAGAAAACTTTATACAGTTGGCCAAAGAAAACAGTGTTCCTGCTTTTTGCTATTCCTCCAAAAATGAACTGGGTTTTTTGCTGGGAAAGGCGCCCCGTACGGCGGTGGCGATAATAGATGAACAGCTTGCCCGGGGTATCGCCGGAGCGATGGAAAGGGGAGAGATTGACTTGTGTACGTTTTAATAATTCGGAGGTGATTGTATGGTAAAAAAACGTGTTCATGAGCTTGCCAAGGAGCTTAACATAGAAAGTAAGGATATGTTGAGGAAGCTTAATCAAATGGGTATTACCGTAAAATCCCACATGAGCACCTTGGAGGACGATGAAATAGTAAGGATAAGGAATCATTATCAAAGTGCCGGCGGTGGCAATAATATGGCAAAGTCACCGCATAATAAGAATGAAAAACGTGGGAGTTTTAAAGCGGCCGGCGGTCGGGATCGTCAAGATCGCGGTCCCGGTTTGGTGGATCGAGTTCCCGATCGTCCGCCTGATCGCGTATTTACTGAAAAGACGACTGGTAACTACTCCGGCGACAAAGGCCGGGGCGGTGAACCGAGGTATAAAAAACCAAATGATCAGCCCAGGAGTAATCAATCCCGAGGTAACCAGCCCAGGGGTGATCAATTCAAGCATAATCAGCCCAAAGGCAATCAGCCTAAAAGTATCCGGCCCGGGCAAAACCAGCCCGGACAAGAAAGCGGTCAGCAGGGCAGAGTGACGGCGGAACGTCACCATGCGCCGGCTGAAAACCGTGCGGCGGTGAACAAGCCTGAGCCGAACAGGGGCCCGTCCCCCGCTTTTCGTGATCGTAACAAGCCGGGTGAACAACATAACAGAACGTCCAACCAGCAGCGGCCTGCAAAACCGTTTGATCGGAGTGGTAAAAATCCCAGAGTCGGTCATGTACCGCCAACTCATCCGGGTGGAGGGCTGGCCAAGATGGCTCAAAAGGCTATGCCGGATCAAGTAAAAACAATGGAGAAAAATAAGGCGCAAGAACGATCCAAACAGGTTGAAAAGCATGCTTTTAAAGGAAAGGCCACCAAGGATAACAGATTCGCCAAGGATGCTTCCAAGAAAGAGCGTGACTTTAAGCCCGGCGCGGGCAAGAGATTTAATAAAGGCCCCAGGAGGAAAAGCCAACCGGTACTTACGGTGGAAAAAAAGCCGGTAACTATAGGTGAATCCATTACCGTTAAATCACTGGCCGAAAAAATGCGTGTAAGCGCCGGTGAGGTAATTAAAAAGTTAATGGAGCTTGGCACGTTAGCTACCATTAACCAGGAAATAGATGCTGATACCGCAACTATTGTGGCTAATGATATGGGCTTTGAAGTGCGGATAAAGGTTGAGCTGGATAAGGAAGCTCAGCTGATGATGCGGGAGCCTGAAGATGATGACAACGATTTGAGATTGCGCCCGCCGGTGGTTACCATTATGGGACACGTTGACCACGGTAAAACATCACTTTTGGACGCTATCCGCCATGCTAATGTGACGGCCTCCGAGGCAGGTGGTATTACCCAGCATATCGGTGCTTATCAAGTTGAGCACAAGGGTAAGAAAATTACCTTTGTTGATACGCCCGGGCACGCGGCATTCACGGCTATGCGGGCCAGGGGAGCTAAAGTAACCGATATTGCCATATTGGTTATAGCCGCTGATGACGGTGTAATGCCTCAGACCGTTGAGGCAATTAACCATGCCCGGGCCGCTCAGGTACCCATTATTGTGGCAGTTAATAAAATTGATAAGCCCGATGCCGAACCGGAAAAGGTCAAGCGTGAATTAACGGAATATAGCCTCATACCGGAAGAATGGGGCGGGGAAACAATTTTTGTCGAGGTTTCAGCCAAGGAAAAACAAAACCTCACTGATCTTTTGGAAATGATTTTACTGGTAGCGGAAATCGGTGAATATAAAGCTAATCCCAATCGAGCGGCCCGGGGGACCGTTATTGAGGCTGAGCTTGACAAGGGCCGGGGTCCGGTGGCTACAGTGTTAGTGCAAAACGGCACTTTGCGGGTCGGTGATTTCATTATCGCCGGTGTGGCTTATGGTAAAGTTAGGGCGATGATGGATTATACCGGTCGGAGGGTGAGTAAAGCAGGCCCGTCCATGCCGGTGGAAGTGCTTGGTTTTTCAGGAGTGCCGCCGGCTGGTGAATTGTTTTATACAGTGGAAGACGAAAAATTCGGCAAACAAATCATTGATGAACGGTTCATTAAAAAACGGGAAGAAGAGCTTAAACTCACAGCGCCAAAAGTTACGCTGGATGACTTGTTCAATCAGATCCAGGAAGGCCAGGTTAAAGAACTGGGCATAATTATTAAGGCGGATGTGCAGGGTTCGGTGGAAGCCGTGCGCCAGGCACTGGAGCAGATTGGTACCGATGAAGTCAGGGTCAATGTAATCCACGGTGGGGTTGGTGCTGTTACTGAATCTGATATTATGCTGGCGTCAGCTTCCAACGCTATAGTTATCGGTTTTAATGTGCGGCCTGACGTAAATGCTCGTAATGCTGTTGAGACGGAAAAGGTGGATATTCGGTTATACAGAATTATTTACGATGCCATTGAGGATATTAAAGCGGCCATGAGCGGTCTTTTAGAGCCTGAGTATAAAGAAGTGGTATTGGGGCGGGCTGAAGTACGCAAGACATTTAAAGTGACCAAGGTGGGCACAATAGCGGGATGCTATATAACGGAAGGCAAGGTAACCAGAGATGCCGGTGTTCGGGTAATCAGGGATGGTATTGTACTCCATGAGGGGCATCTGGATTCGCTGAAAAGGTTTAAAGATGACGCTCGGGAAGTAACACAGGGCTATGAGTGTGGCATTACCGTTGAAAAGTTTAATGATATCAGGGAAGGAGACCAGATAGAGGCCTATACAATGGAAGCCATTAAACGTGAGCTGGCTTGATTATACACTAAAACCGCAAGGGGGGATGGTTATGTCCCACCGGCCGGAAAGGTTGGCCGAGGCTGTAAAAAAGGAAATATCCGACCTGTTATTAAATGAATTAAAGGACCCGCGGGTTGGTTTTGCCACAATAACCGGGGTGGATGTGTCAAATGATTTAAAATACGCTAAAATTTATGTTAGCGTTTTGGGTAACCATGAGCAGAGGGATAACACTATGCTGGCTTTAAAAAAAGCCCAGGGATTTATTCGTACGGAACTCGGACACCGTATCAGGTTGAGACATGTGCCTGAGATATCCTTCCATCTTGATAAATCCTTGGACCACGGGGTCCGGGTTATGGAATTATTGGAAGAGGTTAAAGGTAAAGATGTTTGAGCAAGGAGATAAATCACTTTTTAATGCGGTGGCCAATGAATTTAGTAAAGCGGAAAGCGTAGTGCTTTGCGGTCATATCATGCCCGACGGTGATTGTTTGGGGACTATGCTGGCCCTGGGCCTGGCTCTGCGGCAAATGGGCAAAAGAGTGGTATTTTGCAGTTCCGATCCGGTACCTGATCTGTATACCTTTTTGCCCGGTACGGATGAAGTGCGGACAGAGCTTGATAAACAGTGGCGATTCGATTTATTTATTTCCGTGGATTGCTCCGTACCCGACCGGTTGGGACATTTTAAAGAACTGCTCGACCGGGCGGGCCGGGTAGTGGTTATAGATCATCACGCCGGTTCTGTTGTTTTTGGTGATGTATATTTAAATTTGCCCGGCTACGCGGCTGCCGGCGAAATTGTTTACGACCTGTTACCCATTTTACCGGTAGTTATTGGTAAGGATATAGCTACTTGTTTGTATGTAGCCATTGTTACTGATACCGGCTCTTTTCGCTATGACAACACGGGGCCCGGGACTCATCTTAGAGTGGCTGAATTAATAAAATTGGGTGTTCCTTCAGCACGGGTTAATAAACTTTTATACGAAGAAAAACCGCTGGTCAGTCTGCAAATATTAGGCTCAGCTTTGCAAACGTTGGGTATAAGCGACTGTGGCCGGGTGGCGTGGATGCACGTGAAAAGGGATAAGCTGCGCAGTTTAAATGCATCTGATGAACATGTGGATGGTATGATTAACTACCCGCGCATGATTAAAGGTGTGGAACTGGCTTTGTTTTTCCGTGAATTGGAGGAAGGTAAATATAAAGTCAGTCTGAGATCCAAGTATTATTTAGACGTCAACAAACTGGCAGCCTGCTTTGGCGGGGGTGGCCATCCCCGGGCTGCCGGCTGTTTGATGGAGGGTGATCTGGAGGATATTAAAAACCGGTTATTGCACGCGTCATTAACTGCTTTAAGGGATGAATGAATATGGATGGCATTTTGAATGTCCTTAAACCGCCGGGCATGACCAGTCATGATGTAGTAGGATTTATTCGAAAAGTAACCGGCCAAAAAAAAGCGGGGCATACGGGAACATTGGACCCCGGGGCCGCCGGTGTGTTGCCCGTATGCCTGGGCAAGGCTACTAAAATCATTCAGTACCTGCCGGATAGTAAATGCTATCGGGCGGAAGTTACCTTTGGTAAATCTACTACCACCCGGGATTCCTTCGGTGAGGTTATAACATCGGGCGGAGCACATGGCATTAGTGCTGCCGATATAGAGAAAGCGTTAATAAGTTTTTCGGGATTAATTGAACAAGTACCACCAATGACATCGGCTATCAAACACCAGGGGAAAAAACTATATGAACTGGCCAGAGCGGGCATTGAAGTGGAAAGAAAACCTCGTTCTGTTTACATATACGAAATTGCATTGATTGATTTTCATGAGGATAAGCTGTCCCCCAGCGCTATTTTACATATTCATTGTTCCGCAGGCACATATATACGTACAATTTGCCATGACCTGGGGGAGATGCTGGGTTGTGGAGCTTATATGTCCTTTTTGTTACGCACTCGGGCGGGGATGTTCCTATTGGAAGATACGATCACCTTGGAACAACTGGCCGAGTCTGCGGGGCAAAATGCAAGTGCATTACTTGTGCCAATGGGAAAGGCGTTGGAATATTTGCCGGGGATAGCTGTTGGGGGTTCATTTGCCGTAGCTGTTAGCTGTGGCAATAGTATTACATTGCCTGTGCATGATTTGGCGGATCGACTTATCGCCAATCAGCTGGTTCGCCTGGAAAAGGCAGGCGTATTAATTGCCCTGGCAGTTGTTAAAAACGACCCTAACACGTCGGAGCATTATATGCTTCAACCGGTTAAAGTGCTGGTTTAAACATAAATGTGGAGGTTATATCAGCAGTGCGTATTTATAGAGACTGGATAGGGTTAAAAGATAAATATGAAAATATAGTGGTCGGGCTTGGCAATTTTGACGGTATACATTTGGGACACCAGAGACTTATTAGCGATATAGTGGCTAAATCGCAGGCGGTCGGCGGTACGCCGGCTGTATTTACATTTGATCCTCATCCCCTGGCGGTATTAAATCCGCAGGGTGCGCCGCCATTGATATTACCACCGGATGTAAAGAGGAATATGTTTGCAAAGCTGGGTGTGCATGTGCTGCTGTGGATACCTTTTACCCGAGAGTTTGCCCGTCTGAGTCCTGAGAATTTCATTAAACAGGTTTTACATGAACAGCTGGCGGTGCGGGCTGTTTTGGTCGGCTATAACTATACCTTTGGTTATATGGGAAAGGGCACCCCGGAATTATTAGAAGAGTATGGTGATAAATTGGGTTTTGATGTAGAAATTTTGCAGCCGGTTAGCATTGAAGGACAGCCGGTAAGCAGCACATTGATAAGAAGTATGCTGGCTGACGGGGAAATACTTGAGGCAAGAAAATACCTTGGTTACGCCCCTGTAATCGAGGGTACGGTAGTCTATGGTGATAGAAGGGGCAGCTCCCTTCTTGGCTTTCCCACCGCCAATATTGAGGTAGACCCAAATCTATTGGTGCCTGCTAATGGCGTGTACTCGGTGAAGGCAGACATTGATGGGCGTGTTCTGGGAGGAGTGGCCAATATCGGTATTGTACCCACTTTTCACAGCAATTCTTTCGTACGCACCGTTGAAGTTCATTTGCTGGATTTTGGTGGTGATTTATACGGCAAGGAAATTAAGGTGTACTTTATCAGACGGCTGCGCAATGAAAAAAAGTTTAATTCGGCTGGAGAATTAGTTGAACAAATTCAAATGGATATTAATGAAGCGCGCATTGATTTCGCCGATACCGGGTATTGAAAAGTGGCAAGTTTATTTTCACCGGCGCATTCTAGCCTTTGGCACGTTTACTTGTCAGGTAGAATATGCTACAATTAATCAGTACCTCGAAAAAAGGTTAAAACCGAGCTTGTCAAATTGTTGCCCAGTCAGTAAACGTCCCGTATGAAATTGAAGGAGCCGTTTCATTAATGGGGGTGCCCAAGATCGATTTGCCGGAAGAGGAAATTAAAAAATGGTTGAATCACATTGCACTGATTTGTTTAAGCGAGGATTTTCAGAATTTAAAGAAAGAATTGGAAAAAATATATTTACAGGCCAACACAGAAGAAAATGCTCAAATAGCCGCCTTTCAGGATGCCTTGTATGCATTTTTAGCGCAGGAAGAGGATGAATCAACCTGCCGGACCGGGACAAATTAAAATAATATGGAAATGAATGTTATTATTACTGAACATGCGCGAAAGCGATTGCGTGATTATCGTCAGGATAAGATTACGGTCGCTGATATTATAGCCGCCACCAACGGTATACCGGGCCGCATACCCACAGCAACTCGCTTTAGGGGGTTTTTCGCCAGATCAGGGCGTATGTTTGATATTGTGGCCAAGGATATATCCAGCGGGCGGCTGGTGATTACTGTGATAGGAAAATGAATTAAATTTAAGGTGTGAACTGTTAGCTAGGGAATTCGTTTGTCTCCGACGATTAGCTTGGCTGGCAGCGATTATAAGACAAAGGAGGTGAACCCCGTGGCATTATCAGTGCCGGATAAACAATCTGTTATCGATAGCTTTAAGTTACATGAAAACGATACCGGCTCTCCTGAAGTTCAAGTGGCTATTTTGACCAGGCGGATCAATGATCTTACAGAGCATCTCAAGATTCATAAAAAAGACCACCATTCCAGGCGTGGGTTATTGAAAATGGTCGGTCAGCGCCGGGCCTTGTTGGACTATTTAAAAGGCAGGGATTTTAATCGTTATCGTGAGCTAATTGAAAAATTGGGATTGCGCAAATAAGAGCGGGTATATACCCGCTCTTTACATTTTCTGTTAAATATAAAAAAATTAATGTATTTTTTATATTTTAGGCAGGATATACTACTAAATATGTAGAATGAGATTTTTTTATGGTTACAGTAATATTCCAGCCATAGTTGAACTTGACTGGATGAGGAAGGAGGTATACCGGTTCTTTTTTTTGGGCCGGAAAAAAAAGCAAGATATGCAGCAGCAAAAAATTTTGTGTAAAAGCATTGAAATCGGCGGCAGACAAATGACCATAGAAACAGGCCGGGTGGCTAAGCAGGCCGGAGGTGCCGTGCTGGTCCGCTATGGCGATACCGTGGTATTGGTTAATGCTACCATGGCCAAGCACGTTAGGGAGGGGATTGACTTTTTTCCTCTCACCTGTGATTACGAAGAACGTCTTTATGCAGTGGGCAAAATACCCGGTGGGTTTATTAAAAGAGAGGGGCGTCCCAGTGAAAAGGCTACTTTAACGGCACGGTTGCTTGACCGGCCCCTTCGCCCTTTGTTTCCCAAAGGTATGCGCAATGAGGTGCAGGTGATTGCTCTGGTTCTATCGGTGGATCAGGATAATCCGCCGGAAATGGCCGCCATGGTGGGGGCCTCTGTTGCCCTGCATATTTCAGAAATTCCTTTTAACGGACCCATTGGCGGTGTTATTGTAGGTCGGGTGGATAATAAACTCATTATCAATCCCAACATAGCCGATGCGGAAAAAAGCGATATGCACTTGGTGGTGGCGGGTACCGGGGAAGCTGTCATGATGGTTGAGGCGGGTGCGGAAGAAGTGCCGGAGAGTGATATGCTTGAGGCTATTATTTTCGGGCATGAAAAAATACAGGAAATTGTAAAATTCATCGAAGCTTTTCGTGATGAAGCGCTGGCCATGGGTTTAGCCAGAGAAAAATACAATCCTGAGTTGAGGGTTGCCGAAGAGGAATTGGAAAACGTTGTGACGGCAAGAGTTTCAGAGGACATCAAGTCCGCAATAAAGGATTGCATTATAAAACAGTCGTCCAAAAAAGAAAGGGAAGCTTTGCTGGACGGGGTAAAGGAAAAGCTTATGACGGAATTACTGGAAGAATACCCCGAAGAAGCTAAAGCAATTGCCGGTATTATAGAAAGCGTGGAAAAGAAACTGGTTCGCCGCTTTATTTTAGTGGACCGGGTGCGCATTGACGGCAGGGCTCTTAACGAAGTGCGTCCTATAAGCGTTGAAGTGGGTATTTTGCCGCGCACACACGGTTCAGGCCTTTTTACGCGCGGACAGACTCAGGTGCTGTCCATCGTTACCCTGGGGGCTATATCGGAGGAGCAAATACTGGACGGCCTGGGTATTGAAAAAACCAAGCGTTATATGCATCATTATAACTTTCCTCCCTTTAGTACCGGAGAAACAAAGCCGATGCGCTCACCGGGCAGGCGGGAAATCGGCCACGGTGCACTGGCTGAGCGTGCTTTAGAGCCAATGATTCCGCCTGAGGAAAAGTTTCCTTATACGATAAGGGTTGTTTCCGAGGTGCTGGAAAGTAACGGGTCTACCTCTATGGGTAGTGTTTGTGGCAGTTGTTTATCCCTTCTGGATGCGGGTGTGCCCATTAAGGCGCCGGTGGCCGGCGTGGCGATGGGTTTAATCAAGGAAGGCGATGAATTTGCCGTATTAACTGATATTCAAGGCCTTGAGGATCATCTAGGCGATATGGACTTTAAAGTAGCCGGTACCGCCAAAGGGGTTACCGCGCTGCAAATGGATATTAAAATCGCCGGTATTGACCGGGAGATATTGCAAACTGCCCTAAGCCAGGCCACTGAGGGAAGAATGCATATTCTGGGTAAAATGTTGGAAGTGATAGATAAACCCAGAGCTGATTTATCTCCTTATGCGCCCAGGATTATTCAAACTCTTATTGATCCGGATAAAATCAGGGACGTAATTGGTCCGGGCGGTAAAATAATTAAAAAAATTATCGAAGAGACCGGTGTAGATATTGATATCGAAGATGATGGCCGGGTATTTATTGCCGCTGTTAATCCGGATGCCGGATATAATGCAT
This sequence comes from Desulfoscipio sp. XC116, assembly GCF_039851975.1. Lineage (GTDB taxonomy): Bacteria > Bacillota > Desulfotomaculia > Desulfotomaculales > Desulfallaceae > Sporotomaculum. Next base: position 1,457,362 of record NZ_CP156660.1, read on the forward strand.
TATCTATCGTTGAAAAACTAACCAAGGATGTGGAAAGCGGACAGATTTATAACGGTAAAGTGGTCAAGATTACTGATTTCGGGTGTTTTGTGGAGATAATACCCGGAGTATTGGGTCTGCCGGGTAAAGATGGTCTGGTACACATTTCTCAATTGGCCCATGAGCGGGTAAATAAGGTAGAAGATGTGGTCAAAGAAGGGGACATGTTAGAGGTTAAAGTGATTGGTTATGACAATCAAGGGAGATTAAAACTATCCCATAAAGATTTGCTGCCGGTTCCGGAGGGCATGGAAAACAGGGAAAAACCAAAGGATAATAGGGATAACCGGCGTCCTCAGCGCGGCCAGCGCCGGCCACAAAATCACAAATCAAGCTAATTTACAATACCCCTTAAAAAAAGGGGGTTTATTTTTTTTAAGCCCGGCCTTAAACTAATAGTGAACTCGTTCAGCTAAAGCTGAACAGCGGGGCTTTAGATGGGGATTCTACCCGACCCGGAGTAAGGATAGGAACTTCCACTTATAGAAATGGGAGTCTTGAAATTTGATAAATTGGACTGGAACGGCCAACTGGTAAGTATGCTGAGTTTGAACGCAACAGCTCATTGTTGCGAAGTAGGAGGTTTCATTATGTCTTTGGAGTTGTTTGGATATAAGAGTGTACAGGAGAAAATCAGCCGGGAAAAACAGTGGATGGAAAATAATTTTGCCGACTGTCCGGTCAAGTATGATCCGGAGGCGGCCTGGCGTGACAATGCTGTTATATGCCGCCTTTCAATATTAAAGCCTTATTGTTTAGCTTTTGGTATCTACCAAATTTTAAACAAAGAATTTAATGATGCTCTGGCTGCAGAAATAAATAATTTAAACTTTAGTCCCGTGCTGGAAGTAGGGGCGGGTAATGGGGAGCTGGCCAATGTATTGCACAACCGGGGAGTGAGCCTGACTGCGGTTGATAATTATTCGGAGTCACTGCCCAAGGGTCCTTGGCTATATGGATTAATGCCGGTGCATATGAGCTGCCTTGATGCGCTTAAAAAATACAGTCCGCGCCTCGTTATATGCAGCTGGATGCCTGGAGGTTGCGATTGGACCCCTGCTTTTAGGAGCGCCGGATCGGTGGATGCTTATATATTAATAGGTGAGGAAGACAAAAATATTTGGGGGGATTATCCCGGTTGGCGCAGTCGGGTACTCAAAGGGCCCAATAAATGGTCACTGTGCAGGCTGGATAACGGCGTTGATTTTGATAAGCCGGAACTTTGGTGGAGACATTCCAAGGTTGTACTTTTTGAACGTGTTTAAAGAATGCTAACCTGCCCATGGGGGTGGGTTATTTATTTTAAACAGCATTTTCAAGTGATTCTGTGCATAAGTATTTATGAAAAAAGTTCAGACGGGGGGGAAGGATATTTGTTTTCATTAATCGTCGGCAGGTAATTGAAATCTTTTTATTAATCTGTATACTATCTGCAATTATATGGATGGTTTGTTCTCGTGAGCAGGCAACCACTGCCGCTGCAATTGAGCCCCTTTACCAGGGTGATGAAAATGTTAAGGCTATGGCATTGACATGTAATGTTTTCTGGGGCGAGGAATACATGGGGCGTATGCTGGAAGTCTTAGAGGAAAAAAATGTGCATATGACATTTTTTATTGGTGGCACCTGGGCGGAAAAATTCCCCGAACTGATGAAGAAAATATATGAACAAGGCCATGAAATCGGTAGCCACGGCTATTCCCATCCACATCCCGACAATCTATCAAAGCAGGAAAACTCGCTGGATATAACTAAAGCTGAAAAGATTATCTATGATATTACCGGTGAAAAACCTCGGCTTTATGCTCCTCCCTATGGGGAAAGAGGGCCGGCGGTATTGGAGGCCGCTCAGGAGTTGGGCTATCGTACCGTGCTGTGGAGTATTGACACAGTGGATTGGCAGCGTCCGGCTCCGGAAGTTATCAGTAAACGTGTCTTTAATAAAATGGAAAACGGTGCTATTGTATTAATGCATCCAACCGCGCCTACAATACACGCACTGCCATCTATAATTGACGGTTTAGAGGAAGAAGGCTTTCAATTAATTACTGTTGGAAAGATGTTGGAGCAGAAGCGGGAATGATAGCGGCGGCTGGCTGAGGGATAAAAATTAAACATCATGGGAAAGCCTAAGACAAAGAGAGGTGTTCCCATTGCGTCTGATTAAATTCACTGCACCTTGGACTTTATTTCTTTATCTCTTAAGTGCTGTTGTATGTATCTCACCCGGTATGGCTAATGAACAACAGCAGCTTCCGCAGGTCAGTGCCCGGTCGGCATTATTGCTGGATGTTAATAACGGTCAAATTCTTTACGAAAAAGGTCATAGGGAGCCAAGGCCAATTGCCAGTACGACTAAAATAATGACGGCGGTGGTAGCTCTCGGTGGAGCGGATATAAATAATACTGTAGCGGTTAGCCCCCGGGCCGCAGCGGTTGGAGAATCTTCAATGTATCTTGAAGCGGGGGAAACACTTACCTTGGAACAACTGCTGTACGGCGCTCTGCTATGTTCCGGCAATGATGCCTGTGTGGCCGTTGCCGAACACGTGGCCGGCACGGAGGATTTCTTTGTGCAGTTGATGAATGAAAAGGCGGTGCTGCTGGGTGCCGAAGCGACCAGTTTTCGTAATACCAATGGTTTACCGGCTAACGGCCATTATTCCACCGCTCTTGATCTGGCATTGCTGGCACGTTATGCCTTGCATGACCCGGCGTTTTGCCGGATCGTTAAAACCCGTGCCCGGATAATCGAAGGGCCGGGTGGTATTAATCATTATTTGCAAAACACTAATAAATTACTATGGCAGTACCCCGGGGCTGACGGTGTTAAAACCGGTACCACCGTGGCGGCGGGTAAGTGTCTGGTCGCCTCTGCCACCAGGGGGCATAGACACTTATTGGCAGTGGTTTTAAATGGGAGTAACCGGTTTGCAGATGCCGGCCAAATGCTGGACTACGGCTTCAATAAGTTTGAAGATATACAAACCGTTTATGCCGGTGCCGTGCATGACAGGGTTGGAGTTACAGGCGGGGTTGCTGAAACGGTACCGGTTAAGGCGGTGGATGATATTACGGTTAATTTACGGGTGGACGGGACGGACCGGATTGAGAAAAGAGTAAAGCTGGTACGAAGCATTGACGCACCGGTATGTGAGGGGCAGCTATTGGGTGAAATCGGTGTTTTTGTAAACGGCTGCAAAGTGGGGGACACCGATATTGTGGCGAGCTGTACAATCGATAAAATGTCTTTAATCCAAAACTCAATAAAATTAGTGAAAGATGCTTGTCGTTAAAAAATAGTTAAGAGAAAAACAAGGAGTTTTATTAAGATAGCAAGAAATTATACTCGATTATCGATTACTCGATTTTAATATAATGACAGTGGATTTGATTTTAACAGGGGGTAACTGCGTGATACAGGTAGCCGAACTGGCTAATGGAATTAAAGTACTGACGGAGAATATACCGCATGTGCGTTCGGTAGCTATTGGAGTTTGGGTGGATATTGGCTCTCGGGATGAAAGTAATGAATTAGCGGGCATATCACATTTTATTGAACATTTAATGTTTAAAGGGACGGAAAAACGTACCGCTAAAGATATAGCGGAGGCACTGGACGCCGTGGGCGGACAGTTAAACGCCTTTACTACCAAGGAATATACTTGTTACTACGCCAGGGTTTTGGACGAACACTTTCCGCTGGGTATTGATTTGCTGGGTGACATGCTGCTGAATTCCAGTTTTAATCCGGCTGATATTGAACGGGAACGCAATGTTATTTTAGAAGAGATAAAAATGTATGAAGACGCTCCGGATGAACTGGTACATGATGTTTTTGCCGGTACCATTTGGCGGGGCCATCCGCTGGGCAGACCGATCATCGGTGATGAAAAAACCGTACAGGGACTATCCCGGGAACAAATACTGTCCTTTTATCGCAAGTACTATAGCTCCGGCAATCTAGTGATATCGGTAGCCGGCAACTTTGATCAGCAAAAGGTTATCAATGCTTTAAATGAAACCTTTGGCAAATTGGCCGGAGCAAAAAAAGAAAAAGGGTATTTTTTACCTGAACCGGCACGCCAGGTAGTCTGCCGGGTAAAAGATACCGAACAGGTACATATATGTCTTGGCACGCCCGGGCTGGCCTTGGATCATGAAAAGATATATGTTTTTCAAATTGTAAACACTATTTTAGGCGGAGGTTTAAGTTCCCGGCTTTTCCAGGAAATCAGGGAACAGCGTGGGCTGGTTTACTCCATATTTTCATACCACAGCTCGTATCACGATTCCGGTTTGTTCTGTATCTATACGGGGTTAAGCAAACAAAACGTACGGGCTGCCTTGGAACTGATTGTCAGGGAAATACGGCGTATCCAGTCAAATGGGGTGACTTTGGCCGAACTGCAACGGGCCAAGGAACAGCTGAAGGGAAACCTGTTGCTTAGCTTGGAAAATATTAGCACCAGGATGAGCAGGTTGGGTAAATCCCAAATGTATCTTGGCAAAGTTGTGCCGCCGGATGAAATCGTAAATCGTATTATGGCGGTATCGGACAGTGATATTAAAGATTTGGTCAGGGCAGTGTTAAAGCCGGAGAATTTCTGTATGGCCAGTGTGGGGCCATGGGATGACGGTGATATGCTGAATAATATCATTAATAATATGTGAATGCCAAGGATGTGGAAGGGTGCAGATTAAATTTAAAAAACTAAACCCCGCCATTGGCGTTTCGATGCCCGAGCCGGCTTATGCCACTTCGGGGGCGGCCGGGATTGACTTGCCCGCTTCTTTAAAAGAACCGCTGGTGGTGGAACCGGGGGAGAAAATACTTGTCCCCACCGGGCTGGCGGTTGATATACCCGCTGGCAACATGGTGGGGCTGGTTTTTGTGCGCAGTGGGTTGGCGAGCAAACATGGCTTGACCCTCGCCAATGCGGTGGGGGTAATTGACAGTGATTATAAGGGTGAGATAATCTGTGCGATACAAAATAATGGTAAAGAACCTTATAAGATAAGACCGGGTGATAGGATTGCCCAGATTGTTTTTATGCCTTGCTTTCAGGTGGAGATTGCCTATACTGATGAGTTGACCCCTTCCGCCAGGGATCGGGGAGGTTTTGGGTCAACGGGCAGGTAAGACCGTATACCGGTCTTTTTTTATTTGTCAAATTTCAAGACTCCCACTTCTATAAGTGGGAGTTCCTATTTTTACTTCGGGTGGGGTAGAATTTCCATCTGAAGCCCCGATGTTCAGCTTTAGCTGAACGAGTTCACTACTGGATAAATTTATTACTCATTTGGTCTAAAATAAGGAATGTTTTACAAGGAGATAAATATAAATTGGTACGGGAGGTGAATATATGAAAATCGGTGTATTGCTTTTCGTCTTAATTATTATACTGCTGATCATTGTTTCTGTGCGCGAGCGTATTAGGTGGCTTTCCATGCGGGATAAAAACTGGGACGCTATTGGTGAGGCCAAATCCTCTCCTTTATCACAGGCTATCACCGGCATGGTGGGCACGGCTGGCGGTATATACCTTTCTTTAATACTAATGCAGACTTTTTTGGAACTTCAGATACCAAGATCGCTACAGGTCAGCGGTATTAGATTGGAGCCGCTGGCCACATTATCAATAGCTCTGGCCGTTATACAACCGTTTGCCATGCGTCTATGGGTAAGAAGAAGAATTTGAACATTTAGAGGAGGCTAAAGAAAGATGAGACTGGGCGAGTTGGCGGGAAAAGAGATTATCAATATAAACGATGGCGCCCGGTTGGGGGTGATTGGGGAAACCGATTTGGCCATCGATGACGAGACAGGACAGATAAAGTCTATTATATTGCCTCGCAAGGGTAATATGTTAAGTCTATTTGCTGAAAAACAGGAATTAATAATTCCATGGGAAGCAATAAAAAAGGTGGGGTTTGAAGTAATTATAGTGGAGCTTGACCAGGCTATACCCAGGTATGGTAAATATTTAGTGTAAAAAATCCGTCGTTAGCACGGATTTTTTACTTTACATATTCTTTATATAATGTATATTGCCATGGGTCATAATAATTAAAAACAGGGAGGCAATTTATGTCCCGGCCGCAAAGAGTTGATATATTACAGAAGATAGGGTGCCTGCGAGGCTCGGTTGTACTGTCGTATATTACGGGTGATAGGGAGAATGTCAGCACCAGGATTGCTCCGGATGTAGTAAGGGTAATTTATAGGCATTTGGAGATTATCGGCAATCAGCCGCGGGTGGATCTGATACTTTATACCAGAGGCGGTGACGTCTTGACACCGTGGCGTTTGGTTAATTTAATTCGAGAGTATACGGAACATTTTTCTGTTTTGGTGCCTTTTAGGGCTTATAGTGCCGGAACGCTGTTATGCCTGGGGGCCGATGAAATTGTTATGAGTAAGATGGGAGAGCTGGGTCCCATTGATCCCAGTGTTATTAATGCTTTTAACCCTCAAGATCCGTCTAATACTTCGGCCAGATTGCCGGTTAGTATTGAGGATGTATACTCGTACATGACATTGATTGCGGAAAAAATGGGCATCTATGATGAAAGTGTAATGGCCAAGGCTTTTTTATTACTGGCGGAAAAAATCCATCCTTTAGCTCTGGGTAACGTGCACAGAAACTGGATGCTCATCCGTTCTCTGGCCAATAAAATGCTGGGCTTGCGCAGAGATGGACTTACCGGTGAACAGGTGCAAAATATTGTTGATTATCTTACTGAAAAGCTATACGCGCACAATCACATGATAGCCAGGCGGGAAGCGAAAGAAGAAATCGGTTTGCCGGTTACATTTGCGGACAATGAACTAGACAATCTATTGTGGGCCCACTATGAGGATATTTCAGCAGAACTAAAATTAGCCGAACCATTTAGCCCCACGGAAATAATGAGGGGCAATCGAACGGAGTTTGAAGTAGCCAGTGGTATAGTGGAATCCGAGTGCGGCAGTGATTATTTTGTGTTTTCAGGTATGGTGGAGAGAAGAGATTATCCTGAAACCGGTCAAATTAACGTCAATATAAATAAGCAAGGCTGGCGGACGTTGTAAATGTAAATTCATCCGGCTTCAGGAACGTGTTTGTGAATTATTTTTTCTTAAAAGAGAGGGTGAGTTTATTGGAACGCAAAGAACATCCGTTTATGGGATGGAAAATTAATTATCAAACAGCAAGCCGTAAATACTATGTGGTTACGGAATGTTCAGGTGCCCCGGCAGCTGATTTCTATTATCAGTCCAGAAAAATATCCAACGGGTTAATCATGCCCCGGGACAGGGACAACTCAGCGGATATAAAGTCAATGTAAAAGGGACGGAAGAAACCGGGTGTTAGTAAAAATTCAAATCCGGCCAGTAATGGTTTTTTACTTGACATACTTGTTGAGATATTAGAGAATTATTTTTGCAAGTAAATTTATGCATCTTTAAATTGGTATGGAAAGGGGGTAACCGGTAGTTTCAATATGTAATGCATAAATAAATTACCGGTAAACTAATTTGATTAAAGTTGCTATTAGCGGTGTGGCCGGGCGGATGGGGCGAGAAGTGCTGAAAACTGTGCTGGCCGCTGAAGATACCGAATTATGCGCAGCCATTGATGTTTTTAACGAGGGATTGGATGCCGGTACGCTGTTGGGTGGCGAGCCTCTGGGTATTAAAATTGCCTCCAATCTGGCTGAGGCTCTGACTGCTTCCGGGGCGGAAGTAATGGTTGATTTTACCGGTCCCCGGTCGGTAACGGCAAATGTGTTAACAGCATTAAAAGCGGGTGTGCGTCCTGTTGTTGGCACCACAGGCATGTCCCGTGAGGATTTTATTAAAGTTTCCGAATTGGCTAATAATATGCATTTAGGGTGCATAATTGCGCCGAACTTTGCCATCGGGGCATTGTTAATGATAAAATTTGCTGCGGAGGCTGCTAAATATTTTCCCCATGTGGAAATAATTGAAAAGCATCATGACCAGAAACTAGATGCTCCTTCGGGTACAGCTATAAAAACCGCGGAGATGATTTTGGAGCAGCGGGGAGATTTTCAGCAAGGTTTGGCCTTGGAGGAAGAGAAAATAATTGGGGCCAGGGGCGGTAAAATGCCTGGTGGATTGCGTATTCACAGTGTCAGACTGCCTGGCTGTGTGGCTCACCAAGAAGTAATTTTCGGTGGTGTCGGTCAGACGTTGACTATAAAGCATGATTCGATCGCCAGGGAATCGTTTATGCCCGGCGTATTAACTGCCATTCGGGCAGTGCCGCGTCTGGAAGGAGTGGTATATGGTTTAGAAAACCTTTTGTTTGAATAAGCTTGTTTCAAAAATTTCATACATGCACCTCTAAAACCGGCGATTCATATATTGATGTAAAGTACAAGAAGGTTGGAGGAGGGTTTGCCGGCCGTGCAAATTTTGACAGGCCTTGCGGTAGCTGTTATGGGCGGGGACGCCAGAGAAATTACCCTGGTAGAGTGTCTTGCCGATGCCGGGGCAACCGTTAAAACTTTGGGTTTACCGGTTAAGGGGCCAAATATAATCCCTTGTCCGGAGCCGGAGGAATGCCTGGCCGGGGCGCAGGCTTTAATTTTACCGGTACCGGGGGTTAATGAACAAATGGAACTCTATTCGGGTTACCTTAATCCCAGACCGGTAATTACCAGGGAGTTGCTGTCACTGTTACCTGCCGGGACCCCTGTTCTGGTGGGGGTGGCCAGAAAATCGCTGCGGGATCTGCTGGAAAAAAACGCTCTGGAACTTGTGGAGCTGATGAAACTTGATGAAGTGGCCATTTTGAATTCAATTCCTTCTGCGGAAGGGGCTGTGCAGATGGCTATGGAAAGGCTGCCTATTACCATTCATGGCAGTAATGTCATGGTACTGGGTTTTGGCCGTACCGGTCAAACGTTGGCCCAGTTGCTGTCGAATATGCATGCTTATACCACAATAGCAGCCCGGAATCCCGCCCAACTGGCCAGAGCGGCAGTCATAGGGTTAAAAGCGATTAACCTTAAAGAATTAGTAGACTATTTATGTGATGTGGATGTAATATTTAATACTATACCTGCGCCGGTTATTAATGAGGAAATAATGCAGAGGTTACCCTCGACGGCCCTGATTATCGACCTTGCTTCTGCTCCCGGGGGCACAGATTTTGAAAAGGCCGGGGAGCTGGGAATTGAGGCTGTTTTAGCGCCCGGCTTACCTGGCAGGGTGGCACCTAAAACAGCCGGTATGATTCTGGCCCGGGTGGTACCCGGTATTTTACTGCAGAAGACAGGACGTTAGTTTTCCGGTTTTACCCAGGAGGTGCATGTGTTTATGAGATTAAAGGGTATTAAGGTGGGATTTGCTTTAACAGGCTCTCATTGTACCCTGGATGAAGTGCTGGCGGAGATGAAAAGGGTTGCTGATGAGGGTGCTATATTGTATCCTATTATTAGTGCATCTGTAGATGAAACCGATACCAGGTTTGGAGCGTCCGCCGGCTGGAAAGAACGTATTATTGAGATTACCGGGCAAAATATTATTAACAGTATTGTTGGCGCAGAGCCGGTTGGCCCGGAAAAGTCGCTGGATGTGCTGGTGGTGGCGCCGTGCACCGGAAATACTCTGGCTAAATTGGCTAACGCTATTACCGACGGTCCGGTGCTGATGGCTGTTAAAGCCCATTTACGCAACCAGCGCCCGGTGGTAATGGCTATTTCTACTAATGACGGTCTTAGTTTAAATGCCAAAAATATTGGTTTGCTTTTAAATGCTAAAAATATATATATGGTTCCGTTTGGACAGGATAATCCCACCGGCAAACCAAATTCGTTAAAGGCCAAAATGGATAAAATGGTGGATGCCATTGAACATGCTTTGCAGGGGAAGCAGATTCAACCTGTTTTAGTTGCCTACGATTAAGCTGTCTATGCCGGTGGAAGATATAGAATTGGAGGGATAAACTTTGGCTGGTTATAATGTAATTATAGTAGGAGCATCCGGAGCAGTGGGACAGGAAATGTTGCAAATCCTGGAAGAAAGAAATTTTCCGGTGAGCAAATTGAAACTTTGCGCCACCGCTCGTTCCGCCGGCAAAGAAATGATCTTTAAAGGTAAAACGTATATTGTTGAGGAGACTACGCCGACTTCTTTTGACGGGATGGAGATCGCTCTTTTTGCCGGTGGCGCGGCCAGTACGGAATTTGGCCCGCTGGCGGCTGAAAAGGGCGTGGTGGTTATTGATAACAGCAGCCATTTTCGTCTGGACCCACAGGTGCCTTTGGTTGTTCCCGAGGTTAATCCCGAGGATGTCAAGGAACATAAGGGCATTATAGCCAACCCCAACTGTTCTACTATTATCATGGTGGTACCCCTCAAAGCGATATATGATGCCGCAGGTATTAAACGGGTGGTAGTATCCACCTACCAGGCGGTAAGCGGCGCCGGAGCTGAAGGTATTACAGAATTAACTGAACATACCAGAATTGCCCTGGATGGCGGTCAGGTTGTACCATCTAAGTTTCAATATCAAATAGCTTTCAACCTGATACCACATATTGATGTATTTCAGGAGATGGATTACACTAAAGAAGAATGGAAAATGGTCAAGGAAACCCATAAAATTTTACATGATGACAATGTGGCTATAACCGCTACAACTGTGCGTGTCCCGGTTTACCGCAGCCATTCGGAGTCCATTAATATAGAAACTAATCGCAAAGTTACCGCGGACGAGGCCAAGAAAATTATGGCGGATTTTCCCGGGGTGATTGTTGTTGATAACCCGGCTAATAAGGAGTACCCCATGCCCCTTTACACATCCGGAAAGGATGAGGTGTTTGTCGGCCGCATCAGGGAAGACAATTCCCTGGAACAAGGGCTTAATATGTGGGTGGCGGCTGATCAATTGCGCAAAGGCGCGGCCACAAATGCAGTGCAAATTGCAGAGCTGGTAGTTAAATGCGGATGTCTTGGAAAGAGATAATGCGATTGCCTTGGAAAGAGGTAATGGTTGATGAAGTTCCTGGTACTTAAGTTTGGGGGTACTTCCTTGGTATCTTCCGAATTAAGGGAAAGGGTGGCGGGCAAAGTAATAGCTGCCAAAGATGAAGGTTATTCACCTGTGGTAGTGGTTTCAGCTATTGGACGACAGGGCGATCCTTATGCCACCGATACTTTGATTAACCTGGTTAAACAAGCTAACCGGGAGTTGCCGGGACGCGAGATGGATATGTTAATGTCCTGCGGTGAAATAATATCCGGTGTAATCATGGCGGCAACCCTGCAGAACACGGGTTGTCCGGCTGTTTTTATGACGGGCGCACAGGCAGGTATAACCACTGATAATAAGCATTCCGAAGCACGGATTTTAAAGGTTCAGCCGAACAATATTATTAAATATGCTCAAGAGGGTTACGTGGTAGTAGTGGCCGGTTTCCAGGGCGTGACTGAACACGGTGAAACGACCACTTTGGGCCGCGGGGGTAGTGATACCACTGCTGCTGCATTGGGTGTGGCTTTAAATGCTGTTTATGTGGATATTTACACTGATGTAGAAGGTATTATGACCGCTGATCCGCGCATTGTATCCGAAGCCAAAGCGCTCGCGGCTATCACCTATGACGAGATATGTCATCTGGCTCATGAAGGGGCCAAGGTGGTACACCCGCGGGCGGTAGAGATCGCTATGCAAAAAGGCGTTCCTTTGCGTGTTCGGTCAGCTTTCTCCGATGGGCCTGGAACACTGGTGACCAGCTCGGGTGAAGTATATAAAGGCTCTATAGATATAACCAGGGATCGTATTATTACAGGAATAACTTATATATCCGGTATAGCTCAGATAAAGGTTAATACCGGTGCCGGTGTTGAAGGTTTTAAAAAGCAACGTCGCATGTTCAGATCGCTGGCGCTGGCCGGGGTGAGCATCGACTTTATTAATATTTTACCTGAAGTAATTCTGTTCACAGTACAGGATGATATGGCTGAAAAAGCGATCGAGGTACTGGAAAACGCCGGTTATGCGGCGGAAGTAATTACCGGGTGTGCCAAGGTATCTGCGGTGGGTGCGGGCATGTCCGGAGTACCCGGGGTAATAGCGGATATAGTAGAAGCGATAACTAAAAATGATATCCAAATATTGCAGTGTAACGATTCTCATACTACTGTTTGGGTTTTGGTAAGACGTGAGGAAATGGAAAATGCCGTCAGGGCCCTGCACAAGCAATTTAAACTAGCCCATTAAGACAGGGTAGTTAACCTGGAAGGAAGGTGAAAGATACATGGGTATTGATTTCGGGCGAGTGTTAACGGCCATGGTAACACCATTGAAAAAGGATCTGACGATTGATTTTGATCAAGTTAAAAAATTGGCCCGTCACCTAGTGCAATCGGGTTCAGACGGTTTGGTCGTTTCCGGTACTACCGGTGAATCGCCTACACTGACAAAAGAAGAAAAGGTGGAACTCTTTCGCGTAGTGGTGGAAGAGGTTGGCGGTGATGCCGTGGTAATTGCCGGTACAGGCAGCAATAACACTTCTGCCAGCATTGAATTGACTCAAGCGGCGGAAAAAGTGGGTGTTGACGCTGTGATGCTGGTGGGGCCATATTATAACAAGCCTTCTCAGGAGGGACTGTATCAGCATTTTAGTACCATTGCTCAAAGTACCAATTTACCGGTGATTCTTTACAATGTACCCGGGCGAACGGCTGTTAATATATTATCCCAAACAGTCGTTCGCTTATCTGCTATTGATAATATAGTGGCTATCAAGGAGGCGTCGGGCAATCTTGACCAGGTTAGTGAATTGCGGCGCTCTTTACCGGATCATTTCGCCATTTATTGCGGGGATGATTCTTTGACACTGCCTATTCTATCTTTAGGCGGCAGGGGAGTTATCAGTGTTGCTTCACATATTATCGGTCAGCGTATTCAAGAGATGGTTAATGCTTATACCTCGGGGAACGTAACCATGGCTACCAAGATTCACTGCAGCATATTCCCTGTATTTAAGGGTATGTTTGTGACAAGCAATCCGGTACCCGTTAAAGCGGCTCTGAATATGCTGGGCTGGCAGGTGGGTCCACCCAGACTGCCGCTGGTGGAGGCCAGTCAGGAGGAAAAGGAAGCCATTAAGAAAGTGTTGTCTGATGCCAAGCTGTTGTAGAATAAAAATAATTTTAATTAATAAAAGGGAGCCTGTGGGGCTCTCTTTTGTATTTTAATTGTATTATATGGAAACTAATACTTTTGTGAGCTGTTGTTGTCTTGTTCTGCGACTTAAGATAAAGTATAATGTATTAGCGAGTTCTGAACGGACTTTATAACAAAACAAAATATTTTCCCGCCTTCTCCTAATTCTCACCAAATTATATATCTTATTAAACAAAAATTTCCACAGTATTAGGAGGTGTGGTATGGCGCGTGAACCTAAAGTATCCTTGATCCCTTTGGGGGGACTGGGGGAGATCGGCAAGAACATGATGGTGGTGAGATACGGGGAAAATATTTTGGTTATTGACTCCGGCCTGATGTTCCCTGAGGAAGATTTGCTGGGCATTGACATAGTCATTCCGGATATCACTTATCTTTTGGAGAATAAAAATCTTGTACGTGGTATTGTGCTTACGCATGGACACGAAGATCATATCGGGGCATTGCCATATGTTTTAAAGCAATTGAACGTCCCGGTATATGGTACCAGGCTTACTTTGGGGATTCTCGGCGGTAAATTGCGCGAACAACATATGCTGGACAATGTTAAGTTGAATTGCGTAAAACCGCGGGATATAGTATCGATAGGTCCTTTTAAGGTAGAGTTTATTCGAGTTTCGCACAGTATCCCCGATGCAGTGGCCCTGGCTATTGAGACGCCGGTGGGAGTTATTATACACACCGGTGACTTTAAGATCGATCAAACTCCGGTGGATGGTGAAGTAACGGATTTCTACCGGTTTGCTCAGCGAGGGGAAAAAGGTGTACTAGCTCTTTTAAGTGACAGTACTAACGTGGAAAGACCCGGGTACACTATGTCTGAACGGGTAGTGGGACAAACCTTTGATGATACATTTAGAGAGGCCCGGGAAAGGATTATTGTAGCCACCTTTGCCTCTAATGTACACAGGCTGCAGCAGGCTATTACCACGGCAAGTCGCTATAAAAGAAAAGTGGCCGTGGTGGGACGCAGTATGGTTAACGTGGTTAATATTGCCTGTGATCTGGGATATCTCAAGGTACCGGACGGATTACTGGTTGAGTTGGATGAGGCATCCAGACTACCCAGGAACCAGATTGTTTACCTTACCACCGGTAGCCAGGGGGAACCGATGAGCGCTCTAACCAGGATGGCCAGTCGTGATCATCGCCAGGTGGAAATAATGACCGGGGATACAATAATAATTTCTGCTACCCCTATACCTGGTAATGAAAAACTGGTGGCCAGAGTTATCGACCAGCTTTTTAAGCTGGGTGCCAATGTTATTTATGAGGCGGTTTCGGGTATTCATGTCAGCGGTCACCCCAGCCAGGAGGAATTAAAACTAATGATGAACCTGGTTAAGCCCAAGTTTTTTATGCCGGTGCACGGTGAGTGCCGTATGCTGGTAAAGCACGCTCGACTGGCTCGGGATCTGGGTATTCCTGAATCTAATATTTTCGTTGGTGAAAACGGTCAAGTGTTGGAGCTTACCAAGCGCAGCGGTCGCTTTGCCGGGCGGGTTACCTCCGGGCGAGTGCTGGTGGACGGCCTGGGTGTAGGTGATGTAGGTAACATTGTTTTGCGTGATCGTCGTCAGCTGTCCCAGGATGGTATTCTAATTGTTGTTATGACAATTAGTCGTGAATCCGGTTTAATAGTATCCGGGCCGGATATTGTATCACGGGGGTTTGTATATGTCCGGGAATCCGAACAATTAATGGATCAGGCCAAGGAAAAAGTGAAGTTAGCGTTAGAGAAATGTTATGCTCGGAAGATATTGGAATGGGCATCGATTAAGTCTCAAGTAAGAGATGATTTAAGCAAATTTCTATTTGAAAAAACAAGGAGAAGGCCCATGATTCTACCCATCATCATGGAAGTATAATTACTTGCCAAAAATACACAGGTGTAAGCCTGTGTATTTTTTTGCATTATTTATACATACTAAAAGGGAATTTCCAGATTAACAGCAGAACGGAGAGGATATCTAATGTCTTATTATCAATCTTTTGATGAGGTACCCGGCATATTCCCTTATCATCCGCCGTCTCAGCCCGGACCCGAAACCGATCCGCACCGGCCCGAGAACCCCAACAGCGATCCAAATACCGAAAGGACCAGGGTAACCGGCAAACCCAAGAATACCATGGAAACGGTTAAGGAAATGGGCGCAATTCAGGTGCCTGAAATAAAGAGCAATATTCATTGTTTAACTATTGTTGGCCAAATAGAAGGCCATTTAGTCCTTCCACCGCAGAATAAGACCACTAAATATGAACATATGATACCCCAGTTGGTAGCGTTGGAACAAAGCCCGGAGGTGGAAGGAATTGTAGTTGTTTTAAATACCGTGGGCGGTGATGTGGAGGCGGGCCTGGCTATTGCCGAAATGATCTCCAGTTTATCCAAACCAACCGTATCCGTGGTGCTCGGCGGAGGGCACAGTATCGGCGTGCCTATAGCGGTATCCACAGATTATTCTTTTATTGCGGAAACAGCCAGTATGACCATTCACCCCATCCGCTTAAACGGGTTGGTTATTGGTGTTCCCCAGACCTATGAGTACCTGGATAAAATGCAGGACCGGGTAGTGCGCTTTGTTACCGCACATTCGCATATTACTCAGGATAAATTTAGGGAACTTATGTTCCGCACAGGGGAGCTGGCCCGCGACATTGGTACTGTTTTAATCGGATATGATGCGGTGGAATGTGGTTTAATTGATGAGGTGGGCGGAGTGCATCAAGCGATGGATAAGCTAAAAAGCTTAGTTGAGGAATGGAAGACCAGAAACGAGGTGCCCCTGCAATGATCCTTTATACGCCAATGCAATTGGAACTTGTGCTGGCCGGGTTGGATCAAATGACTCATTACCCGGAGAGAAAAGCTACTGTTAATGGAGTGCCGGCGCTGGTACGCAACGTGGGAGGCAAGGAGGAATTAGTGCAGCTTCTGAGTACCGACCCCAAAGACTATTTGCGTACGGATCTATACCCGGGGGCCCCGGTAATACAGAGTCGTTAAATCAGTAACAAACCAAATATATCCTAAGCTTTATATATTAAGCTGTGGTGTTTATCTTGCGGGTGAATGCCACAGCTTTTTAAAACAAACATACATTTATTTGGCTGTCAAGTTTGTCCCTGTGGTATAATTATGCTGTTTACTTAACAGGGTGGTGGTAATTTGGATTTATTTCAAGCTGTAGTACTGGGTATTGTACAGGGATTGGGTGAATTTTTGCCGATTTCCAGTTCGGCTCACTTGGTATTGGTTCCCTGGCTAGCTGGTTGGCCATATGCCGGATTAACTTTTGATGTTGCTTTGCATGTGGGCACTCTTTTTGCGGTGATAGCTTTTTTCTGGCGGGACTGGCTGTTTTTAATCGCAGATGGGCTGCGCGCAAAAAAAACCATTGAAGGAAAGTTATTTTGGTATATAGTAATTGGTACTATACCCGGTGCGCTGGTGGGATATCTGCTCGAAGATCAGGCAGAAACAATTTTTCGCCAACCTTTACTGATCGGCATATTGCTAATGATCATGGGCGTTATTTTGCACTTTGTCGATACCCGGGCGTTGGCCATTAAAAGGCTGGAAGAAGTAGGTTTAAAAGAAGGGCTAATGATTGGTATATCTCAGGCTCTGGCTATTTTACCCGGTGTTTCTCGCTCGGGCATTACTATGACCGCAGGCCGGCTAATGGGTTTGACCCGTGAGACATCAGCTCGCTTTTCTTTTCTTTTATCCACGCCTATTGTAGCCGGTGCGGGATTAAAAAAGTTAACCGAAGTGTCCCCCGGTGATATTAACACGGCCTTTTTGGTTGGGGTGGCGGTTTCAGCATTGGTAGGCTTTTTGTCTATTAAATTTTTGCTGAACTATCTGGCCCGGCGCAGTTATTCTATTTTTGTCTGGTACCGCTTATTGTTGGGGGCAGTGGTTATTATTGTGTATTTTATTAGATAATACAGATATTGACAGTAATCGTTGCATAGCCCTGGTGACGAGTAAAAGGCATTTTTATTTATTCCAGAAATCAAATATACCGGTATGCAAACAAGGTACATCTAACGGCTTTTGGAGAAGAGTGGCCGTTAGATGTTTTTTTGTGTAGCCGGTGGAATTAATTTTTGCCGCCTTGGAAGGAATTATATGTAAAATATGGAATAACATATTTACAAAGCAAAGGTGGGATAAAAATGTCGGATGAATTAAAATATGAAATTACGGGAATTACTTTACTGGCTATGGCCATGCTGGTATTGCTAAGTATTATTAATCCTGCGGTTGGCCTGGTGGGAAGCTTTATAAACGCTTCACTCATGCGCCTGGCAGGTGAGGGAAGATTTTTATTTCCTGTTTTGCTGGCGGTGGCCGGATATAAAATGTTGCAACGAAAAAGAAAGGCTAAAAAAGCTGTCAATTTACATGGTGCGGTAATTATAGCTGTGGTTGTGCTGACCCTGCTGCACTTTTCCATTCCGGCCGATTATATTATTAAGGCCGGCTGGCAGGGGGACGGCGGCGGTATTATTGGCGGGTTTACCTATTTTATGTTAATTAAGTCATTTGGCAGACCGGGGGTTTACATTATATTGGCTACTATGTTAATTGTCGGCTTGTTGCTTTCCACCAATCAATCTATAGCAGCGGTATTTAAAAGTATAACCGACAAAATAGGTCAGATTCTAAAAAAAACGATACGCATGGTGGATGATTTTCTGTTTTTTAGGGATGATGAAACTAAAGATGAGCGAGATGTATATCCCGTAATTATTGATCGTTGTTATACAGACGAATTAACAGCTAATGATACTTGTCATGAGGATTACCCGTACGGCGCTTTGGACGATAGCCGGGGGTGCGGTGCAGTGCTGACTAAAGGACCAGAAGATAAGAAGTCCAATATTCTTTATTACCGACCTTTAAAGGAAACTGTTGATCGTGGAAAGCCGGATACCGATAAAAGAGTGGAAGAAAATGAACAGGCAAATAATAAATTATCATCCGGATGTGCGGAGTATGAAGACGAGGGGATTTCAGCCAATGTGAAAAATTACCTTTTGCCTCCGGTTTCCCTGCTGGCCAAGCTGCCTCGTGGCAAAGTAAGCAGGGATAACCGTGATATTAGTGCTAATGTTAAGGTGCTCGAGGAAACACTGGGCAGTTTTGGGATTAAGGCCAGGGTTACCCAGGTATCCAGGGGTCCGGCGATAACCAGATACGAGATACAACCGCCCCCCGGGGTGAAGGTTAGCCGGATTGTTGGCTTATCTGATGACATTGCTCTGAGTATGGCGGCATCCGATGTGCGTATTGAGGCACCCGTGCCGGGCAAGCCGGTGGTGGGCATTGAAGTGCCCAACAGGGAAATCGCCACGGTTTTTTTGCGCGAGCTGGTGGAGTCGGCGGAGTATCAAAGATCACCTTCGTGTCTCACCATTGCTTTAGGAAAGGATATCGCGGGTCAGCCCGTATTAGACGACCTGGCCCGTATGCCGCACTTGCTTATTGCCGGGGCGACCGGGGCGGGAAAAAGCGTTTGCCTAAACACATTGATTGCCGGCTTTTTGTTTAAATCGACCCCTGATCAGGTGAAATTAATGATTATTGATCCCAAAATGGTTGAATTGGCTGCGTTTAACGGTATCCCGCATCTGGTCTCTCCGGTAGTCACCGATCCCAAAAAAGCGGCTACATCATTACGCTGGGCAGTTAAGGAGATGGAATATCGTTATGATTTATTTGCCGGCTGCGGGGTGCGGGATATTGCCCGGTATAATAAGTTGATGTTGCAGCAAAATAAAGCACAGCTGCCGCTATTGGTGATTATTATTGACGAACTGGCGGATTTAATGATGGTAGCTCCTGCGGACGTGGAAGATGCCATATGCCGATTGGCTCAAATGGCCAGGGCGGCGGGTATTCATCTGGTAGTGGCTACTCAGCGGCCATCGGTGGATATTATTACCGGTCTGATTAAAGCTAATATACCCTCCCGGATCAGCTTTGCGGTTTCATCACAAATAGATTCCCGGACTATTTTGGATATGGGTGGAGCGGAAAAATTGTTGGGCCGGGGTGATATGCTGTTTTGCCCCGTGGGGGCGGGTAAACCGATTAGAGTCCAGGGGGCCTACTTATCGGATCGGGAAGTGGAATTGCTGGTACGGCATTGGAAACAGCAATCAGAGCCGGAATATGATGCCAGTATTGCTAATGAAGTGGGTCAGATTGATAAGGAACCGGAAATTCGTGATGATATGCTGCCTCAGGCGGCAAAGATTTTTGTAGAGACCGGTCATGCCTCTATATCATTGCTGCAGCGGCGCCTCCATATTGGCTATGCCCGGGCTGCCAGGCTAATGGATATATTGGAGAAAAAAGGGTACGTGGGCGGTTACGAAGGAAGCAAGCCTCGGGCGGTGTTAATTACATCGGATGAATATAATAGCCATTTTTATGATGTACCGGGTTCCCAGGTGGGAAATAATAAATGAAAAGAGGATTATAAAGTTTTGTGTCGAAGGGTAAATTAATTTTGGTTAATTTTTCTTTTCTCCGGGGGCTAAGTAATGTATATAAATGTAGATGCATATCAAGCACTGCACGAGGCGGACAGTTTCCCTATAGTTGATTTGCGCTCGCCGGGGGAGTATAGTGAGGCCACTATACCGGGTGCATATAATATACCTTTACTGGACAACATTGAGCGGGCATTGGTGGGTACGGTGCATAAAGAACAGGGACCTGATAAAGCCAGAGATCTGGCCATGGAAATTCTGGCGCCGCGGTTACCCGCCTTTATAAAATCTTTTCAAAAAAAAGCGCCGGATAAAAAAGTGGTGATTTTTTGCTGGCGCGGTGGTGACCGCAGTCATTTTGCAGGCAGTATTTTAGATGCCATGGGATTTAAGGTTTACCGGATAGTAGGTGGTTTTAAAGCCTACAGACGTTTGGTTGTAGAGTATTTGGATAGGGAAAGCCTGTCTTTGCGGGCGGTGGTGTTGCACGGTTTAACCGGAGTGGGTAAAACCGATTTGCTTATAGCCCTAAAAGACATGGGATATCCCGTGCTCGATCTGGAAGGATTGGCCAGACACAGGGGGTCTGTATTCGGCAAAATAGGGCAGCCTCCATCTCCGGGACAAAAAATGTTTGAAGCGCTGATCGAGAGGGAATTGCGTAAGGCTGAGGAATGCGGTATATTTTTAGTGGAATGTGAAAGTAGGCGGCTGGGTAATTTGTATCTGCCGGACGCGCTGTTGAGCAGCATGCAAAAGGGCTGTCGGATATTGCTGTATGCTTCGGTTGATAACAGGGTGCGGCGAATAATCAGAGATTACACAGGTGGTGAACCCGGTAATTTAGCTTCCTTGCAGAATGCTATAACCCGGCTGGCCAAGTATCTGGGAAAAGATAAAGTAGCTGAGCTTAATCGGTGGCTGTCTATGGGTAATATAGAGGATGTTGTAAGTTTTCTGTTAGACCGGTATTACGATCCATTATACAAATATCCGAGTCAGCCAAGTGAAGAATATGATTTATCGGTTAATATCGACAATATGACTGACGCAGTGCAAAAAGTCAGTAATTTTATTATTAAATTGCCGGAATACACCGTTTCGGGGAGGTGATGGTTTTGTCCATCGGTGAAGAATTGCGGCAGGCCAGGGAGCAAATGGGGGCGTCTCCGGCGGATGTGGAAAATGAAACAAAAATTCGTACCAAGTATATCATGGCGATGGAAAACGATGCTTTTGACGTGTTGCCCGGTAAGGCATATGTTAAGGGCTTTCTGCGTAACTATGCTCGTTTTCTGGGGCTGGACGGGGAAGCGCTGGTTGACCGGTATGAGGAACAGTTTGCACCTCGTGTGACAGAGGAGGAGAATGACGAGGTCCCGAGACCTGTCCCTCGCAATAATAGATTGGCAGGTCGGTGGAAGGGATTATCTGCTGTTGCGCTGGCACTAATGGTACTTGCCTTGGTGTACTGGGGGACTACGCTGGTAATAAGCCGGTCTGATAATATTTCAGACAACGGGCGGCCCCCGGGAGTCTCCGATAGTCCAAACGGTCAGGGTAATGACCATCGCCAGGCGCCGGATTTAGACAACAATACCGAGGTCCCGGAAACCACGGGTGTAGATATGGTCCTGCAAGTTCTTGACGGAGAAAGTTGGATGCAGGTAGTGGTAGATGATGAGAGTGTATTTGAGGGAACGGTTGGACCCAATAATGTGAAACAGTTTGCGGGACAGGAAAGTATATGGATAAAACTGGGCAATGCCGGTGTGGTTAAAGTTCGGGTAAACGGCAGAGATTATGGCTTTCTCGACGGACCCGGTCAGGTGGTAACTAAAACATTTACAGATGAGGATGATCGTCAGACAGCCGGGGGATAACCTCCCCCGGTTTTGTTCGGATTTTGCATATTCTTTGACAGTGCTGTTGACGGTGAGTTATACTGGATTGAAGTATTATAAAAAGGTGTTATTAAAATGACAACTGCGGTAGGATTTATCAGCTTAGGCTGCGATAAAAACAGAGTGGATTCGGAAATAATGCTGGGACAATTGCGCCAGGCAGGCTATTTGCTAACAGACAATATTAATCAAGCCGAAATAATTATCGTTAATACTTGCGGCTTTATTACTGCTGCCAAGGAAGAATCAATAGCGGCCATATTGGAAGCGGCCCGCTGTAAAACAAACGGCTGTTGTCATATCTTGCTGGTGGCGGGCTGCTTATCCCAGCGTTACGGTAATGAATTATTGGAAGAAATATCGGAAATTGATGGCGTAATGGGAACTGGAGCGGTGCCGGAGATCTTGGCCGTGCTAAAAAAAATACAAGCGGGTCAAAGGATGCCGGCGGTTGGGGCACCGGGCTATATTCAACAAGGACCGGAGCCCAGAGTACTGACTACGCCCGGGCATACAGCTTATCTGAAAATTGCCGAAGGATGCGACAATTGCTGTTCTTATTGCATCATTCCCGCTATCAGGGGACCGTATCGCAGCCGGGCTATGGATGATATAATAAGCGAAGCAAGGATGCTTTGCTCCGAAGGGGTTAGGGAGTTAATTGTCGTAGCTCAGGAAATCACTCGTTACGGCAGAGATATCTATGGCCGATATGCCCTGGCCGGGCTTTTGCAAAAGCTTTCCGTTATAGATGAATGCCTTTGGATTAGATTAATGTACTGTTATCCGGATTCTTTCACAGAAGAGCTGATTGAATTGTTAGCTGCTTCCGCTAAAATATGTCGCTATGTGGATTTGCCCTTGCAGCATATTAATAACCGGCTGTTAGGTATGATGAACAGGCGGGGAAGTAAGGAGAATATTATCAAGTTGGTGGACAAATTGCGCGGGTCTATTCCCGGTGTAACGTTGCGTACCACTTTTATTGTGGGTTTTCCAGGTGAAACTGAACAGGAGTTTAGCGAATTGCTTGATTTTATGGAACAGGCTAAGTTTGAACGGGCCGGTGTTTTTGGTTATTCACCCGAAGAGGGCACCCCGGCTGAGATACTGCCGGACCGCGTTAGTGATGAAATAGTGGCGGAAAGGGTGGATCGGGCCATGCGTTTACAACAGCATATTTCGCTGGCTCATAACATAAAAAAGGTGGGACAGAAGCTTACTGTACTGGTGGAAGGCTGGGACGATGATGCAAAAATGTACTGGGGTAGGACAGAAGCTGACGCTCCGGATATAGACGGTAAGATTTTTTTTACATCCCGCGCAGTTGCCCAGGCGGGGGATTTTGTACGGGTCAGAGTATTGGATGCGACAGAATATGATTTATCAGGGGTACGGACAAGATGAACTTGCCAAATCGCTTGACATTACTTAGAATTTTAATGGTGCCGGTTTTTCTGGTAGTTTTAGCTTTGCGCTTACCATGGGGCGATTATATTGCGGCTGCCGTATTTGTGCTGGCTGCCTGCACTGACGGGCTGGACGGCTATATGGCCCGTAAGCGTAAACAAATCACCAGTTTAGGTAAATTATTGGATCCGTTAGCTGATAAGTTGCTTATATCCGCCGCGCTGATTGCTTTGGTTGAATTGGGCAGGCTGTCCGGGTGGGTGGCCGTGGTGATTGTAGGACGTGAATTTGCCGTAACCGGACTGCGTTCCCTGGCGGTCGCCGAAGGAGTGGTTATTGCCGCCAGCAAGTTGGGCAAAATTAAAACAGTAACCCAAATTGTTGCTGTCGTGGCTTTATTTCTAAGGGATTACCCATTTAACTTAATTAACGTGCCTTTTGGCAATGTGGCTATGGCTGTGGCGGTTATTTTTACCATTTGGTCGGGTATGGACTATTTTCAGCAGGCCGGCTTTTTATTGCGTTCAAAAGAAAAATAATTAATTTTAGTTTAAAACAACCTTGCTGCTATGCGGTGGGTTGTTTTTTTATGCCGGCATAATGTAATAAGGCGGCTTATGGCGACAATTACCTGATAAAAGGGCTTCCGGGTTATGTTATAATTATTCATTGTCAGAACATCGTTAAAATCAAGCGGTGGTTGTTTTTATGGAAAGGAATGGTACTATGCGCTGGCAGGGCATTAAAGTTCATGTAGTGGCTATATCGATGCTGGTTGCACTGGCAGCTTTTTTGGGTGCCCAGTGGGTATATAACAGTTTAAATTTCCAACAGCCATTGAATAGGGAGTTAGATAATAATAAGCTGATAGCCGATTATCAAATTAAAGAGAACACAGGCGTGTATACAATATCCGTAACCTTGCATGACACTGGTGATTTAATGCACACATACCGTCAAATAGATGACCGGGTGCATGCTATTATTGGCGATCGTCCCTATGTTATTGAACTGGTTGACCGGCGAAATAAGCGGTTAAATGATGTTTATAACCATGGACAGTTTGCTATTTATGAAGCAATGGCCGTAGGAAATTTCAGGGAAATGGCCGACTCCTTAAACCAGTATGCTAATGCGGCAGACTTGGCATCGAAGGTGTATATTGACAGCGACAATATATATTGGCAGATGAAAGATGGCGATTATTATTTGTATGCAGTCTTATCCAGAGGGAAATGGCCCGTAAACGTGCCGTTAGGCACGGGTCCGGAAAGGGGGGCGGCAGATGGCATTTAAAGAGGTGTTTTTGGGAGTTGGCCTGGCTATGATTATCTTCTTGGCTGTTTCCGGTCGTGACGTTACTCCCTTGTTATTGCTGGGAGTGGCTGCCGGGGCGCTGTTTTATATTGCCCGGTCACGCGGACTGGCGACCAAGGCATTTAACACTGCGCCGCTGCTCCACCGGCCGGAAATTTGTTTTGATGATATCGGCGGACAAAATGCCGCTATCAAGGAATTAAAAGAGGCTCTCGATTTTATAAGAAATCAAGAGCGAATTATGAAACTGGGCATTAGGCCTATTAAGGGCATATTGCTTACCGGTCCCCCCGGCACGGGAAAGACGCTATTGGCTAAGGCTGCCGCGGGTTATACCGACTCGGTATTTATTGCCTGCAGTGGTTCTGAGTTTATCGAAATGTATGCCGGTGTCGGTGCCCAGCGGGTCCGTCAGCTCTTTCAAACGGCCCGGGATACCGGTCAAAAACAAAAGAAGGACAGTGCCTTGATATTTATTGATGAGATAGATATTTTGGGCGGTAAACGCGGTCAGAATACCAGTCATCACGAATATGATCAAACGCTTAACCAGTTGTTGGTGGAGATGGATGGTCTCAGAGTAAACGACAAGGTGCGTGTGCTGGTGGTGGCCGCGACCAACCGGGTGGATATGCTGGATCCGGCACTGTTGCGTCCGGGACGCTTTGACCGCCAGGTTAAAGTGGATTTGCCGGATAAACAGGGGCGACTGGAAATACTAAAATTACACTGTCGTAATAAACCGTTGGCTAAAGATATTAATTTGGAGGATATAGCCAAGGAGACATTCGGTTTCAGTGGAGCACACTTGGAAAGTCTGGCTAATGAAGGGGCTATTTTAGCTATGCGGGAAGGTTGTCTGGAGATTGAACACCGGCACTTGCATGAGGCTATTGACAAGGTGATGATGGGTGAGAAGCTCGACCGGCGTCCGGCCGAACATGAGTTGGAACGGGTAGCCGTTCACGAAGTGGGGCATGCTCTGATTAGTGAAAAAAACCGGCCCGGCTCCGTATCCACCCTTACCATTACACCTCGTGGGCAGGCGCTCGGTTACATGAGACAGATACCTGAGGACGACACTTATCTGCATACCCGGGATTATTTAGAAAGCCAAATCCGGGTGTTGCTTGCCGGTTCGATAGCTGAGGAATTGGTTTTAGGCAATCGCAGCACGGGGGCCGCTAATGATTTTGAACAGGCCGTCAAGGCGGCTGCGCAGATAATACGTTCCGGTATGTCCGAGCTGGGAGTAGTGGATCCGGAAATTCTACCGCAGGATCTGCGCTACCGGGTGGTTAGCGCTATATTAAAAGAGCAGGAAAAAAAAGTTAAGGAATTTCTAAGTCGCATGCATGGGGCTATTAAACAAATCGTGCATACATTATTGGCTGAAGAGAAAATATCCGGTGATCAATTTAGAATAATGATGAGAAGTTGCAGCAATCTAAAAAAATAAGCTAACAGGTGCAGGATATCATAGCCCGCGTTTTTTATCTGTTTCCTAATACTCCCACTTCTATAAGTGGGAGTTCCACTTTTTACTTCAGGTGGGGTGGAATCCCCACCTGAAGCCCTGATGTTCGGTTTTAGCTGAACGAGTTCACTGTGCGGACTGTAATATACTGCACTTTTTGTTGTTCATAGACTTAAATAAGCGTTGCCGAGCTTTGCGTTTTGCTTAGGTTCCATATAATTGCTGCGGGTTATAAGGTATGTTTTTTGAAACATTAGCAGGAACTACCTGTGAATGACACGAATATGCAGATTTAAGCGAGGTGGCAATAAATTGGACGAAAAGAATATTCATACCGGTAGTCGCCGGGAAACCCCTATAAAAGAATTGGTAGGGGCTTTACTGGTTGACCGGGGTTTGACGGTGTCCTTAGCTGAATCCTGCACCGGGGGCCAGGTTATGAAGCACTTGTCGGATATCCCCGGCAGTTCCCGTTATTTAGCCGGTGGGGTAGTGGCTTATTGTAATGAGTTAAAAATACAATTACTAGGTGTGCCCCGGTCTATTATTGACCGGCATGGGGCGGTAAGCGAACAAACCGCCAGGTCAATGGCCGAAGGCGTAAAGAAAGTCGCCGGTACTTCACTTGGCCTTGGTATAACGGGTATTGCCGGGCCGGACGGCGGTACGGACGAAAAACCTGTAGGTCTGGTATATATTGCTGTGGCCGGTGGAAATAAAACGGTTTGCCAAAGATATCTTTTTACCGGGCGGCGCTCGGAAGTGCGTTCCAGCGCAACCGATGCGGCATTACATATGCTTTGGCAATTTGCGCAGAATGGGGTAAATAAAAAGAATAATTGTCGCGCTGATTAAAAGCGCTGTTGACATGTATCGGTTGGTTTTATATTATTATATTTAGATAGAACATTTGTTTTAGGAGGTATTGCTTTGACTGACAAGCAAAAGGCATTGGAGAATGCACTTCAGCATATTGAAAAGCAATTTGGCAAGGGTTCCATCATGAAATTGGGCGAGAATGCAGCCAGGTTAAATGTGGAAGTTATTTCTACAGGCTCTATATCCCTGGATGTGGCTCTGGGGGTGGGCGGTGTGCCCCGGGGCAGAGTGGTGGAAATATTCGGCCCCGAATCGTCGGGCAAGACCACTGTGGCATTGCATATTATTGCTCAGGCGCAAAAGGCCGGGGGGCTTGCGGCCTTTATTGATGCCGAGCATGCTTTGGACGCTGCTTATGCCGGTAAAATCGGCGTAGATATTGAAAATCTTTATGTATCTCAGCCCGATACCGGGGAGCAAGCGCTGGAAATAGCGGAACATTTGGTGCGCAGCGGTGCTATGGATCTGGTGGTTATTGACAGCGTGGCTGCGTTGGTGCCCAGAGCTGAAATTGAGGGTGAAATGGGCGATGCTCATGTGGGATTGCAGGCCAGGTTGATGTCCCAGGCATTGCGTAAACTAACCGGTGTAATTAGCAAATCCCGCTGTACGGCTATTTTCATTAACCAGTTAAGAGAAAAAGTGGGGGTAATGTTTGGCAGTCCGGAAACAACGCCCGGTGGACGGGCACTGAAGTTTTACGCTTCTGTGCGCCTGGATGTGCGTAAAATTGATAGCTTAAAGCAGGGAACTGATGTTATCGGTAACCGGACTAAAGTAAAGGTAGTTAAAAATAAGGTAGCACCGCCGTTTAAACAGGCCGAGTTTGACATTATGTACGGGGCCGGTATCTCCCGTGAAGGCTGTATACTGGATGTGGCGGTGGATATGGGAGTGGTTAATAAAAGCGGGGCCTGGTATTCCTATAAAGAGGAACGGTTGGGACAGGGCCGGGAAAATGTCAAGGAACTGCTTAAAGAACGGTTGGAATTGGCGGAAGAGTTGGAAATAGCGGTGCGCCAAAAGGTGGGGTTGCCTGTTCCGGGTCAACAAGCTCAGACTGCAGTTGATGGAGCTACCAAGGTGGATTGATTGACTTGTCATATGATAAAAACGTTCAAATGGCTAAGAATAGGTGTTTTCGGTTACTAACTTACCGGCCCAGAACCGAATACGAGTTAAAGTGCCGTTTAAAACAAGCGGGATTTGATACTGCTGTTATTGAGGAAACGATTTTAATTTTGCAAAGAGTCGGTTTAATAGACGACAAACTTTTTGCCAGAGACTGGGTAAGATATAGGCTCGCCACAAAGCCGGTGGGCAGGGAGTATTTGCGGTGCGAATTGCGGCATAAAGGTATTGACAACGTGATAATTGAAGACTTGCTGTGTGATTATGACGACCAGGACGAATTGGAGAAAGCGCTGGCTTTGGCTCGGAAAAGAATGCGGCACTGTACTAAGCTAAACCGGCGCACTCTGTCCGGATATTTGAACCGGCGTGGTTTCTCCTGCGCGGTGGTGGCCAAGGTATGCAATACGCTGGCGGATAATGGGCAGCTGGATATATCTTGACACGTTGTCTTAAAAAAAGTACAATTAATGCTGGGAGAAAGTAGAATTGGAGTTACCCCGGCTATCGGGTTCATATATATTGCCATAAAATAATATATGGAGCAGGCAAAGGAGATTGTTTGATCAGTTGCTGCTTTGATATGTTTATGTGCAGTGACGGTCAATATGTTTTTTTGACCGTTGCCGGGACAACTATGGTTAATTGCCCGATTCTTTTTCTTACCGAGTAACGCTCGGTGTTTTTTTTGTTAACTGAGCAAATTTTTTATCCATTATTTTTACTAGGAGGTGAAATATTGCAAGCTAGCCTGACAGTATTTATAACTGTTGTAATTATTGCTGTACTTGTTGCTTTTGGCACAGGATATCTGGTAAGAAAGTTAATTGCCGAATCCAAAATTGCTTCTGCTGAAACGCAGGCCATAAGAATCTTGGAGGAGGCACGAAAAGATGCCGAAAGTAAAAAACGAGAAGCTATTTTAGAAGCCAAGGAAGAAATATTAAAGCAACGCAACGAAATGGAGCGGGAACATAAAGAACGCCGGTCCGAGCTGCAGAGGTTGGAACGCAGGCTGGTTCAAAAAGAAGAAACACTTGATCGTAAAGTGGAAGGTATAGAAAAAAAAGAAGAAGTTTTGAACCGTAAGGATGCTGAGGCTGAAGCGCTAAAGGCAAATCTTGCGGCCATTTACAGCCGCCAGGTGGAAGAGTTGGAGAGAATATCGGGGCTTACTTCCGATGATGCCCGGCAGATATTGCTTTCCGATATAGAAAAGGAAATTCAGCACGAAGCGGCTATATTAATCAAGGAAATAGAGAATAAGGCCAAAGAGGAAGGGGAAAAAAGAGCCAAGGAGATTAT
This sequence comes from Desulfoscipio sp. XC116, assembly GCF_039851975.1. Taxonomy (GTDB): domain Bacteria; phylum Bacillota; class Desulfotomaculia; order Desulfotomaculales; family Desulfallaceae; genus Sporotomaculum. Next base: position 1,486,542 of record NZ_CP156660.1, read on the forward strand.
TACCTCGGCTATTCAACGTTGCGCTGCCGATCATGTTGCCGAGACAACGGTGGCGGTTATTCCCCTGCCTAACGATGAAATGAAAGGTCGTATTATCGGCCGGGAAGGCCGCAATATAAGGGCCTTTGAAACAGCCACCGGTATTGATTTGATTATTGACGATACTCCTGAGGCAGTTATTTTATCAGGCTTTGATCCCATCCGGCGCGAGATCGCCCGTATGTCACTGGAAAAGTTAATTGTGGATGGACGTATCCACCCGGCCCGTATTGAGGAAATGGTGGAAAAGTCTCGCAAGGAAGTGGAACAGCAGATTCGGGAGGCCGGTGAACAGGCCATATTTGAAACCGGTATTCATGGTCTGCACCCTGAATTGATTAATCTGCTTGGCCGGTTGAAGTTCCGTACCAGTTATGGACAAAATGTTTTAAAACATTCTATTGAAGTGGCCCATCTGGCGGGGTTAATGGCGGCCGAATTGGGCGTGGATGTGCAGTTGGCCAAAAGAGCCGGTCTGTTGCACGATATAGGCAAGGCCGTGGACCATGAAGTGGAAGGGCCTCATGTAACTATCGGTGTGGAACTGGCTCAGAAATACCGGGAAGGTAAAGAGGTTATTCATGCCATTGCCGCCCACCATGGTGATGAGGAGCCAAGAACGATCGTAGCAGGTCTGGTGCAAGCGGCAGATGCTGTATCAGCGGCCAGACCCGGAGCCAGACGTGAAACGCTGGAAAATTATATTAAACGCCTGCAAAAACTTGAGGAAATCGCCGGTACCTTTGATGGAGTGGAAAAATCGTACGCTATTCAGGCCGGGCGGGAGATTAGGATTATGGTAAAACCCGAGAAAGTTGACGATTTGGGTGCCATAAAGCTGGTGAGGGAAATTGCTAAAAAGATAGAAAATGAACTGGATTATCCCGGTCAAATAAAAGTAATGATTATACGTGAAACGAGAGTTGTAGACTACGCCAAATAAGAAAAGACCAACGATCTCTTTAGTTGTTATAATATTGTTCGTCGCTGTCTTATAAGACTGACGAAGAATATTGAAGAAAAGAGATCGTTTTTTTAATTTGGAATATATTAATTGCTATTTGGACTTGAGCAAGGCAGGAAAAAAACAAAAATTAACGAAATCTAATAGCAGTTGTGATATTAGAAGGAAGGTGGATATTTTGCACGCCCATTTAAAAGCTGGTGATGACGTCACAGACTGTGTGGGTCTATTGATTTCCATACTGGTTCGTTATCCCCAGGTGGCTTCCATAAATTTTGACCCCTGGGAGCAAATACTGAGATTTAACTTTATTTGTTCCCGGGTTTTACATGAACATGAATTGGAAGAGTTTAAAGCATTTCTTTTAAACTCTATTCAGACATATAATTATTTGGAAAAGAAAGATGCTGTGTCGGTTGAAATTGTGCATCAGGCTTATGACGATTTGACGCTGATAGAGATAAAAAGAGACGTAAGTACGCTGGTGCAGGAAGAAATAGCTTTGGTAGTGGCGATTTTTAACCAATTCATGGGCGGAAATTTGGTTTCTGACTTTAATGAGGCTATAATTGAGGAAGATCTAATTGTTCAGGAAGAAATTATTGAGCATATGTTGGAAAGTGTAAGGGGTTCGGTAGAGGATAAACATTTATATGCATTTCGAGAAGAGGGTAAAGTACTTGTCTTTAATAAATAGGTGGTTATTACTTTGATACGTTTAATGATGATAGGAGATGTGTTCGGGCGTTCGGGGCGTCGGGCACTAAAGGAAAATATACCTGGACTGGTACATGATGAAAAGATTGATCTGGTTTTAGCCAATGGAGAAAATGCAGCCGGAGGAAACGGTATTACCAGGGAAAATGCACGGGAAATTTTTGCCGCCGGTGTCGATGTAATTACTTTGGGTAATCATGTTTGGAATAAAAAAGAAATTATCAATTACATGGATAAGGAGAATAGAATAATTAGGCCTTTGAACTATCCTCCTGGAACGCCGGGAATTGGTTTTGGGCTATTTAAGACTAGGAATAATGATACGGTTGGCGTAGTTAATTTGTCGGGCCGGGTATTTATGCCGGAACTTGACTGTCCTTTCAGATGCGCCGATCAAGTTATTCCTCTTTTAAAAGAAAAAACATCAATTATTATCATGGACTTTCACGCTGAGGCCACTTCGGAAAAAGCAGCTATGGCATATTACATGGATGGCAGGTTATCGGCTGTCTGCGGCACGCATACTCATGTGCAGACTGCGGATGAGCGTATTCTGGACGGGGGTACGGCATTTATTACAGACGTCGGTATGACCGGTCCGTATGATTCGGTAATCGGTGTAAAAAAAGAACTGGTAGTGAATAAATTTTTAACTCAAATGCCTCAGAAATTTGAGGCTGCTGCCGGTTTATATCAATTCAATGCCGTTATAATCGAGGTGCGGAGGGAAACGGGTCAGGCTGTGGATATAAAGCGAATTCAAAATTATGAATAGTCTTTACAAAAATGTTAAAAAAAAATTAGGCGCAAAAGGAATTTAGCCGGTCCTGCAGAATATATTGTAAAACAGGGGTAAATGCATACAGTCTTTCCAGAGAAGAAGGAGGTTCGATGAATGGAAGTGTTAAAGGTTTCAGCAAAATCCAATCCAAACTCTGTAGCCGGTGCTCTTGCCGGGGTGCTTAGGGAGAAAGGATGCGCGGAAATGCAGGCCATTGGCGCGGGTGCTCTGAACCAGGCGGTGAAGGCAGTAGCTATTGCCAGAGGTTTTGTTGCGCCAAGTGGTGTGGATCTGATTTGTATCCCGGCATTTACAGACATAATAATAGACGGAGAAGAGAGAACAGCAATTAAATTAATTGTCGAACCCCGTTAGTACATTGATGCCTTTTGTGCTTATAAGATAACCTGTTTATTCTAATTAAAGAATAAGCAGGTTTTTTAGTTTTTTAACAAACGGAGGGGTAATAATATTGAATATACCATGGATTGTGGATGGCCATTGTGATACCCTGACAGCCATAGCTAAACAGAACCGTACTTTTGGTGAAAGATCCGCCAAGGGGCAACTGGATTTGCCGCGTATGCAGTCAGGTGGTATTAATGTGCAGTTTTTTGCGGCTTTTATTGCGCCCAAGTATAAAGACACGGCCTTGAAAAAATGTTTGCAATTAATAGATATTTTTTACACTCAAATTCTTAAAGACCGGAACAGCGTTGAGCCGGCCTTAAACGGTGATGACATTCACCGGGTTGCTGAAGCAGGCAAAATTGCCGCATTATTGTCTATTGAAGGCGGTGAAGCACTGACCGGTGATATAGCGGTACTGAGAACTTTTTACCGATTGGGGGTGCGCTCGTTGACATTGACCTGGAACGGGCGCAATGAGCTTGGTGATGGAGTGGGGGAAGGTTCCGCGGCCGGTGGTCTAAGCTCATTTGGCCGGTTGGTGGTACAGACAATGAATGACCTGGGTATGCTGATTGACGTGGCTCATTTAGCTGCCCGCGGTTTCTGGGACGTGGCTGAGATCTCCAGCCGGCCCTTTGCCGCCACCCACGCTAACTGCAGGGCGGTGTGTGATCATCCTCGCAATTTGGATGATCACCAAATAGAATTTCTGGCCCGAAACGGGGGGATAGTGGGTCTGACTTTTGTTCCAGAGTTTATAGATCGGCATGATCCTTGTATAGAGGCATTTATCAGTCATGTAGACCATATAGCCTCTCGTTTCGGTACGGATTGTATCGGATTGGGGTCTGACTTTGACGGTATGGATAAATTTACACCCGGATTACACGATGCCACTTGTGGGCTGCGTCTGGCGGAGGAACTTATTAAACATGGTTATAGTTATGAGCAGGTATCCGGCATAATGGGAGGGAATTGGTTAAGGTTGCTGGCCAAGGTATTACAATAAATTATGTAAAAGATTTAAGATAATCCGAAATGCTAATTTAACTATGGTACAATAATGGTACAATAGACAAACAGTTCTTCTAGCTTGAGATACGATAGGTTAGGGTGATAATAATGTTTGCTGATTTGCATATACATACTACTTCATCTGACGGTGCCAGTACACCTGAGGAAGTAGTACGCATGGCCGCACATGCCAAACTGCGGGCAGTGGCTATAACAGATCACGACACCATGGAGGGTATAAGGCCTGCCAGGCTGGAGGCTGCCTCGCAGGGAATTGACATCTTGGATGGCGTTGAATTAAGCACGGAAAGCGATGGCTTTGAAGTACACATCTTGGCTTATTGTATAGACCCCGAAAACACCGGCTTTCAGGAACACCTAACTGTTTTTCGCAATGCCCGGCTGATCAGAGCTCAAAAAATTGTGGCGAAGTTGCAGCACATGGGGATTGATATTAGTTTTCAACAAGTACTCAAATTGGCCGGACCGGGTTCGGTGGGAAGACCGCATATTGCCCAGGCTTTACTGACAATTGGCAAGACTAACAATATAACTGAAGCCTTTGAACACTATATCGGCGTGGGTAAACCGGCTTATGAGCCTCGATTAAAATATCATTCGGCGGAAATGGTCAAGCTGGTTAGAGAGTTGGGCGGCGTGCCGGTACTGGCCCATCCGGGTATATCTTGCGGGGAGGATTTAATAATTTCCCTGATTGATGCCGGGCTGCAAGGACTGGAAGTGTATCATCCCAAACATTCACGAGCCATGGAAGATTATTATTTGAGACTTTGCCGTACGTATGGGTTGGCGGCCACCGGCGGCTCCGATTTTCATGGTCCGGGAGTAACGGGACATGGGCGTTTGGGCGAGGCGAGGGTACCGTATGCAGCGGTTCTGCGGTTGCGGGAGTTGGCTGCCAAGAACAGTTAGTCGCGGAATTTACCGTGCGGAGGAGATTGGTATGGAAAAAGCGCGCAGAATACAGAAAATGAGTTCAGCGATTTTTAATGAAATGGAAGAAATTAAAAAGCGGGTCGAGCAGCGTGGCGTTGAAGTGATTAATCTGGGAGTGGGCAGCCCGGACCGCCCGCCTGCGCCACATATTATCGAAGCTATGCACAAAGCTTTAGATAATCTGGAAAATTACCGTTATCCGCTGGTGGGTAAGCCTGTGCTGTGCCGGGCGCTGGCCAACTGGTATAAAAAAAGGTTTGGGGTGGAATTAGATCCTGCGAATGAAGTGCTGGTCCTAATGGGTTCCCAGGATGGCCTGGCTCACACGGCTATGGCTTTTATTAATCCGGGAGATATCGCCCTGATTCCCGATCCCGGCTATCCCATTTATGCCGCCAGTATAATGCTGGCCGAGGGGGATATTTACCCTATGCCATTATTGCCGGAAAATGATTTTTTGCCCGATTTGCAGGCCATTCCGCAAGAGGTGGCCCGGCGGGCCAGGCTGTTATGGGTTAATTACCCCAACAATCCGGTAGCCGCTTCCGCCAACCGGCGATTCTTTGCCGATCTGGTTAACTTTGCCCGGGCACATGACATTGTGGTTTGTCATGATATTGCTTACTGCGAACTGGCGTTTGACGGTTTTCAGCCGGTTAGTTTTCTGGAGGTGCCCGGGGCCAAGGAGGTTGGTATTGAGTTTTATTCGCTGTCTAAAACTTATAATATGGCCGGGTGTCGGGTTGGATTTGCTGTGGGCAATGCTGATATCTTAAAGGCGCTCAACAGGATAAAAACCAATATTGACTACGGCGTATTCAATGTTGTGCAGGAGGCGGGGATAGCGGCCCTGGAAGGACCTCAGGATTGTGTACGGGAAAATGCGGAATATTACCGCCGGCGTCGGGATGTTTTGGTGAACGGTCTGGCCCGGCTGGGCTGGGAAGTGCCCAGGCCCAGGGCATCCATGTTTGTTTGGGCACCGCTGCCTCGGGGATATAATTGTTCCTCCCGGGAATTTGCTTTAAAAATGCTGCACAGTACGGGTGTGCTGGTGATTCCGGGCACTGCGTTCGGTGAAATGGGTGAGGGGTATTTGCGTTTCGCCTTGGTTCGGGATGAACCGGTGCTGCAAGAGGCGGTGCGCCGCATTGGCGAATTTTTACGCTCTGGTGAACAAGTGTGATTATGTCTATTTAAACACCACACGACATATAATAAAAAATATAAAAGACGGTCAAGGTGGTGTTGCGATGGAAGAATACCCGGATCTGCAATATTTCCAGCGCAGGATACAGGAATTGGAAGATAAGGTGGACCAACTCCGTCTTAGTCGTAGAGTATTGATGAACTTAGTGGAAAAAGTAGAAAAGGAAAAGGCGTTTTTCTTAACCAGGCTGGAGAAAGAAAACCGCCGTCTACACCGGAATAATTACAAGTATGCATGCTGGTTATTGAAAAAAAACAGGCAAATTGTAGAATTGGAATCTAAAATTAAAGGTCGGTAAGAATATACTAATGACCCTGATAAGGGTCTTTTTTTTACAAGTTATGATATAATTCAATAAGAGGTGTTGGCATGAAAATAGCCGTAATGGATGGTCAGGGCGGCGGTATTGGCAAGCATATTATGGACAGGCTCAAACGTGAATTACCTGATCATGTGGAATTTTTAGCGCTTGGTACCAACGCTTTGGCTACGTCGGTTATGCTGCGATCCGGGGCTAATGAGGGCGCCACAGGGGAAAACGCGGTTGTTTACAATGCCGCCAGGGTTGATATCATTGCCGGGTCTGTTAGTATTATGTTTCCCCATGCCATGTCCGGTGAACTCACCCCGGCTATGGCCGAGGCCATTGCATGCAGTACGGCATCCAAAGTATTGCTTCCTCTAACCCGTTCAGGGGTCAATATTGTAGGATTAAAAGCCGAACCACTGCCGCATTTAATTGATGAGCTGGTGCAAAAAATAAAACAATTAGTAAACGGTTGATAATTCACAGGTGCCCGGTGGTTGCATCACTGTTGCATCCAGGGGATAATAGGGAATCAGGTTAGAGCCTGAGCGGTCTCCGCCACTGTATACGGGAAGTCGCCATAGCCGGTACATCCGGTTTTAGCCACTCTACGGGGGAAGGCGTAATGTCGGCCATGATCCGTTAGCCAGGAAACCTGCCTGTGATTGCCAGTAACCTGCGTGAGATAGGGAATGGCTTTCTTTGATGGGGCGGATAAACTCCAGTCTGGAAAGCTGGGGTTTATTTTTTTGCCCGGCTAAGCGGCGCCGCTATTGGGGTTCCGCCACGCCGAGGGACGGCAAACCTATCTTAAGGTTCGATAAACTATACTTTTCGCTGTAGTGTTAAAAAATGTGTATATACGGGAATATGGTTCTTCAATTTGCACTTTTAACGTTTAATATGGATGGGGGAGATGTACACTTGACAAACGGGGAAATTGTACTGGTTATTGGCGGCGCGCGCAGCGGTAAAAGCAGTCTGGCTGAGAAATTAGCCGCGTCGGCAGGCAGTGATATAAATTACGTGGCCACTGCCGGAGTACATGACGATGAAATGGCTGAGCGAGTTAAACAGCACCGCCTGCGTCGGCCGGCTGGTTGGCGCACGGTGGAGGAAACACATATGCTGGCCGATGTATTGCTGTCGTTTTCCCCGGGGGCAGTCGTTTTGATAGATTGTTTGACTCTTTGGATGTCCAATTTGTTATTGGATGATAATATTCCTCTGTTTGGAGCAAGTGCAGCGGAAAAAGAAGATTATATAATTGATCAGGCCAGGAAAATTGTCCAAGTGGCTCGGGATAGGCAATTGCATTTAATCATGGTGAGCAATGAGGTAGGCTGCGGTCTGGTACCTGAACACAAACTGGGCAGATTGTATCGAGATATTGCCGGACGGGTCAACCAACTGCTGGCCGAGCTTGCCGACAGGGTTTTTTATGTGGTGGCGGGCCTGCCTTTGGAATTAAAAACATTGGCGGCAGGTAGTATGCAAAGGGGGATATGATTAGTGTCGGCCAGAACAATTATGGTTCAGGGTACGGCTTCCCATGCCGGTAAAAGCGTTTTAACGGCGGCCTTATGTCGTATTTTTTACCAGGATGGTTACCGGGTAGCGCCTTTTAAATCACAAAATATGGCTTTAAATTCGTTTGTTACTGCCGACGGTGGGGAAATGGGTCGTGCTCAGGTAGTGCAGGCCGAGGCAGCCGGGGTGCCGCCCAGTGTTGATATGAACCCTGTGCTGCTTAAACCCACGGGAAATGCTTCGTCTCAGGTGGTAGTGCTGGGCCGGCCGCTCAATAATTATACTGCCTGGGATTACCATCAGGAATTGGCAGGTAAACTGTGGGGCGAGGTTACCGCAGCTTTGGGCAGGCTGCGCGGCAGCTTTGATATAGTGGTTATCGAGGGGGCCGGCAGTCCGGCGGAGGTGAATTTACAGGACACCGATATTGTTAATATGAGGGTGGCCCGCCAGGCCGGGGCACCTGTGCTGCTGGTAGCTGATATAGACCGGGGCGGTGCCCTGGCTGCGGTGGTGGGAACCCTGGCATTGCTTTCCCCCGGAGACAGGAGTAGGGTTAAGGGCATCATTATCAATAAATTTCGGGGTGATGTGAGCTTGTTTCAGCCGGCAATCCGTTTTCTGGAACAAAAAACGGGGGTGCCGGTATGCGGTGTGGTACCGTATTTTAATGATTTATATATCCAGGATGAAGATTCAGTGGTTATGGAGAAAAAAAATTACCGGGCTGCTGATAATAGTGGCAAGGTGGAAATTGCAGTGTTGCGCTTGCCCCGCATCTCCAATTTTACTGATTTCGATCCTCTGGAGAGTGAAGCCGATGTGCATTTACGTTATGTAGGCCGGGATAATATCTTGGGACAGCCTGATCTAGTAATAATTCCGGGCAGTAAAAACACTATTGAAGACCTTTTATATCTCAAGCAATCGGGGCTGGCAGGTGCCATAGTGCGGTTGGCTCGCCGGGGCGTGCCGGTGATCGGTATCTGCGGCGGTTTTCAAATGTTGGGTCAGGAGCTTAAAGATCCCGAAAAAACCGAATCAAGTATTGAACACATTTTGGGATTGGGGTTGCTGGATATGCAAACTGTCTTTGCCAAAGAAAAGGTAACCAGTCAGGTAAAGGCTGTGGTAGTTGGAGATGGTGCATTTCTGGGCGGTTACGGCGGACCGTTGACCGGTTACGAGATACATATGGGCCGCACCGAACTGGGAACCGGTGCCAGGCCTGCTTTTATAATCAATACCCGTTCAGGCCGACAGGTGCACGTGCCGGATGGGGCACAAAGTAACGAAGGTACTGTTTGGGGTACCTATATACACGGAATTTTTGATAATGATGCCTTTCGGCGGCAGATGATTAATGTACTAAGGAAGAATAAAGGCCTGGATACAGAGGGGCAAGCAGTCATCATAAGTACCGAACAGAAAAAACAGGCGGGTTACGACCGGCTGGCCGGACTGGTGCGTCAAAGCCTGGATATACAGCTAATCTACAGATTAATGGGACTATAGCATTATGTATATATTCTTTTTACAAGCAATCATTGGTTTTGTAATTGATTTACTGGTGGGTGACCCGCCCCGTTTGCCCCACCCGGTGGTGTATATCGGCCGGAGTATAGCTTGTTTGGATAAGCTGGCCAGAAAGATTACTTCATCGCCAAGGGGACTTAAGGCGGCGGGGGCAGGTATAGCAATAGCAGTTGTTGTAGGCAGCTTTGGCTTTACCGCACTTGTTTTATGGGCCATCGGGCAGGTCAATTATTATGTTTACCTGCTTCTGGGAGCCTGGATTGTTTCAACTACCGTGGCGGCCCGGGGTCTGGCCGATGCAGCCGGCGCCATACGGCAGCTGCTGCTGGCGGGTGATGATACGGCGGCTCGCCGGCGGGTAGGCTGGATAGTGGGCCGGGACACTGAAGCAATGGATAGGGGACAAATGGTGCGGGCTACGGTGGAAACGGCGGCGGAAAATATTAACGATGCCGTGGTGGCACCGCTTTTTTACGCTTGCCTTGGCGGGCCGGCTCTGGCCATGGCCTACCGGGCGGTGAACACATTGGATTCCATGCTGGGCTATAAGAATGATAAATATTTGCACTTAGGGTGGGCGTCGGCCCGGCTGGATGATTTGGCCGGGTATATACCGGCCCGCCTGACCGGCCTGGCGTTGTTATTTGCCGCCTGGCTGTCGGGCCGTGATTGGCGGCGGGCCGTTAGAGCGTGGGTCAGGGATGCCGCCAAGCATCCCAGTCCCAACAGCGGTATCCCTGAGTCGGTTATGGCCGGGGCTATACACATCCGTTTGGGGGGACGCAACGTCTACGGAGGGGTAATTTCTTTTCGCCAGTACATGGGGGACTCGCTGGAAGAGCTTAGACCGGATCATATTACCCGAGCGGTGGATATGTTATATCTGGCTTCAGCCTTTGCTGCGCTGGGTCTGCCGATTCTGGTCCGCGGGTTGCAAGAAATAATCTGCTTATATTAATTTGCTCCGGCTTTAAATTCATAGAACAACGTTGCTTAGATCCTTATACTGATTGGTGCAGCACAACCAAAAGAAGTTATAATAATTTAAATGTAGAAGGTGATCGGTGATGTCAGATTTTCCCCGCTTAATGATTGCCGGTACACATAGCGGAGTTGGCAAGACTACCATTGCCGCGGCGGTAATGGCGATGCTCAGCGCATCCGGCATGCGTGTTCAGCCTTATAAGGTGGGACCCGACTATATTGATCCCGGCTTTCATCAGGCGGCTACCGGGTGGATTTCCAGGAACCTGGATACTTTTTTCCTGGGTGAGGACGGTATTAAAGAGGTCTTCACCCGCTCGGCGGCGGGTGCGGATATCAGTGTAATCGAAGGGGTCATGGGTTTGTACGATGGTATAGGCTCCACGGACGAAGGCAGTTCCGCCCGGGTGGCCCAAACATTGCAGTGTCCGGTGGTATTGGTTATAGACGCCCGGTCGATGGCTCATAGTGCGGCGGCGATGGTGTGGGGTTACGCTAATCTGCCGGGAGGTATTCCTCTGGCCGGTGTTATATTAAACAGGGTAGGCAGCTCCCGGCACCTGGCCATTTTAACCGAAGCCATAGAGGGTAAAACAGGGGTGCCCGTTCTAGGGGGTATTGGGCGGGAAAATGACTTGCATATGCCGGAGCGCCATTTGGGGTTGGTACCCAGCGTGGAGAACCGGGAGCTGCAAAATGTAATGCAAGTACTGGGGCGGCGGGTAGCCCGAGGTATATCCGGGGATAAAATGGTTAGTTTGGCTCGTCGGGCCTCCGCACTGGTGGGTCGGCGGGATATATTTGCGGTGGAGCCCGGTGCGCCTGTGCGCCTGGGTATTGTCAGGGACAATGCCTTTAACTTCTATTACCAGGACGGGTTGGATTTACTGGAGGCTATGGGCGCCGAGCTGCAATACTGCAGCGCGCTTAATGATGCCTGTCTGCCTGACGCGCTGGATGGCCTGTATATAGGCGGTGGCTTTCCCGAAGTGTTTATGGAGCAATTATCGGTCAACACTTCGTTTATCAATGACCTAAGGCGCCGGGTTGCCGATGGTATGCCTATATATGCCGAATGCGGTGGTTTAATGTATCTCTGTGCCGCGATCACTGATTTCACCGGGCGAGAATTAAGTGGTGCCGGTATACTGCCCGCGCACTGCCGGATGGAGAAAAAACGGGTGGCTTTGGGTTATGTTGAAGCCAGAGCGTTGCGGAATAATGTGCTGGTTAAAGAAGGCGCCCAATTACGGGGTCACGAGTTTCATTACTCAAGCATTAAGGAGCATAGCTTAACTCCCGCATTTGTACTGAACAAGCCCGGGGAATCTGCGGGACGTTCGGACGGACATGTCGGCGGCAATGTGTTGGCCACTTACCTGCACGTGCATTTTGCAGGCTCGCCTCCGGCTGCCCGGGGATTCTTAGACTCTTGTGCGCGGTACAGGCTGGCGAGAAAGAGGGTGAAAACTTGAAAAGCTTTTGTTTTGCCCTGCAGCATCTGACCAGAATTAATATTTACAGAGGTGCATTTGACGAACAGGCCTTTGGCCGGGCGGCAGTATTCTTCCCCGTTGTAGGGCTGTTGCTTGGCTCTCTGCTTCTGCTGGCCCAAATTTTATTGACGTATGTTTTTTCGGCGCCGCTGGTGGCGGCGCTACTGGTAGTGCTAATGGTCATTATGACCGGAGGAATGCACCTGGATGGTTTTATGGATACCGTGGACGGCGTTTTCAGCGGCCGGCCCCGGGCCAGAAAACTGGAAATTATGCGGGACAGCAGGGTGGGCGCCTTCGGGGTCTTGGGACTGCTTTGCCTCTTACTGTTAAAATATAATGCCTTCTTAACTATTGCCGAATCTCTTATCTATCAGGCCATCTTACTGGCGGCGATTATCAGCCGGTGGTCTATGGTGTACGCTATTGCTTGCTTTCCTTATGCCCGCAAGGAAGGGTTGGGTACGCTTTATAACAGGTATACGGGTAAGTTTGAATTATTATGGGCTACGGCCGGTACAATATTATTAACGGCTCTGGTGGCCTGGGCGGCGGGACTGATATTATTATTTGCCGCATGGGGTTGGGTGCACTTAATGGGTAGCAGACTAACCAGGGATTTGGGTGGCCTGACCGGCGATATATATGGAGCGGCGGCGGAAACCACCGAGCTGCTTGTTTACCTCGCGGCGCTGCCTCTGTATGGATACTGCTCCTGCTTGTTCAGTGCCCCGTGGTTATAAATAATAATATTAAGGAGCAATACAATGATACATATTGAATATAAACATGGTGGAGATGTATTTGGCGCCGCCCGCAGTTTGCAATGTCATCCCCGGGCCATCTACGACTTCAGTGCCAACATCAACCCGCTGGGTACTTCTCCCATGGCTTTGTCGGCGATAACAGATAATTTGGATCTGATCAGGCATTATCCCGACCCGCGCTGCGCGGAATTGCGGGCGGGTTTAACCGGTTACCTGAATGTTGCGCCCGAAAAAATGCTGCTGGGTAATGGCGCGTCGGAATTGATCTATCTTTTGGCCCGGGTCATGGGTTATCGCAGGGCGATAGTTGCCGCACCCACCTTCACAGAATACGGTGCGGCGGTCACCATTGCCGGGGGTGCTGTGCATGAAGTGCCTTTGTTGGAGGAGGAAAAGTTTGCGCTGCCGGCGCCCCGGATTAGAAAAGCGCTGAGCCATGCCGACGTGGTGTTTATCTGTAACCCCAACAACCCTACCGGAGGAGCGGTTAAAAGGCCGATTATCCAATCAATTATTGAAGATGCCCGCACATGTGGAGCCACTGTAGTGGTGGACGAAGCTTTTATAGATTTTGTCCACCGGCAGGAGCAATACACAGTATTACCTTTGCTTGATGAGCATCCCAATTTAATTGTGCTTTATTCGTTGACTAAATTTTTCGGCATTCCCGGCCTGCGATTGGGTGTACTAATAGCCGGTAAGCCAATCATTAAAAAGATTTCGGCAGCCAAAGATCCCTGGAATGTAAACAGCTTGGCGCAAATCGCGGGGGCGGCGGCACTGGCGGATAAAGAATATATGGCCCAAACCAGGCAGCTAATTTGGCGGGAAAGGGATTTTTTATACCGGGCTATTTCATTGATACCCGGCCTTAATGCTTTTGCCGGAGAAGCCAACTATTTATTGGTCAAAATCGAAAACCCCGCCATAACCTCGGCCCAACTGGCGGGACTGTCCGCCGGGCGAGGTGTGTTGGTACGGGATTGCGCCAGCTTCAGCGGCCTGGGTAATAACTATATACGGGTGGCAGTGAAAAACAGAGCGGAAAACGCAGTGCTGCTAAATGTGCTTAGAGAGATAATGAAGGGGGTAGCTGATGGGTAGTCGTATGTTTTTAGTAAGGCATGGTGAAACTGCCTGGAATAAAGAGACTCGCTTACAAGGCCGGACTGATGTTCCTTTAAGCGAGAAGGGGATTAAACAGGCCAAGGCATTGAGTAATCGGTTAGCAGAGCAGGATGTCACCGCCTTTTTTTCAAGCAGTCTTTCCCGGGCCCGGGAAACGGCCGCTATTATAGCCGAACCCCATAATAAGTCTGTACAGGTAGTACCGGATTTGCAAGAACTGAATTTCGGGCACTGGGAGGGAATGACCGTAGAGGAGATTCGCCGGAAATACCAACGGGAGTCTGCAGCCTGGTGGTCAAGTCCGCTGCAGACCAGGGTGCCGGGGGGGGAAACGCTGGCTGAACTGGCGGAGCGGTCTGTCCGGGCCGTCAAAACTATTGTAGAGCAATACCCGGAAAAAAATGTGCTGGTAGTGGCTCATGGCGGGGTCATTAGAAGTATTGTGGCTACGGTGCTGGGTATTGATTTAAATCAGTACTGGCAGCTGCGCCAAGATAATGCATCCCTGTCTATAATTGATTTTTACCACTGGGATAAACCCATATTAATGCTATATAACGATTGCAGTCACCTGGGACAGGGAACGATACCGCCGGTATAATAATAGACTTAATCAAATTCCAAGACTCCCACTTCTATAAGTGGGAGTTCCTATTTTTACTTTAGGTGGGGTGGAATCACTATTTAAAGCTCCGATGTTCAGCTTTAGCTGAACGACGCATATGTTTATGGTCTTGTTCTTACTTCATTATTGCATACATATACTGGGGACAGGAACGTCTTTTCGCCGGTGTTTTTTTGGCCGGCCGGTAAAAATTTAGAATTTCCATGCTTAATAATGAGGGGAGAACCATGGATACGTTTATTAATAAGACGGTTCTAATATTTTTTACGGCGCTTGGAATTATGCTGGGTGCAGCTTTAGTTGGGGCCCTGGCGGCCGTTTTGGTCCGGGAACCGCCCGTAGGCACCATGTTGAAACTAGCTAAAGAAATTAAAATCTGGGCCATTGTAGCCGCCATCGGCGGCACTTTTTCTACTTTTGAGGTGCTGGAATCGGGCCTTTTCCAGGGCGAGATGCGGGCGGTCATCAAACAATTGATATATATAACAAGCGCTCTGGCCGGTACCCAGAGCGGCTACTATCTGCTATTAATTCTGTCTGGTGAAGGGCAATGAAAAAGTGCATTTTATTTAGAGTAACGGTTTTTTTGCTGGGTATGATTACCGGCGCCGCCCTAACGGGAATTTTTATAGGCAAGCAGATTGATGATTTATCCATTAAAAACCGCTCTCTTGCGGATGGCCTGGCGGTTGCCGAAAAGGAGTTGGAGCAGCTGCGACAGGCCAATGAAACAATACATGCCAGAGTGGTTACAAAAATCAGCGCCCACATAAGCTTTGCCGAGGAATGCGACTATTCGGAGTACGAGCAAAGCACCATTGAGTTAACGGTTGAAAAAAAAGTAAGAGAATGGTTAAAGATTATTTCCGGTCAGGAACTGGAAACAATTAATTATCTGCTGGTGCCTCGAATTGTGGATAATCGTGAGCTAGAGGTGGAAGGAAAGAAGATTCGCTTAAAGGTTTTGCTGGTAGTGCTATCGGAGCATGTCATCGTATACCTGGAGATAATACCCATACAAAACATGGTATGATAATGGAATTGCTTGCTGGACACAATACCTAAAAAAAGGGGTGTTTAAACAGTGGAAAATTATATTCGTTCCAGGGTGCCCTGGAGTACGGAGTCCAGTTTGAAATTCAAGGCTGAAGAGGTGGGTATTGATTTTGATGATTTTATAGAAGGTTTAAAGGACGGCAGGTCTGACGCAGAGATGGCCGAGGAATATGATGTTACGGAAAAGTTGATTTACCATCTGCGTGATCATTTTATGCGTTATGGCCTGGGGCATGTCATGGGTCAGGATTAACATTATACGGCAGTTGGTTCTTTATGGTAATGTCAATAATTTGGTCCCCTTCTAACCGCCCGTTGTGCTATAATAAGCAGATATATTAATACGACATTAATTGAGGGGAGTGAGGGGACATTTATCCCGATAAGTTTAATAAAGTAGGATTAACGTTTGATGATGTGTTGTTGGTGCCGTCGGTCTCAGAGGTGTTGCCGCGGGATGTGGATACTTCCACCCGGCTGACTAAAAATATTACACTAAATATTCCCCTGATGAGTGCCAGCATGGACACAGTTACCGAGTATCGCATGGCTATTGCTATGGCTCGGGAGGGTGGTGTTGGTGTAATCCACAAAAATATGTCCATTGAAAGACAGGCTATGGAAGTGGACAGGGTAAAACGTTCCGAACATGGTGTAATTTCCGACCCCATTTATTTGTCGCCGGAAAGCTCCATCAGCGAGGCGCTGGTATTGATGGAGCGTTACCGCATATCCGGTGTGCCCGTTACCGACAACGGCAAGCTGGTGGGTATTTTAACCAACCGGGATTTGCGGTTTGAAAAAAATTTTCAACAAAAAGTCGGTCAAGCAATGACCAAAGAGAATTTAGTTACCGCGCCGGTAGGTACTACTCTGGAAGAGGCCAAGGGAATATTACAAACGTATAAAGTTGAAAAACTGCCCATTGTTGATAATAATTTTAATTTACGCGGCTTAATTACTATCAAAGACATTGAAAAAGCTCGTCAATTTCCTTTATCAGCCAAAGATGTGGGGGGCAGGCTGCTGGTAGCGGCCGCAGTGGGAGTTACTGCTGATACCATGAAGCGTGTTGCCGCGCTGGTGGAAGCGAAGACGGATATTATTGTTATTGATACTGCCCACGGACATTCCCGGGGGGTGCTGAATACCGTTAATGAAGTAAAAAATAAATTTCCTGACCTTGATATTATCGCGGGCAATGTTGGTACGGCGGGAGGTACCCGGGATTTAATTAAAGCCGGTGCGGATGCGGTTAAAATAGGTATCGGTCCCGGTTCCATTTGTACAACCAGGATAGTGGCGGGAGCGGGCGTGCCGCAAATAACGGCTATCTACGACTGTGCTCAAGAAGCAGCCAAGTATGATATACCTATTATAGCCGATGGTGGAATAAAATACTCCGGAGATGTTACCAAGGCTATTGCCGCCGGTGCCGATGTGGTTATGCTGGGCAGTTTGCTGGCGGGTACGGAAGAAAGCCCGGGGGATATGGAAATTTACCAGGGACGCAGTTATAAAGTTTACCGGGGTATGGGCTCACTTGGTGCCATGAAGGAAGGCAGTAAGGACCGGTACTTCCAGGAAAATCAGAAAAAACTCGTTCCCGAGGGAGTTGAAGGGAGAGTTCCGTACCGGGGTACGCTGGCTGATACCGCCTTTCAGCTTATTGGCGGATTGCGGGCCGGTATGGGGTACTGTGGGGCCGCCACAATTGAAGAATTAAAGAAAAAGGGACAGTTTATTCGCATTAGCCCGGCCGGCTTGCGGGAAAGTCATCCCCATGACGTGGCAATTACCAAGGAAGCTCCCAACTACAGTTTGCGCTGATTAATAATATAGTTTGCATATTAACAAGCCCTCAGCGTTAGATGCCGGGGGCCTGTTTATGCTATTTCTGACTTTTTATTGCCGGTCGGATCATGAATGACGATCAGCTAGTGATAGTGAAAAATGCTGCCGCCACAGAATTTCATATTTTCAAACTTTTTAACATCTTCTTCGGGTACCCGGGGGCCTATGCGGGCCATCATTACGTTGGCGATATGTTCAAGTATCTCCGGATCATCGGTGGGAACTCGCACCAAGCCGGTACTGCCAAATACCTTGCTCAGCATCTTTTGATATTGCCAGATGTCAAGGCCTGTGCTTTCAAGATCCCAGTGCCAGCAAAATTCGATGGTAATAACAATTTTTTCGTCCATAATGGGATTGGTAAAGGCAAGCTGCATGAGCTTTTTACCTATCTTGTGTTTGCGCCAGGTAGGGCTTACCTCAATGGCACCCAATTCCAGGATATTACCATGCTTGCACCAGCGGCTGTATTTATCGGGATCATGGAATGTGACATAACCCACAATAACGTTCTGATGGCGGGCAATATAAACCATTCCATCAGAGGAGGCCGCTATATCAACCAGTGCTTTATGTTGTTTGTGCGGTTCACGAAAAACATGCAAATCGGGTGCCATATCCAGTTCTGAAATGTATTCCGGCTGTACAGGACCTTCATAGGCCAGCTGATCGTTTAATGCCTCATTCCCTGTATGTATTTTATTTCCCAAGACCAACTTAACCACCACCTCTTCTAATGAGCATGGATTATTTATCTAATTATATGGTAGTAAGTGCTCATGAACAAGTAAAAAGTTCAGGAAAAAAATTGAAAAAATTTAATAATCAGGAAGGAAATTTTAAATAAAAGATGAAGTATATACCAGGTAATATAACTATTAGCTTGAGGTGGTGCAAAAAATGAACGGTACATTAAATTCGCTTACCGATGTACTTAAAAAGACTTTATTTTTCTTTGAATCTTTGTCTGTGGCTGAATTGACCCCCTATGTGCACAGGCAAATGTTGGTGGATTATTCAGCGGAACAGGTGGAGGAAAAAGTTTGCTTGTGCTTGGAGCAACATAAATGTTTTGACACCGGCGATGGTTACATATGGTTTTTAAATCTGGAAGGAAAACGGGATAATGATCAATTGTATAATCTGCTATTAAAAAAACAAAAGCCCCTTAGCACAAACGAGCTTTTTAAAAATGGGGCAAGGAAAAGAAAGAGTAAACCGGTAGCGGAACAGGCGGAGTTAATTAACGATGGCAGGTTTATTCAATTGGTTAATGGTTTTTGGGGGTTAACCGAATGGGAAGTGGAAACAGAGCATTATTCTTTAAAGCATTTAATCATCAAGGCTCTTAAAATACATCCCACGGGGCTTTCGCTGGTCCAATTAACCGATATGGTTAATAAGTGGAGAGATTCCGGTCAAAAAGAAATACGGGATGTTTTAAGGAAATTCCCTTATTTTGATGAAATAGGAAATGGAGTATGGTGCTACAATTCGGAATCCAGAGTTATCTATGATCGCATTATTAAAAGATATTTGGAATCAATCAAGCGCCAGAGAGGTCGTTGGAGTCGGGAGCGGAGTAAATGGTTCCATAAAAACGCGGTATTGCAAAAACAAATTGAGGAATTGTCAACGGCCCACCGAGAGGTTGCTGCCGCATTGGCCCTGCGTCAGAGCGAGGTGGGCAGATATGAGCAAATGACTACTCAGATGGCTGAAAAGGACCTGTTATTGTCGTTAAGGAAAAAAGAAATATATCGTTATAAGGAGCATCTGCAAAAACTGGAAGCCAAGGCTAACAGTATACTATACCAGTGTAGGCTCTGGGTGGCCAGAAACAAAGAAAAAGAAAAAGAAAATTTAAAGATGCAACAATTAATGAATGTCAATCAATCCAGCCAAGAGACTTTGTTCAGCAAGCTGCAGCAGTATAAAGAACGGGACCGTGAAAATAAAGCCAAAATAATTGAAATGAAGGAAAGTCACGCTAATCGGGTCGCCGAGTTGCAAACCGAGATTGTGGAATTAAGGCAGAAGCTGGAACGGCTAAAAGACAATTCAGGCCAGGAGCAAAAAATATGGCGGGAGGAGATTAATGCGCTGAGCGCTGATTTAAAGCATTCCATGGCTGAGGGGGAAAAGCTGGGCCACGCACTGCGCCTGGCACAACAAGAATTAACTAAAATAAAGAATGACTATAAAATCTTGGGAGATCATTTAGCCCATCCGCTGGTGAGATTGGTGACTAGGCTGGTGGGCAGATTTAAAAAGAATAATCGGCAAGTAATTTCATAAGAGATACCTTGGGTATCTCTTTTGCATTTTAATTAGCTGTGTTATTATTTATAGTGTAAATTTACTGAATATTATCGTTGTATTGGATAATTACAAGGAGGTTTATATTGATTGTCGGTTGCAAACAATTATTCAATTATATTGCAGAACAGAGTGCTTGTTGATGTTAACCTTAACCCGATGAGCCAAAAACGCTATATAGAGCTGGAACAGCCAAGTTTGCTAAATAATCAGGCTGATGTGGACAGGTTGCTGGGGACACTTGAAAACCGGTATTCGGGCCTGTCGGTACCGTTATTATTAATGAATAAAGTAAGTGAGGTGCTGCGCAATGCCAACTGGCGGGTGACTGTCACAGTAGCCCGATCTGGACATGCCTGGCAGTTGGTTGACATTGAACCGGGTGATACGACAAACCGGCATTTGGGGCTGGCGGTTGATTTGGGTACCACTACCGTGGTTGGCTACCTGGTAGATATGGTTACCGGTAAGGTGCTCGATATGGCGGCTGATTTTAACGGTCAGGCAGCCTACGGTGCAGACATATTAACAAGAATCTATCTGGCCGGCACCACCTCGGGGAGAAAGCAACTGCAGCAGGCGGTGGTGGATACATTAAACGGTATTATAGGCCGTCTGGCGCAAAAACAAGACTTTTATGGCGGTGCTATCAGTGCTGTTACGGTGGGGGCCAACAGTACCATGGTACATTTACTTTTGGGTGTTGATCCTTCCCGCATTTGCATGGCTCCTTATATTCCGGTGGTCAACTTGCCCGGATACATTAGCGCGTCAGCTATTGGATTGGCTGTAAACCCCCGGGCTCCTATTTATTGTTTGCCCAGTGTAGGCAGTTATGTGGGCGGTGATATTGTAGCCGGTATACTGGCCAGCGGATTGCATAAAAAGCCCGAGCTGGCTCTATTTGTTGATATTGGTACCAACGGGGAAATAGTGTTGGGCAATAACGAGTGGTTGGTGGCCTGTGCCGGTGCGGCCGGTCCGGCGCTGGAGGGCGGGGTTGCCCGGGACGGTATGCGGGCCGAGCCGGGAGCGGTATATCAGGTGCGCATAGATCCGGACACTCGGCAGGTTCATTATCGTACTATAGACGGCCGCAAAGCCGTGGGTATCTGCGGTTCCGGACTGGTGGATTGTCTGGCTGAGCTAATGCTGGCCGGTGTTATTGACCGGGCGGGTAAATTTCGGGGTGCTGACAAGAGTTTTGTGGTTGTTCCGGCGGCGGATTCAGCCACAGGGAAAGATATTACTTTTACTCAAACAGATATAAATAATATTATGCGTACCAAGGGTGCGGTGAACGCAGCTCTCGAAGTGCTGCTGGAGGGTGTTGGCTCTCGGATGAATGATATTTCTACATTTTATGCCGCCGGCGCCTTTGGTCAGTATCTGGATCTGGAATCGGCCATAACTATAGGTTTCTATCCCGACCTGCCCAGGGAGCGGATGATACGCTTGGGTAACAGTTCCGGTGAAGGGGCCAGGCTGGTGCTGTTGTCCGAGGAAAGCAGACTGGAAGCAGAAGAAATTGCTCGCAATATAACGTATTTTGAACTTAATGCTAATGAGGCATTTATGAATAAGTTTGTGGGCAGTAAATTCCTGCCGCATACTAATTTGGATTATTACCCTACGGTTAAAGAGAAAATGATCAAACGGGGGCTCCTGCATGACTAATGTTAAGTACCAAACCGTTAATAAATGCTTGATTCCGGTGCAAGTGGCGGCTGCGGTTGTTGGGTTGATAAACATTGTTTAAAATAGACTAAACCGCCCGGAACAAGTCCGGGCGGGTAAATGTTCGGGTAAATGTTATTGTACCTTGGCGTTGGCGTTTATCCATTCCACAATGGTTTCTATGGTTGTGCCGGGAGTGAATACTTCTGCTGCAAAGCCTCCCTCCTTGAGTGCCATAACATCCGCTTCGGGTATGGTACCGCCGCCCATAACCATGATATCGTCGGCACCGTTTTCCTTGAGCAGTTGGCAGATCCTGGGGAACAGTGTCATGTGTGCACCGCTTAAAACGGACAGGCCGACAATATCCACATCTTCTTGAATGGCTGCTTCTACTATTTGTTCCGGTGTTTGGTGCAAGCCGGTATATACTACCTCCATACCGGCGTCTCTTAGTGCGCGGGCGATAACCCGGGCACCCCGGTCATGGCCGTCCAGGCCGGGTTTGGCCACCAGCACCCTGATTTTCTTTGCCATTGGTTTTGCCTCCCTTGTCGAAAGTTTAAAAAGTAGGTTTTTCCTTGTACTCACCGAATACTTCACGCAAAGTCTGTATAATTTCGCCTTCGGTGGCATAAGCTTTTACACATTCGAGAATGAAAGGAATCATATTCTCAGTGCCCTGCGCGGCTTGACGCAATGCATCAAGGGTATCCCCAACCAGTAAGTTATTACGATCGCGGCGCAGTTTTCCAACTTTCTCTACTTGTTTGCGCTCGATTTCAGGATCAATGATTAATAATTCAATTTCCAATTCTTCATTGGGATCGATAAATTCATTTACGCCAACCTGGATGCGTTTTTTCTTATCTATAGCCCGCTGATAATGGTAAGCAGCGTCAGCAATTTCCTGCTGGAAAAAGTTCTGATCAATAGCGGCCAGAACGCCGCCGCGGCGCTCGATTTCCGCAAAATATTTTTCAGCTTCTTCTTCCATTTTATTGGTTAAGGCTTCCACATAATACGAGCCTGCCAGGGGATCGATAACATTGGCTACGCCTGTTTCGTAAGCCAGAATTTGCTGGGTGCGCAGCGCTATTTGCGCAGCTTTCTCGGTAGGTAAAGCCAGGACCTCATCCATGGAGTTGGTGTGCAGGGACTGAGTGCCCCCCAGCACTGCAGCCAGGGCTTCGTATGCGGTACGTGCGATATTGTTTTCAGGTTGTTGAGCGGTCAAGCTGCAGCCGGCAGTCTGAGTATGGAAGCGCAGCAGCCATGATTTAGGATTCTTAGCCCCGTATTTTTCTTTCATACGCCGGGCCCATATTCGCCGGGCGGCACGGTACTTAGCAATCTCTTCGAAAAAGTCGATATGTGAATTAAAGAAATAGGACAGCCGGGGAGCGAAATCATCTACATTTAGACCCGCCTCAATGCCGGCCTCTATATAGGCAAAACCATCCGCCAGTGTAAAAGCCAATTCTTGCACGGCGGTTGAGCCGGCTTCGCGGATATGGTAGCCGCTGATGCTTACAGTATTCCATTTGGGCACGTGTTTGGCGGCATACTCAAATATATTTGTAATTAAGCGCATGGATGGCTCCGGCGGAAATATCCAGGACTTTTGGGCAATGTATTCCTTTAAAATGTCATTTTGGATGGTGCCTGTTAATTGTTCCGAAGCCACGCCTTGTTTTTCCCCGGTGGCGATATACAGACACCAGAGAATAGAGGCCGGCGCGTTGGTTGTCATGGAAGTGCTGACCTTATCCAGGGGAATACCGTTAAACAGTGTTTCCATATCCTCAAGGCTGTCTATGGCCACACCTACCCGGCCCACTTCACCAAGGGAACGGGGATGATCGCTGTCATAACCCATGATAGTAGGCATATCAAAGGCTACACTGAGTCCGGTCTGCCCTTTCCCCAGCAGGTATTTATAACGCAAGTTGGATTCCTCGGCCGTGCCGAATCCGGCAAACTGACGCATGGTCCACAGCCTGCCGCGATACATGTTGCTTTGTACACCCCTGGTATAGGGATAATCGCCTGGGAAGCCGATATCCTTCATGTAATCCAAGTTTTTGATATCTTCCGGTGTGTACAAATCTTCGACCGGCAGGCCGGATACGGTTTCAAAATTAATGTCCCGGTTCTTTTTTTTGCTTTTTGCGGTCAGCCATTTATCTCGGGCGGTTTTAATTTCGTTCATATCAGCAACGCTCCTTTAAAAAATCATATAAAAATTTTTGGGCTTGGGTGTAAGGGTCTGTTTTGCGTTCCACCATTTGATGCAATATATCACTCAGCCCGTTCGCTTGATGAAAATGATCCCACAATTGCTTGCGCAGACTCTCCTCTGCAAGCTCTATCATTTCCATGCTCAGCCTTTGACGAACGGCTTCCTGCAGCTCACCACTGTCGCCGGCATACTGCAGATGGTTATTGATTGTCGACCAGAGCTCGTCTATGCCGTGCTGGTTGACTACGCTGGTTTCCACCACCGGTGGCCGCCAGCCCGTATGAAAGCGGGGGCTCATGTCCAGCATTTGTTCAATATCGGTAATAATTTTTTTCGTGTGGCCTAAATCGCATTTGTTAATTACAAAAATATCAGCGATTTCCATAATTCCTGCTTTGATGGTCTGAATATGATCGCCGCCCCCGGGTGTAAGTACAACCAGGGTGCTATCGGCGTAATGCATAATGTCCAATTCACTTTGACCGACACCGACTGTCTCAACAATAATAATATTGCAGCCGTAAGCGTCCAGTACCTTAACCACATCTTTAGTGGCTCGGGCCAAACCGCCCAGGCATCCCCTGGTGCCCATGCTGCGGATAAAAACATTTTTATCTAAAGCATGTTCCTGCATGCGGATGCGATCGCCTAAGAGTGCACCGCCGGATATGGGTGACGTTGGGTCAACGGCTACCACACCAACTTTATTATCATATTTACGTGCCTGTTTAATTAATTCATCTGTTAATGAGCTTTTGCCCGCACCGGGCGAACCCGTTACTCCTATAACATGGGCCCGGCCTGTATGCGGGTATATTTGGCTTAATAACTCTTCTTTACCCGCGCCGTTATTTTCAATTAGGGTAATCATCTTGGCTGCCGTGCGTTTATCTCCCTGTATTAGTTTACCAACTTCCAACATCATATCCTCACCCGCCTATGTGTCAGTATTCAATTCCTTCTCTGGCCGTGACACCTTGATAATAGGGATGTTTAATTAGATTTACTTCGCTGACCAGATCGGTAATTTCGGTTATTTCCTTGGGTACATATCTTCCCGTTAAAATCAACTCGACATGGCGTGGTTTGGATTTAATAATTTCCAATACATCATCCAATTCAATTAATTTAAAGTCCAGAGCGGTATTAACTTCATCCAAAATAACCAAATCATAATTTCCTTCGCTAATGACTTTCCGGACTGTTTTAAGTCCTTGCTTGGCCAGATCAATATCCGCCCGGGATGGGTTATTCTTGCTAACAAAAGTTTCCAAACCACTTTGCACAATAATCAAATTGGGCAAATACTTTTCCGCTGCCTGGATTTCACCATAATCCTTGCTGCCTTTCATAAACTGCAGCATAAAAACTTTATAGCCGTGACCAATGGCCCTTAAGGCCAAACCTAGGGATGCCGTTGTCTTGCCCTTGCCATTTCCTGTATATACCTGAACTAAACCTTGGTTCAACCGGGGTCGGGACATGGGGCCACCTCCTTCCCTGTAGCCTAAGATGAAAAAATAATATATGTTATATGCATTAGTACTAGCAAATTATATGCCTTTTCCATAAAATTAATTGTTTTTTGAAAAGCTATTGTTTTTATGCTATTTTAAATTTGCGCTAAATGAATAAATGTTGTGTTATTTCAGAATATAATGAAGTGCTTGTAGATGATCGTTGACACATGTAAACCGGAGTAGGGTCTGTACTTTAATAAAAAGATCATCAGCCGATCCGCGATGGTGCAGGCGATCTCAGTAACAACAATAACGGGGCATCAATGGTAATAAAAAAACCGCTTAATTCAGCGGTTTTTTTTATAAAATTTATTCTTAAAAAAGTAGTAAAAAACCGGACCTACGACTAAAAGCCAGCCGGCAAAAATGCCCCAAATAATTGATTCCGCCCGTGTGCGTCCCGTTTTGTAAGCGTCAATACCCACCCAGATACCGGAAACAAGCATAATAACTACGATTATTGAATTAAAAAAAACTGCCAGTATTTTTAAATCATGCTCAGTCACACTATCCCTCCTGTATGATATCCCATCTGGGGCACCTGGCTCCCCAGCGCCCAATCACACGGTTTTCCTCATATATTTCAGCAATCTCGCAGTTATTGGGACAGCCGTCACATTCAAAGCTGCCGGTTCGATAAGTTAATTTAGCGATGGAAAAACCTTTGAAACCAGTGGTCTTATGAGTTTCCGCAAGTTCCTCCTTGGCCAGCAGCGCTGCGCCAATGGCCCCCATTACGTCGTGATGAGGCGGTACTGTTATTTCCATGCCCAGTGCCTTTTCGAATGATGCTTTTATGCCTGCATTGGCAGCCACTCCGCCCTGAAAGATAACCGGTGCCAGGATTTCCTTGCCTTTGCCGATATTGTTTAGATAGTTGCGCACCAGCGCTTCGCATAGACCGTTAATAATATCATGCACGGGATGGCCCATTTGCTGTTTATGAATCATGTCCGATTCGGCGAATACCGTGCAGCGTCCGGCAATGCGTACCGGATTAGATGATTTTAGAGCCAGGGTACCGAATTCGGTAATGGGAATGCCCAGCCGTGAGGCCTGTTGATCTAAAAAAGACCCGGTACCGGCTGCGCAAACGGTGTTCATAGCGAAATCGGTGACAATGCCGTCCCTGATGATTATTATCTTCGAATCCTGCCCGCCTATTTCAAGAATTGTTTGCACTTGAGGAATAAAATGAGATGCGGCTACGGCATGGGCGGTAATCTCATTTTTAATTACATCCGCGCCGACCATTACTCCGGCCAGATAACGTCCGCTGCCCGTAGTGCCTACTCCGCAAATCTTTGTTTGTTCGGGTATTAATTGAGCAATCTGCTGTAAACCATCCTGAATGGCTTCTACAGGGCGACCCCTGGTTCGCAAATAAAGGTCGGCTATTACTTGGCCGGCCTGATCTTGAATAACTAAGTTAGTGCTGACGGATCCAACATCCATACCAAGATAGGCTTGCATAAAGTCACTTCCTTGCGCTTCAGAAATATTTACAAGGCACCGGAGGGTAGCCACAGTTTTGATTTGTCTTGTTTTTTTAATTTTTTCCTTTTCATTAAGTCGGCGAACGCTTCCAGGCGGGTGTTCATTCCCGCTTTTCCGGTTTGTTCATCAAGAAAAAAAGTGAGCACAGGTATATTGTAATCCCTGCTAACAGCGGGTAATATGGTGCGGGCCACTATCTCGGGTATACAGGTAAAGGGGGCCAGTTGGATAACACCGTCAAAGCCGCGCTTGGAATATAATATGGTATTGCCTATGGAATCCCTGCCGTGCCCGCCAATTAATTCCGGCAGGTAATGCTTGGCAGCATCTTTTACTGTTGTTCCCTCTACAGTCTCTTTCCAGGTATTATCCCTAGTCCAACCGGTTAAAAATATGGAGCGTTCCACCTCAACCCCCAGGTTGCCCAGCGTTTCCTCAATTTCCAAATTGGCGGCCGGCTCCAGCAGTACGTAGATTTCGCCGACAATACCTACTTTTATAACCAGCCGGTTAGGATCCTGGGGAACTTTGTGCAACTCCTCCAGGGCAGCCGCTTCGGCTTCAATAATGTCATTTGTGTTATAGGCGCTGTCTATCCATTCTAAAACTTGTTTATATTTTCGTGTAGTAGTGCCTTTCTTTAATTCTCTGGGTCTAATAACATGGGTTGCCTTTTCGGCGTTATCCAGTGCCTGCAATTTGCGCCACGCCTTTTTTATGCGGCCGATAATAGCTTTTATGGATAATCTGCCGGGATTTAGCTTATATACATTGCGGATAAAACTAATGGGATATAAGCGGGGCGGCTCAAAAATAATCATTTCAATGGGGTATCCCAGGTCGTGTAAAATCTTTTTATGTAAATCAGCATAAAGTCCGGCCCGGCAGGGTCCCACCCCTCCGGAAGTGACTAAAATATTAGCCCCTTTTTCAATGGCTTCAAGGTAAGTACCCATTAATATTTTTAAAGGGAAACAGGCAAATTCGGGAGTATACTGAACGCCCATGTTTAAGGTTTTACGGCTGGGCCTGGGCGGTAATATCACTTCATTCCCCAAGTCGTTTAATAACATTTTAAAAGTGCGGTAGGATTCTCCCATGTGCGGGAAGGTTACTTTACGCATTACGTTATATCCCTTCTTTTTCTTTTGACCATATCAACAAACGCTTCCAGCCTGGTGCTTACCCCGGCCTCGCCGCTGTGCTCGTCAACGGTCAAGCTCATAAACGGTATAGTGCTTGAGTAGTTATCTAATTGGATGAACCTGTCCACGATGGAGTCTGGACCGCAGCCGAACGCTGACAGGTGTATAATGCCGTCAATATCATTTCGACCGGCAAAATAGCGGGTCGCTCGCAGGGTGCGCTCGCTGAATGTCCAAAATAAACGTTTGGGTGATGCATGCCTTTGTATCCTCACGGTAAGTGGAGAAAGGTTATCCGGTGTAACTACATTAATGCGCATTTTGCGTAATTTATTAATTATAGCAACACTGATGTACTGGTCGTGAATAATATACGGATAGCCTACGACGGCGAATTTCAATTGTCCTTGATTGTCCGGTGGTTTATTATGCTTGCCGTTAAAGATATTATCAATGGCCTCTAAAGGCTGTAAACCGCCGCATAATAACCTTTGGAATTTGAACTGTTTGATTTGAGCTTTTAATAAGGCCTTTATTATTTGTGCCGATGTTTTGCCAAGCATTTTTCCCACTTGATAATAAGCGGATAATATGCTGTCCTTTCGTTCGCGGGCATCCACGCGCACATCAATTATGGGAGGCATGCCTGGGATCCCGTGGCGAATCATGTCGGGTAATCCTAAAAATTTAGGGCAATAAACGGTTTTTTTATTTAAGCAAACAATGCGTGGGATAAATAAATAATCTACTTGATCGCTTATGGCCATGGTGTGGCCAAAGAAAACTTTCACGGGCACACAGGCGTCAGCCAACGCTTCGCGCACACCGTTATCCATTAATTTACGAGTGGTTTTCCCGGAGGTTATCACTTGTGTACCCAGTTCATCAAAATAAGTTTTCCACAGGGGATAATACACATAATAAAAAAGAGCACTGGGTATGCCAATACGAAGCACGATTTATACACTCCTAAACAGTAATTGATAGCAACATATAATATATTTCTCGCAAATAGAAAAAATTCCTTGCTTGTGTAAACAAAAATATGCAGTTAAAAGTGAGACGATGGCATCTTTATTAAAAATAATTATTGTGGCGTTTTTTTGTGGTAAAATGCTTTTAATCTATCAAGTATATTTGGCAAAAGCTGCAAGTGATTAATTATTATATGCTTTTACGGCTTAATTTCCAAAAGAGGAGGTTTTGGTTTTTATGGCATTGATGAATTTAAAACCGGCTTACGCCAAGGCAATGAAGGAATTTTCTCGAAATACGCCGGAAGTAATGGCTAATAATGCTTTAGTCGATTTTGATCAGTCCGGTTCTTTTTTTGTGGTACCGTTTTTAGGCGGCAAGTATCGCGTATACTATCCCGGAGGTAATATAGAATGCTGTGCCGGTGACGGGGAAGTAAAAATTGATTATAAGGTAGTATTGTTGCATTATCTTACTCATTGCAGTCCCCGGGACGTGGAGAACGCCAAAGTGTCCTTTAAGGAATTGCCCAGTGGTTCTATATATGTTGGCCCCTTTACCAACCGGGCCATTAAACCTCTGGTATCTATATTTGCCGGCAATATTGAAAAAATGCTGGAAGCGGCGGAAAGACTTGGCGGATGGAAGGACAGCATTGGCGATGTGTCTGTAACGGTGCCGGTGTTGCCCAAGATACCGATTACTTTTGTTATATGGGAAGGGGATGATGAGTTTCCGCCTACGGGTAATGTTTTGTTTGATACTTCAGCACCCAGTCATCTGGACACTGAAGATTATGCTTTGTTGCCGGGACTGGCTCTGTGGGAGATGAAAAGAGTCGCCCAAATTTAAGTTATTTGGAGGGTTACCATGTCTGAAAAAATAATTCATCAAGAAACAGTATTTACCGGTAAAATTTTAACAGTGCGCAAGGATCGGGTGTATTTACCCGATGGCCGCACGGGTAACCGTGAAGTGGTCGGTTGCGCCGATGCGGTGGCTGTGGTGGCGTTAACAGGTGGGGATGAAGTGCTTATGGTTAAACAATATCGTCATCCTGTAGGCAAAGAGCTCTGGGAAATACCAGCCGGGAAAATAGAAGCGGATGAACATCCCCTGCAATGCGCTCAAAGAGAATTGGAGGAAGAAACGGGATATCGTGCTCAAAACTGGCAACGGGTATACTCTTTTTATACTTCACCCGGATTTTGCACGGAGCAGTTGCATTTATTTGTGGCCAGCGATTTGACTAAATATAACCAAAAGCTTGACCAGGACGAGTTTATCGAAGTTGAAAAAAAATCACTGCCAGTAGCTCTGGATATGGCTGTCAGTGGTGAAATTGTTGACGCTAAAACCATTATCGGGCTGTTGGCCGCCGACAGATACATAAATCAATAATCAATAAATCCATGTTATTTTCATCGGGTAAAATGCTTTGTCGGTTGCCGCTTGATTTGGCCTATGGTAGCTTCAAATGCTGCTGTAGGTCATTTTGCTCATTGGTAGTTTATTACACATATTCCGGGACCGATTGTTTAAATTCACCTATTCCAACATAGTCGGTTAAAATAATTTTTTCATTACTGATATTGGCTATTACAGGTCCGCTGAGTGATTGCTCCGGGCCGGGATATAGTATTTGGTCTGCTATTCTTAAGTGACCGTTCTTAATTTGCAAAGCAATAATATAAGCTTGACGATTGCCGGATTTGCCGGCATGAGCGAAGCCGGAGCAAGTGCCCATTACTATTATATTACCCGCTGCTGACACCTTGGCCCCCGGGTGAATGTTGCCTACAACCGTTACATGTCCGTTGTGGCTGATCATTTGTCCGGAACGCAAGGTATGTTTTACCAGTAAAGCGGCCTCACCGGGCATAGGATGATGAGCAGCCCGGGTATTATTAACCGGTATTTCCGGTTTGCCTTGACCTTTACGCTGAAATGGCGGCCACTGGGTTTCCGGGTTGGGAATCAAACCGTAAGCCTTGCAGATAGACTCCAACTCGTTTTTTTCCGCGGGAATAAGTGTTTTTTCATGGTATAGCGTAAACTTTGCACCGGAAAAAAAACCGCTGGAAGATTCCATTTTATTTTTTAAACCGGTTTTAATATCTTCAAAATCTCGACTTGGATCAAGTAAAATAATAAGACCATGTTTAGTTCCTTTTATATTAATTGCTTCCTTTGGCAAATTACTCGCTTCCTTTCCAGGATTTGCATAAATAATTCGATAAATCTTTTTATATTCCTGCCTAAAGTTACATATTCAGTGTTAACTTAATAATTAAAAAGCAATAATGATATTCGGGAAGTTATGTAAGCGGAGTTTTATAAAAGTGTAATCAATTGTGACACAGTATAATAATCATAGTATATAGCTGCATTTAAGCAATATTTTATGTCTAAGTTGTCATCCGGTGCTGTACATACTTATAGTTAGTTGATAAAATATTTGCTAAAGTCAAAATATTTAAACGAGGTGATTGTCAGTGCTTTATCCGGAGAGCACAAATAGCATGCTGGACAATATTAAAGTTCAAGAAGGTTATTCAGCCGAAAAAATCCTTAATACAATTTTCGAGAATAGTAATGAAGGTTTGCTGGTGATTAGCGAAGATGGGGTTATTAAGCAAGTTAATCTTGCTTTGGCTGAAACTTTAAAAACATCTCCGGATAACTTGATAGGCCATAAGTTAGTTGATGTATGTAAATATAATGGATTGCGCAGGTTGGTCAAGACATTACAGACCGGTGAGCCTGAGATAGGCAAAATATCCAGTGTGGAGGGGCGCAATTTTCTGGCGGATTACCTGCCCATTATTATAAATCAGCGGATACGGGGAGCACTGGTCAAACTTATTTTTTTAAATTCGGATCGGGAGTTGCCCAATGAAAGGGGTATAACTAAAAAAAAGAAACCATTAAAGTCCAATGGCTTTAATGGGATGTATACGGTGGATAGTATTATTGGCAACAGTCCTCAAATGATAGATCTAAAGGAAACAATATTAAAAGTCGCGCCGCGCAATTCAAATATTTTGATCACCGGTGAAAGCGGCACAGGAAAGGAGCTCTTTGCTCAGGCCGTTCATGCCGCCAGTTTGCGCAGGTCGGGTCCATTTATTAAGATCAACTGTGCGGCTATCCCTGATACTTTACTGGAATCTGAATTCTTTGGCTATGAAGATGGTGCTTTTACAGGCGGCAAAAAAGGCGGTCAGGTGGGTAAATTGGAACTAGCCAATGGCGGTACTGTATTTCTTGATGAAATAGGGGATTTATCCTTTGTGCTGCAGGCCAAATTATTAAGGTTTATACAGGAAAAGGAGATACAGAAACTGGGTGGTGTGGAAGTGAAATTGTCCGATGTCAGGGTGGTGGTGGCTACCAATGTAAATTTGCACCATATGGTTAAGTATAAAAAATTCCGGGAAGACTTATTTTATCGTTTAAATGTGGTTAATCTCCCCATCCCACCCTTGCGGGAAAGGAAAGAAGATATCAAAAATTTAGTACTTCACTTTATTGAAAAGTATAATAAATTATTTGGATTAAAAGTCGTATGTTTATCGTCTCAGGTTGAGAATATATTTCAAAAATATTCTTGGCCGGGTAATATTCGTGAATTGGAAAATACAATTGAACGAGCCTTTAATGTTTTAGAAGGTAAGACAATACGCAAAGAACATTTGCCTAATCATTTGATTAACATATTGGATGAAGAACCTTTAGAGCACAAAAGCTATGATCACGAACAAAAAGATGATCTTTCAATAAAACTGGCCCAGGGTCAGACCCTGGCTGACGTAATGAATCAGGCCGAAAAAATGGTGATTTTGCAAACGTTGATGAATAGTAAGGGTAATAAGGCCAAAGCAGCGCAGATGCTGGGTATATCCAGGCCGGGTTTATATAAAAAATTGATGAAATATAATTTAACGTAAACGTCGGTAATAAAATTCAGTTCTTATTGCTGCTGTAATAGCCAGAAAAGCTGTGCCCTTGCTCAGCTTTTCTTTTTTATTGTTAACAACCCGGTAATAATTGCGTAAAAGGTGGTTTACAACATATCTTTATAAATAGTGTTAATTTAAAGGCAAAATGCCGTTGGGGCCGGTAAAAATGCTTTTCGGTTATGATATTTAACCATTGAGGGTGTGATGTTTCCCAGTTGCCTGAATTTTGCGAATTCATAAAATTCAAACAAATGGCATGAGGAGGCGTTATTATGGATTTTAGCTTAACCCGGGATCAAAAAATGATCAGGGATGTGGTATATGAGTTTGCTCAGCAGGAAATAGCCCCCAAAGCAGCGAATATTGATAAAAGCGGTCAGTTTCCTGTGGATATCGTTCAAAAATTAGCCGAAATGGATCTTATGGGCCTGCCGTTCCCTGAACAATACGGTGGGGCTGGTGCCGACTATATTAGTTATTGTCTTGCCCTGGAGGAAATCACCAGAGCGTGCGCGTCGACAGGGTTGACTTATGAGGCTCATATCTCTCTTGGTTGTGCGCCCATATATTTATTTGGCAGTGAAGAGCAAAAAAGGAAATACTTAAGCATGTTGTGCAGCGGGGAAAGCATAGGGTCATTCGGGCTTACCGAGCCCGAGGCCGGAACGGATGCCGGCGGTACTAAAACAACTGCGACGCTGAATGGTGATGAATGGGTGATTAATGGCAGTAAATGCTTTATTACCAATGCCGGCTACGCCAAATTTGTTACAATAACGGCGGTGACTGATAAAAGCAAAGGTAAGCGGGGAATTAGTGCTATAATAGTCCCCACTGATACACCCGGTTTCACTGTCAGAGCCGGTTATGAAAAGATGGGACTGCATGGGTCTAATACTACCGAATTATTTTTTGATGATGTGCGCGTGCCCAAAGAGAATTTGGTGGGTAAAGAGAATGGTGGTTTTAAGCAGTTTCTCCAGGTATTAGATGGAGGGCGTATTGCCATTGGCGCAATGGCTGTGGGAATCACCCAGGCTTGCCTGGATGCATCCCTAAAATATGCTCGGGAAAGGGTACAGTTTGGTCAGAGTATTTCAAAATTTCAAGCAATTCAGTTTAAATTAGCCGATATAGCGGCCAGTGTTGAGGTGGCACGGCTAACATGCTTGAAGGCGGCCTGGCTTAAGGATAATGGCCTTCCCTGTTCAAAAGAGGCGGCCATAGCCAAACTTTATGCATCGGAGGCGGCCACCAAAGCTGCTTTAGAGGCCATTCAAATTCATGGTGGTTATGGTTATATGAAGGAGTTCCCCGTGGAGAGGTATTTAAGAGATGCTAAACTACTCGAAATTGGTGAAGGCACTTCTGAAGTGCAGCGTATGGTTATAGCCCGGTTGCTGGGTTGTTGAATTTTTACACATTCTCTTTATTAAATAAATTATGTAATATTTGAGGCTTATTCATATAGCATTTATCATTTACAGCAACACAAAAGCGCGGGGCTTCTGTGTTGCTCTCTATCTTCAACTTATTTTTGATATGTACGGTGGAAAAAATGAGGATATATTAAAAGCTTGGTATATATTTATTTAAGTTTAAGTAAAAACGAGCGGGGGGGGGATTGTAATGATTGCATAATTCAGAATATTAAAAAGTGACAGAAAACTTGTGCGTTGTCTAGCGGCTTATCAATTTACTATATAACTAATTTTGAAGGTATAATTTTTATAAAGGGAGGCTTTTCTGAATGAATGCACCCCAGTTTGAAATTGGTAAAGTTACCATCGGGCAGCTGGTCGATTTAATGGCTGCTGAACTTGGTGATAATCTTGCCCTGGTATATCATGAACGGGGTATTCGATATAATTATCGGGAGTTCAGGGATATTTGCAATCAGGTTGCCAAAGGGTTTATGGCCATGGGCATACAAAAAGGGGAGAATGTTTCAATTTGGGCTAATAATGTATGTGAATGGGTGCTTGCTCAATTTGGCAGTGCCAAAATGGGCGCCGTTTTAGTTACGGTTAATACCAATTATCGCTCTTTTGAATTGGA